>JAJRQD010000130.1 GCA_024280435.1 archaeon | reverse complement strand
CCATCTATTGCATTCAGATCAGGCACTGGAGAGGAAAGATCCATCTCTGCACTTATTCCAATTATAGTGATAATCGTTGCATTGGCGATACCCGCACCATTCTGGGGAAAATATGCGGATACTCATGATAGAAAATCTGGTATGAAGTATGGAATTGCAGGATTGCCAATACTTGCAGTGGGTGCTGCAATATTTTTCATTGCAGGTTCTCCAGGTGGATTCTCACTCAGTAATATCTGGTTTCTGACTGCGATAGTTCCGGGAATTATGTTCATATCGGCACTGGTTCCTGTACTGATGGGTGCTCTTGGTGATACAGCTGAGAAAGGGATACATGATGATGGTGCAGTCATGTCTGGCTATCATTTTATCATAGCTATGGGAGAGATTATTGGAATACTGGTTGGGGGTTTATTGATTGCAGTATTTGCATTACTTGAGACTGCAACAGGTATATTTGGATCGCAGGCAAATGCATTACTGGGTGGATTTCTATTATTTGAATTTGTATTACTTGTGATTGTCATCTGGGGAGTGATAAAAATACCCACTGAGAACCTTTCCAGGAAGAAAGAATAGTTATCAATCTGTACATACAAATTTTAAGTTGTGAGGTCCACACGTTCTGGTGATCTCACCATTGAACCTGTTTTAATACTCTGGGGCTAATTTTCTCATGCTTTGAAATCACAGTCTTACCAAAAATCATAAAGATAATCTGTTGACAAAGATAATATTCATATTATGATACTATATTGTTAAATTATAATGCTAGATGATCCAGAAATAATGAAAATTATCAGAGTACAGACATTGGTGAATGCGAAAATGTTCAAGGGTAAACCCAATCCCAAGGCAATTATTGGTAAATTAATGGGACAACATCCCAATCTGAGACCACATGCAAAAGAGCTGGGGCCTGTTATTGCTAAACTTGTATCTGAGATTTCATCAATGAGACTGGATGATATTGATGCAGAATTAAAAAAGATTGCTCCTGATGCAGTACAGACTGTTAAGAAAAAGAAAGCAGAGAAGGTTAAAAAAAGGATTGAGAAGAAAAAAGGGCTTGAGGATATCCCAAGTGCAATAGATGGTAAATTTGTGGTAAGATACGCACCTGATCCATCTAAATATCCACATATTGGACAGGGAATGAATTTCCTTATCAATAGAATGTATGCAGATAAATATCATGGAAAGGTAGTGCTTAGATTTGATGATACCAATCCCACCATTGTGAGAGCCAAGTATTTCGATGCAATCAAAGATGGCTTATTATGGCTGGGCTGTACCTGGGATACAGAGATACGTGCCAGTCAGTTTCTAGATGAGTTCTACAAACTAGCAGAGGATTGGATTGCAAAGAAATGGATGTATGTATGTCTATGTGAGGGAGATAAACTATCCAAGGGAAGAGAGAATGGAGTTGCATGTGAGCACAGAGATGATGATAACTCTGCTCAGTTATTCAGAGATATGCTGGATAATAAATTCAAAGCAGGTCAGGCAACTGTCAGATTAATGGGTGATATGAGTTCTGATAATAATGTGATGAGAGATCCTGTCATGTTCAGAATAGTTACTGACAAACATGAGATGCTTGATAAATTCTATCCGGTATTCCCAACATATGATTTCGAATCTGCATATCTTGATTGGAAAATGGGTATAACACATATCATTAGATCTGGAGAATTTGGTACCATGCGTCAGGAGATGCAGATATTTATTATTGAGAAACTGGGTGGGAAAGCACCTGAATTCAAATCATTTGGTAGATTCAATATTCAGGGTTGTCCTACCAAGGGTAGAGTCATCAGAGAGCTTGTAGAGACACAAGTTGTAGAGGGATGGGATGATATCAGATTGATTACACTTGCAGGATTGAGACACAGAGGAGTACATCCGCATACTCCCAGATTACTGATACAGGAGGCGGGATTGACACCTAAAAATACAAATATTGCATGGAGTACATTTGAGAAAAAATCAAAAGAATTACTAGAGCCAAATGCAAAGAGATTGTATTTTGTTGAGAACCCTGTGAAACTTACTGTAACAGGTGTTGATAAACGTGAGGTGAATATGCCATATCATCCAGATCACAAAGAATATGGAGTCCGTACTGTGATTGTTGAGAATACAATATATTTATCAAAGAATGATACTGCCACATTAAGAGTAGGCGATACAGTCAGATTGAAAGACCTGTACAATGTGAAGATAAGCTACAAAGGCAGATCACTCAGAGCAGAATTTGCAGGAGATGATCTCATACCCAAGGTTAAGAAAATACAATGGGTGGTTGATGGTGTCAGGGGTACTCTGAGAGTACCAGATCTGCTGGAGAAACAGAAGGGTAAGATAAATGAAGCATCCATGAGTGAGATCAGTGGATTATTTGAGAGTAGTATCAGTAATATCACAGCAGATGAGGTGATTCAACTGGAAAGAGTGGGATATGCAAGAGTATTTGTATCTGATGAGATAACTGGTCATCTTGTTCATAAATAATTATTATAGGTGAATTTATTACTATCAAATCCAACAATATAATCATTCTCTCTATAAAATATTTATTCAAAAATCAATGTAATGAATAGGTCTAGTTCATCTGCAAGCTCATCCTCTATTTTTTCAAACAGATCTGGAAATCTCTCCATCAATTCTTCCTCATCAAAATCTAGCATAATCCCAACAGTTCTGTTGGATAACCATCTGAACCGGAGATACTGATGATACTCTTCTGAAATCATCTCATATATCCTTTTTTTTACCAGACTAACATATTTATTATCGATAAAATCAATATCATTCAGATTTAATCTCATACCACAGCTCACACAGTATGCTTTGTTATCAATAACATCAATACCCAATAACATATTACAAGCGGGACATACCCATAGTTCAACCATTGTATCACTCACATTAAAGATCTAATCTCATCAGTACTGCAGCCTCACCATCTGCATAGTACTTTTGTAATAATTTACTCTTTATGAATCCAAAATTGATATACATCTGAATTGCACCCACATTACTCTCTCTGACCTCTAATTCTATTGATTTTATACCGCCCACTTTTCTTGTCTTGTCAATAACATCCACCATCATTTTAGAGCCAATACCCAGCCTCCTTGCCCTCTCCAATACTGCTACTGATATAATATGACCTCTGCTATATTTCTCATTTCTGAAAAAATGTGATTTATCTGCTTCTAATCTTAGAATTACATATCCCACAACTTTCCCATCATATTCTGCAACACAGCTAGTTGTTTTCCAAGTACGGATCAGATCAATAAAATATGACACCGGATAGTTCTCAGGCAGACTCTTTCTGTTTATTGCAACTATCGCATTTAAATCATCTGGTGAAGGGGATCTCACATGTATTAAAGTATTCATAGCTCTAAGATGAGTTTAATTTATTAGAATTAAAATTAATCGTTAGAAATTCAGCTATAAAGTAAAATTGTCAAAATAGTAAAAATATCATTGAATAATTTTATTAACCATAATATTATTACCTGTATTCAATGGTTTCATCTGATAATTCATTCAAACTGAGCAGATAATTATACTTTTTAGCTATCTCATGTCAATGAGATTGTACACTGATTTTTTGAAAGCAGCACAGACAATACTAACTATCACAATACAAACGGGTATGTTACTAGGTGCTTCTATCATCGTACTTGCAATTACTTACAAATTATTCGGATACAATGATTTCAGATTCAGAATGATACTGTATATCATACCTGCAATGATCAGCTCTATACAGATTGGAATGTATGGAGCTCTATCACCATATGATACAATTCCATTGACAATACTATTTGGTATATTCCCAGCTGTAATTTATATTATTATCGCATTCAAAGCTGCCTTCAGCTATGCAGAAAGCTATGCAGAGACATTTAAAAAATTATCAAATGATTTTGAGAATGGAGATATAAGATCACGAGTAGTGGATGAAAAAATTATGACTGACTCCATTTTTGGTCCAATTGGATCACTTGTCAACAGAACTCTAGATGTCAGTACTGAGAATATTGTTCAGGCAAGTGAGTTGAATGAATTGATCTCATCAATTTCAGAGGAATTATCTGCATCCACTGAGGAAGCCAATACACAGCTAAATGAAGTAATGAACTCAATGCATGTAATGGCAGAGGGAGCGGGTGAGCAAGCATTGATTATCTCACAGGTGGATGAGATTGTGAATGATACGGATGCAACTATCAATCAGATTGCACAGCAGATAAAATCATACACCGATGCAGTATCGAATATTGCACTACAGACAAATATTCTAGCACTGAATGCAGGAATTGAGGCAAGCAGAGCAGGAGATTATGGAAGAGGATTTGCAGTTGTTGCAGAGAATGTACGTAAATTATCAGATCAGACAAAGGATATTTCCGAGAATATTGCCACAGTCACTGAAACTATAATCATGGCACTACAGGAGAATTCCAGACAATCAAAGATGGGATTCAGTAATCTTGCTGCAATCTCTGAGGAAACATCTGCCAGTTCTGAGGAGGTTTCTGCATCCATCACACAGGTAAACAGCGGAATGAATGATATTGCATCATTATCACAGACATTGGCTGAGAAAGCTCAGGAATTGAATGAATTTCTCAGTGTATTTGAATTATAATATCTTAAAAGAATTATTTATCAATTTATCAAATATTCTAATGTTTCTTTATTCTTCTTTGAAAGGATTTAAAGCAACTTAGTTGATTTGTGAATTGTCTTGACTGATATTACACATTTGATCTGTTGGCAATGTGGCGAACGCTCTCCAATAGAACAGGAGAATGATAGAGAATGTACCCAATGTGGTACTGAACTCCGTACGGGAACTGAGGCCTATCCAGAGAAAAAAACCACAGAATTTGAGGAATATATAGAGATAAAGGTCGATAACAAAGTTGTGAAGACGATAAAAATGGGAGAATTTCAATTACTTATGGATGATTTGTTTGAGGTGAAACAATCTGGCATGAGTAAGGCACCTATTTTTGTAGTAGATCCAGTAATTGGATTATTTGATGCATATGAACAGCTATCAGAACGCAGTGATAATTTTTTCAATGGATTGAAACCAAAACTACGATATATAAATATGCGTGATGAGAAGGAGTTGGCAATTCAATTCCTATTTATACCACCTGTTAAATCCACCCCTAGAAAGAACAGCATAGCTCTATTCTTAATATCATTTTCAACTATATTTTTTGCAGCTATGTATAATTATTCAATTATCAAGGCAAGTAGTGGTCTGATATTACAGAACAGATTTATGAATATTGAATTCTCAAGTATATCTGCCATCTATGCATTACAATTCAGCCTAACACTTATTCTATTATTAATCATAAAAGAGGCACCCGGAATAGCCAATTCAATCAAAGATAATAAATCTAAACAGATACCCTATTTTATTCCAACAATACCCACTTATGAACTGGGCACTCTTGGCAATTTTGTAAAACAATATGATATTCCAGATAATCGTGAAAAAATGTTCAAACTTGCATTCTTTGGACCGGTAATCTCATGGTTGATCTCAGTTGGAATACTAGTTTACACAATAAACTGGTCATATACTGATGCAATTGCTGCAAAAGCATATTCAGAACACTCAGTACTTATGAATAAGCCGACAATGGTATTCAAATTAATACTGAATTTATTCAGCAAGGATCTTATATTCTCCACATTAATTCTACATCCAATAAGTATGGCAGCATTATCAGGTATTTTCATCAATGGATTGTATCTCATGCCAATCTCACATCTTAATGGAGGATATCTTATTAAAGCAATCTCAAATGATACTATTCATAAATTAGCCACTTTGATATTCATTCTGATAATGATTCTAATTGAGGCATACCAATCTATAGTACTGATCTTATTGTTTCTTAATCTATTTCTTGGCCCTCCAATGTTATTAAATGAGGTGGAACCATTACCAATGAAATATAAAATACTGTATATTATATCTTTGCTGATTGTTTTTCTAAGTATTCCAATATTCTGATCACTATAATTCCAACTAAATCACAACAAGAGAACAATTTTTCAATCTGAACATAACAGTATTTATTATCATTATATTTTTTTAAATTATTATGGAACTGAAGAAAAAGCAATTAGAATATTTCTACATGGGAGTATTCATTGCAGTAGTAGCTCTGGTTTTCATTATGAATTCCACAAACTATCTGCCATATAATCTAGTTGTAATAGATAATTCCGATCCAAACTCCATGTGGCCAACATATGCACAGGGTGATATATTCATTCTAGAGAACAAGGGAGCAGATACATTTGAGATTGGTGACGTACTGGTCTATACCAAATCTACGGGTGCAAATATTATTCATCGAATTGTGGATATACAGATTATTAATGATGAGTATTATTTCAGAGTGAAGGGTGATAATATATTCGGTAATACTGCTCCGGATAATCTTAATTCTCAGAGAATAGATGGGGAGACTTACGAACAGACACTTATTCCCTATAGTGATGTATTGGGCATAATGGTTCTAAGAGTTCCAGAAATAGGACATCTATCATTGGCAATACAGAATAACCCGCTTATCAGATCAATCACATTTATCATTGCAGGTGCTTTATTCCTGGCAATTATATTCTGGCCAGAAGATGACAAAGAGGATGAAGATGAGGTAATTGAGGTATCTCTGGATAAAATTAAAGCAGAGATTAAAAATTCCATCACTCCCCTTGTCAGATTTTTCAAACCTGAAAAAGGATCTCCTATCTATAGATTGCTTATACTTATATTTCTGATATTATTACTTATCACGCCAATGTTCGTAGCTTCTTTTCTATCTGTAGATTATGATTATGATAAAACTGGAATAGTAGATGTTACCTTTGATAATCCACGAGAGATAAAGGAAATTACAAAGGGATATGATTTTCTGTTTGTACAGGCAAAGGTGAATTTCTATGATGCAGGTGGTTATTTCGAGAGTTTACGTGCATTTGATATCAATGTGTACACTGAAAAAGGAAATACATCATCTCTGATCTCTCATACCAGATGGGAGACTTTGAGAGACATGCGTGGAAGTGTGATCACTGGTGGATCAATTCTTATTCATGCAGATGATATTCCACCTAATGGAACTACACTTTATGTTGAGATCCCATTTGAGATACAGCATCTGTTCTCAACCGAGACAGGATTGTATGAAACCACATTTGTGCTTGCATACTGAATTTGTAATACTGAACTAGGTAAATTATT
>JAJRQD010000129.1 GCA_024280435.1 archaeon | reverse complement strand
TATCAGGCCAGGTTCCCTGAAATGTACATGTATATCAATGCCTGCTGGTAATACAATCAGATCACTCATTAAATGTATTTTGAAATCACAGAATTAAAAGTTAATAATTGATACGAAATAATCTGATTAAAAAATATATTTAATTGTTTTAATGAATTACAACTGCTCTTTGATATTTTCCTCTAACATCACTCTATCACAGTATAGACATCGTACGAGCATTGGGTCTCTCCTCATAAGAGTATATCTTGGTTTGACAGGTTCATTGAAATTAGTGGCACAACTTGGGTTCTCACATTTCAGGACACCTGAAAATTGATTCGAGGTTATTTTGCCTGCAATTTTGAATTTCTCAGATACTTTGTAATTATCAATAACTGATACCACTGCATCAGGCGCAATTAACCAGATTGCCTTCAATTCATCCTCTGATAGATCTCTGTGCGTTAATTTGACAATATCCTTCTTACCCATTGATTCTGAACTGACCATAATTGCTACTGCCACTGTATCTGAATAATCCTCTCTGATATTGAGCACTCTTAGAATTGTTAGCGACATTCCTGCTCCAATTTTATCTATCACAGTACCATTATCAATTTTGGATACCAACATTTTCTTGTCTGTCATGCTAATTCTCCTCCAGTATAAGATCTAGTATTGCCATTCTGGTCCATACTCCATTTCTTGCCTGTTCAAAATATCTTGCCTGGCTCATCTCATCCACCTCATATGATATCTCACCAACTCTTGGCAGTGGATGCATTACAATCATTTTTTCCTTCACATCTGATAATGTATCAGGAGTAATAATAAATGAACCTTTAACTCTTTCATAAGTGCTGAGATCTGGGAACCTCTCTTTCTGTACTCTGGTTACATACAATACATCCAATTCGCCAATTGTCTGCTGAAGATCCTCCTCCACACTATAATCCAATTTGCCCTCTATATCAGATAGGACTGTCATTCTGGCCCTTAGTTGATCTGGTGAGTAAAGATAAACCTTGATATTCTCGTATTTTGCAAAGGCATATAACAGGGAAGGGATAGTTCTGCCATATCTAAGATCTCCAAGTAATCCAATTGTTAACCCATTGAGATCACCAAACTCTTTTTTCATAGTATAGAGATCTAGCAGTGCCTGTGTTGGGTGTTCCTGTATGCCTGTACCACCACTGATGACAGGTACTTTAGAGTATTCACTTGCAACTCTACCTGAACCTTCCAGATAATGTCGCATGACAATTACATCTGAGTATGAATGGGCCATTCTAATAGTGTCTGCGATACTTTCTCCTTTTTTGACACTAGAGGTCTTGGGATCTGAGAATCCAAGCACTTTTCCACCAAGTCGTAGCATAGCTGATTCAAAGCTTAATCTGGTACGGGTTGATGGTTCAAAAAAAATGGTAGATAATATTTTTCCATCCATTCTGTGTGCAAATTCTTTTGGATTATTCTCAATCTCTTTCGCTCTTTTTAGAATTGACTCAATCATCTCCTTGTCTATGTCTTTTATAGAGACAAGATGATTGAAGTTCTGCATTTCACGCGATCTATCAATCACTAATATTTAAGATAGTCGAAAATATTCTCTTAAAAATTGTCCATTAATTTTGAATTAAAACATTATTTTCACGCACCAATTATTCGAATAAAAGAAATTTTTGATCCATACAGAATCCATTGTTGATAATATAACAATCCAAACAAAGTAGATACCAATTCAATAGCAAACAATCGATTATATTTTAATCACAATAAGAATAAACCCGTATGGATTTAAAGAAAGAAATTGCATTACGCGGTGAACGTGCAAGAGAGTACCTGTATGAACGATCTAAAGAGATAATATCACCCAAGGATCCATTACGGTTGGCCTCAGAACACTATCTTAGAGGTGGTGGAAAAGGCTTCAGACCTGCTATGTTACAACTGGTCTGCGGTGCACTTGGGGGTGATGAGGAGGAATCAATCCCTGTTGCGGCAGCTATTGAGGCAGTTCATGTATCTTCTCTGATACATGATGATTTTATGGATAGTGATCGTACAAGAAGAGGTTTACCCGCTGTCTGGGTTAAGTGGGATCCTACAATTGCCATTCTTGCAGGTGATGTGATGGTTGGATTTGCATTTCAGATTGCAGGAGATATTCCTACACTTAGTTCTGAGATGAGATATGAGATCTCTAGGGGATTATCTAACATTTACACTAGATTATGTCATGGACAGATGCTTGATATTGGCTTCGAGACAGCTGAATTTGAGGACCTTAATCTTGATAAAATAACTGGTATGCAATATCTGAAAACAGGTGTGTTATTTGAATTTTCCTGTGTTACAGGTGCTAGAATTGCATTGAAGAAGATGGATGATCCCATGGTTGAGATAGTGAGGGAATATGCAAAACTTGCAGGAACTGCATTCCAGATGCAGGATGATGTGATTGGATTGATAGGGGATGAGAAGGAGGTTGGTAAACCAATTGGTTCTGATATAAGACAGGGTAAACGTACTCTGATTGCAGTACATGCATTCACTCATTCAGATGATGAGCAAAAAAACAGATTAATGAAGGGTCTTGGAAATAATGATGCAACTGATGAGGAGATAAAGATAGCTCTGGATGTGATGAAAGAAGTTGGATCGATCCAGTATGCGATTGATCTTGCAAATGATATGGCACACAAGGCAATGAAATTAATTGATCAATTACCTGTTAATGATAATTCTAAATTACTGAGATTATTTGCATCTTATATGGTAGAGAGAGATTACTAGTTATACAGAGTGAAGCACTGCTATCTGAAAGAAGGGACTTATTGTGTGTAAATTTTCTCTAAACTGATTTTAAAGTTCTTTATATGATATTCAAAATAATTATTCAAGTTTATTCAATAGTTATGATTTTTGCAGTCTCAACCGATTTGATGATTGCATCTGCCAGTTTTAATGCTTTAATTCCATTCATAACTCCAACTTTTGGGATCTCGTTACTCTCTGCAATTGCTCTGAGATTATTGATCTCAGTCTGCAGCGGTTCGCCATACACTTTTATCGAAGATCCAGGCCCATGTGGTACACGTACCATATCACTCTCACCAATTACCTCACCTAATCCTCTGATCTCAATAGTCTGTGCCACCAGGTCTATGAATATGGTGGCTTTCTCCATCTCAAGAGTGAAGGTTCTCCTTCTTCCAGAATATTCTCTTGAGAATTGTAATGTTGCCTGTGTATTCTCTGCATCTATCAATACATGGACTGAATTCAATTTGCCATTGAATTTTTTACCTATGGCATATATGGTTTTTATATTTGGCATTATTCTGTTCAGTATATCCAGATCGTGTATACCCACATCCTCAACAACACCTGCAAGAGAATCAAGTCTTGATTGCTGTACTGCTGATTTTCTCTGAATTGATATGCTTCTGATATTTCCATATTCTCCTGATTCAACAATATCAATGAATTTTGAAACTACTGGGTTATATACCTCAATATGTCCAACAATACATTTGTTAGAGATAGATTTCCACATCTCTTTGTTCTCATTGTACTCTTCAATAGATGCTACCATTGGTTTCTCAATTAACAATGATTTAATATCGGGTATTTTCTCAATCACTTCTTTAACAACAGAATTATGAAACTGTGTGGGTACTGCAATGATTATACTTTGGATGTGTTTATCCTTGATTGCAAGATCCAATGTTTTGAAAACATCACAATTATATAATTTTTTGGCATTTGCTCGCAGTTCATCAGATATTTCAATAATTCCCCCTAGTAGGTTCATTTTAGATAGTACGCGTGCATGTAATCGCCCCATGTATCCAAATCCGATAAGAAAAATTTTCATACAATTGACTGTGATCAAGTATTATTTTATTTATATTGTTTTAGATCACAAATTCTGATTGAAAATAATTCGATAGTGTTTTTTTACATATGGGATTATTTGATTATATTTAAATATCTGGGATATTATTAAATTCGATTGTATTACAACAGGTACGATAATTTGATTGCAATTTCATGGATTATCAGCTATTCAGCTGAATTATTCTTTTATTATATGGTGATAAAACAACGATGGATTAATGTGAAACTATATACAGATGTACTTGTCAATAATTTATATTAAATCATGTTTCTTTATATTTTTGACAATTAATTTAAGCATTTATTGTGTTGATCTTGAATTATCGTGGAATTTCGCAATATAATTTCATATATTATTTACAAATATATATATTACTATTTTGTACATATGTTTGTATTTTTATGTAAAATAATAATCATATGTTTATTTACAAAAGATAATATTTTTTAATATACTATAATTTATATAATAAATATCTGATACATCATTTTGTTAGTTTTTTACCCAATTATTAGC
>JAJRQD010000007.1 GCA_024280435.1 archaeon | reverse complement strand
TAGATATAGAGAAAATTAATTTTTTTGATGTCAAAAATAATAAAGTTTTGACCAATTGGAAATCCCGAAATTGATAGAACAATCCATATTATTTTAACTTAATAGCTAAATTTACCCTATGGAACTTAGTTTATCAATATTAATTTCACTATTTCATGATCTCTTCGCAGCAATTTGGATTGGCGGAATTGTTGTTTATTTCACTGTTATCTCATTCTCAATCAAAGACAGTATTGAGGACAATGAGAAATCAATAGTATTCAACAACAAAATAATTGATAATTTTGGATTTATTCAGTTTTTGACAGTGATACTTGTACTAGGTACTGGAATTATCTTCGAGGATGGTATTTCTTTCCTGCTAGGTGAGGGAAGGTATGCAAAAGTGCTAGGATTGAAGGTGCTTAGCATGATATTATTAATTATACTGATGATCCCAAGTATGGCAATCAAGAATTTGAAATATAGATTAATTATGGGAATACTTCATTCTGCCACTGCAGTCTATGTGATTTATCTGAGCCTTGAGTTAAAATATTTCAGGAATGGAGTGAATTATAATTCAGACATATATTTCTGGGCATCTGTACATGATCTGTTCACCTTCATCTGGATGGGAGGAATGATTGCATATTCATTCACCCTATTGATAACTGCAAGATCAACATTTGAATGGGGAAGGGAACGAAGAGTAGTTATGATGGTTGTCAGAAGAAATATGGCAATACTTGCTCTCACCAGTATGATTATGCTTGTAATAAGTGGTTTATTCCTGTTTCCTTCCACAATAAATGAAATAGGGCAGTATTTTTTCAATATTGAAACAAGCTATTCCCTCATATTTCAGTTCAAAATTATATCTAGTATAATTCTACTCGTGCTGGTAATGATAAAGTTTTTTAAAGTTGATCACATCAAATTACCAAAGATCAAACGAAAATGGATACTTATAATATCAACTGCAAATATAATTCTAATCATCACAATAATGTGCTTATCTATTTTTATGAGATATATAAGGTATTAACTTCAAAATTCTATTTATACACTAATTATAGTTTTAATCATCTTCATAAATTTCTTTTAACTCATCAACTTCATCCGAGGACAGAGTAACTTCACCAGATTTCACCTTGAAAAGAAATAAGATGGCGATAATTTCCCAAAATATCAGATATGGAAACATCACAATATATTGCTGTCCATCAGCCACTTTGAATATTTTCCTATAAGTATCAAATGTAAGACCTGCAATCACTGGAGATAGAGTTGCTGATAATTGACTGAAGAAATAATATGCACCCGTGTAAGCACCGATTTTCCCTTTAGGAGCCATCTCCCAGATCATAACAATAGTGTTTATGTTGATGAATCCAAAGAATATGCCAATAAATGCAAAAACAATCATCAATGTTCCTGGTTCTGTAACAAACATAGCTAGTGTAAATGTAAGTGTTAAACCAATAAGGCCAATAAACACGGTATTTTTTCTACCAATTCTCTCAGCAATTTTACCTGCAAAAATAACAGTTAGAATCATTGTTATTGGCGAGATCAATAATGCAGTACCTGCATCACCTTCCTTCCAACCTAGATACTGAGTGGCATATAATGAATAGAAGGTATCAATTGCATTATACCCAAAAAAGAATGAGAAAATCACAATCAGCATATAAAGTGGGCTTCGATCCTCCTTATTACTAACAATCTCCTTCAAGCTCTGAAGCAATGGCTCTTTCTCAACTTTCTCCTCTTCCTCTCCAATATACTCCAATGTCACTGGATCTGTGGCTATGCTTTTATCACCAATCTCTAAGAAATTATCACCAGTGGGAGTTTCTTTGATTGCTAACAAAAATATTACAAGTGCGATAATGGTAAGAATACTAGCAGAATAAAACCCACCTGCACGAGCACTTGTTAAACCATCAACTGTATCTGTATCATAGATAACAGCCATAACAGCAGGAATTGCCAATCCAAATACCATGGCCAATGCACCCATCAAATTAATAATTGCATTTCCTGTAGGGCGTACCTTTGGATCTGTTAGATCTGGCATTAAACTAACACTTGCAGATCTGTAAAATGCCATTGAGATGTTGAACCACATTATCACTGCAATTAAAGTGGCAAATACTGCAACTCCTGCACTCATAGTCAGAAAACCAATTCCAGAGAAAGCTAATATTCCACTGATTGCACCTACAATGATGTAAGGAGTTCTTTTACCGAACCTACTTCTAGTTCGATCTGATAATGCTCCAAATACGGGTAATAACAGTATGCCTACAATATTATCCAAAACCATAACTACGCCAACTATCGTATCAATTCCATCGGTAATATTCAGATCTCTTGATAGAAATGTGTTAAGCACCAGTGGCATCATAAAGTTGTAATATGCCCAGAATATACTTGAGGTCATAAATGCCAGTCCAATTGCAAATGTACGTTTGTATTTTAAACGTCCAGGAGTATTAGGCTCCATCCTTGGTTGAAAAATAGTTTTCATAAACTATTATTAGAGACATTATTTATATATTCTATGGGTATCAATATCTAAGAATTTAATAAATTTCATTTTTAATGTCTATAATGGTAAGATAAATATTTTTGATATATTTTTTATTGTTACATAATATGTAATCTATTATATGATCTTGCAATAATTCCAATAACCAAAGCATAATATCTCAATGTTCATTTTTTAATTACCCTCTGAGACCTAATTTAAATATCCAAATTCCTATATATTGTATTAGGTTGATTATTATGGCAAGTAAATTAGAATTATTGGAGAAAGAGGAGAAAAAAAATCCTGAAAATACTGAATTGAAAGATATTCCTGGATTAGGTCCTAAATCAGTGGAATTACTAACTTTGGCAGGGATTAATAATCCCTCTGAATTGATGAACGCAACGTTAAATGATCTTGAGATTGCAGGTTTGACAAGAACTATGGGTAAGAAACTCCGAGAAGGTGTGATCTCACTTTTCCCAGAAGAATATCCGGATTTTATAGAAGAGCAATCTTTGGAAGATATAGAGGGAGTAGGCCCTACAACTGCAAAATCATTGAGGGAGAAAGGTATGAATTTTCATTTGCTGGAAACAACTCCTGTAAAAGAATTAGAAAGTCGTTTCGGTATAACACAGAATTCAGCTGTGAAATATCAGAATGCAATTGCAGAATCCAAGGGTGGATATTTCCAATCTGCATTTGAGATCATGGAAAAACGTAAGATTTCAGATACCTTTACCTTTGGTGCAGAATCTCTTGATAATTTATTTTTCATACCTGAACTTGGAAAAAGTGGTATAAGAGAGGGTGAATCATATGAATTCTTTGGTTCTTTCAGATCTGGTAAATCACAACTGTGTCATCAACTATGTGTGACAGTACAGTTACCAAAAGAGCTGGGAGGAATTGGTAAAAAAGCCATATATATTGATACGGAGGGTACTTTCAGTCCCACAAGAATAATACAGATGGCTACAAGATTGAAAAATGAGACTGGTTGGGATAAACCACTTGATGATATACTGGGAGATATTATGTATGCAAGAGCTAAGAACTCAGATATGCAACAGGGTATTGCACTCAAGCTACTTGAAATACTGGGAAATCAAAAAAATGACTTCGGACTGGTGATTGTGGACAGTGTGACAGCTCATTTCAGAGCTGAATATTCCGGCCGTGGTACTCTTGCTGATAGACAACAGACATTGAACCATCATCTAAGTATTCTGCACAGAATTGCTGATACTTATAACCTATCAATTGTGGTTACAAATCAAGTACAGGCAAATCCTGCACAGTTCTTTGGTGATCCAACCACCGCAGTTGGAGGAAATATCATGGCACACTGGGCAACCACAAGATGTTATATCAGAAAATCAAAGGGTGAGAAGAGAGTGATAAAAATATTCGACTCTCCTGTTCTTGGAGAGAATGAAACTGTATTTGAGATAACAGAACATGGAATAATTACCTCTGAATAACATTTACAATTAATGTAGCTAATGTTATACGGGTATATGGTATTTTATCATATCTTGAAAAAAAAAGAAATACTTTTTAAGTAAAATAAATACTTAAAGAATATGATTATGCATACCAATTTGACAAAAGTTGATCTCTACTACAAGCTAAAATGGCATGTATTTGCACCAAATAATGCAGAACCTTCATACAATTATAAAAACAAAAAAAATAAAGATAAAGAAAACAAAATAGATCCCAACTATGGTACAGATCATACGCTAAATTTGCAAAAGCCGGATAAAATAATTGAGAACATACTTGCAGGTATACTGATTTTAAAAAGAGAAATCACAATCTCTGAACTTCTGTCGGATATAAACTCTGCACTTTTATCAAAAAATATAGAGGTGGATACTGCATTACTGAATAAAATGCTCAGAAATATAAATCAATCAATGAATATTTCTTTAAAGACACCCCAACCAGAAATACTTTATTGTGAAATTAACAATATATCCTATAATTCAAAATTCCATCTTGATTTTGAAGAGAATGTGGAAATTATTCCCACAATACTGGGTTTTTTAAGAATAAACAGAAAATCAAGTATAAGAAAAATATCTAATAATTTTTCTAGATCTGATGGGGATATACTACGATTTCTATCCATACTTGCATACAATGGAGTAATTGATGCGAGAATTATCGATGGAATTTGCTTCATAAAAATGCTTCATAATACTGATACCAATATTCCACTCCAATATGAGAACAGGATCATTTATGGTATGCTTAAAAATGAAAAATCTGTGAATATTGGAGACATTATGAGAATATTTGATATATCAAAGAAAGATGCAGAGAATTTATTATTTGATTTCAACTCAGATACAGAATTGGAGATTGAGATATCAAGAGGTGGTGAGATTATTGTCAGCAAGTTACCGCAGATACCATTATTAACTCAATTGCAAGATATGCCCATAATTAATCAGGAAATACTGGGTATTTTAATTACACATAATAAGCTGCGTTTTGATATGATACAAGAGATCTGGGGATTGAATGAATATCAATTAAAAGCAGTGATATATGAGCTCATTGGTACAGGAGTTGTTCGCGAGATTAAAGTTGATAAAAAAGAGTTCAGTCTGATAAAATTAAATAAATTACCATTACCTATACCCTATACAGATTTAAAAGATAAAAAACTGATCGACATCATCAAATACATAGATAGTAATGATGAGATCAGTATTGATCATCTATCAAAGAAATTCGATACTGATAAGCATCAGATATTGAAATACATTACAAGAGTAGTAGGGTTGGGATATTTCCCGGATGCAGAGATAAAATCATTTATTTTCATCAAGGGTTCTGAATTAAAACAATTAAAAATAATTTACCGATGTAATTGTGATAATAATTCAAGATCTATATTCTGTGATGATTGTGGTAAGCAAAAACTTACTTGCAGTGTATGCAACGGAAAAATAGAGAAATCAGAACAAATACTTCAATGCCCTCATTGTGAGTATCCAAATCATATTGAACATATTATTTCATGGATTGAAATAAAATCTATTTGTCCAATCTGTAAAAACATAATTAATGCAGATAAAATGATAAAGGGGGTAATTTCATGATTAAACACGAATGTGGAGCAATAATTACGGAGGATCAGATATTTTGTGAGGCATGTAATCAGAAAATTATTACTGTCAATAATATTGAGAGAGAAAAAAATATAAAAGCTATACAAGCACTCATTTTCATTGGATTTACCATGATGGTTATTTCCAACACTACATTTTTTACTATTACAGGTATTATTTTATTCATAGTTGGATTTATTCTAGGAAAGAATGAACAGATCATACCTGATATTAATCCACCTGAAAACATATACAATATCAATCTAAGAATACTTAATTTCATTCACATGAAAAATGGTAAGCTAATAATTAAAGAAAAAGCTACTTCAATCATTCTTGTGATAGGTTCATTATTTCTTTTTAATGAATTCTTCACATTCATAACCTACTGGTTATTACTTGTATTCATTGCACTTTATATGATATCGAAATCTACCCAGGTTGAAATAGCTGTACCGGAACTATCTAGAAGATCCAAATTTCCAATATTAATTTCTGCAACAGGATTACTGTTAATATTAAAATCTTTTATTCTAAAAATTAATTACATCAATAGCAATTGGACATCTGGTAATTATATTTTGACAGAAGGTAAATATTTTCATATTGGATTGTATTTTGTTATTATTGGAATTATAATATACTATATTCAACCCCCAGATTCCGTTAGAACTCAGAATAATGATAAGCTCTCATTAGTTGTTTTCTTCATCGGGATACTATATTTAATAATAAGTGGATTGCAAATTCTATGGACATTAATAATATCTATATCTGCAGTATTAAATTTATCATTCCCAAGAATTAAAGATGAATTCATTTCTAGTACTGAAAAAGGAACTTCTTACAATAGTTCTGAACAGAGGGCATTAACAACTGACTTAAAACAACCATCTGTGAAAAATAAGATAAATGTTGGAGATACAGCCATCGTAAATAGTATTGGGGAAAAAATTGAAAATTATGATACAACACACTTTAAAATCAGAAAATCATACAATTCCATTGTTGATGAGATTGAAAATGATCTACCTGAATTGATCAATGAGATTGAGGAAGAGGATATAACACCATTGGAAAAACGTAATAAATTGATAGATGTGAAATCTACTATCAGTAGATTGGGAAATTCTATTAAGTACTGGGAAAAACAGTGGAAACAACTGCAATCGGATTTCAATGCCTCTGAATTGGAAGAGGAACTAGATCAGTTGGAAAATAGAATTAAACAACTAAGATCCCAAATACCGGAACTAAAAGAGAAGATTGATAATAATTCACAATCTCTGTATAAAAAATCAAGTGTAGAATTACAAAGTAAGCTAAATGAGCTATCTGAAAGGAATAGCAGGATTTATGAGGAATTCAAACAATCTGAGATTAAACATTCCAGTAAAATGAAATCACTCGCACCCAATTTTGATACTACTAAACAGGTGAATAAAAAAGAGCGATCAATCAAATTCAGGTCTTTGTTATCAGAGAAACTTCTTAGTAACTTTTTTGCATATGTGGGTGCACTATTCGCGGTAATAGGCTTTTTCTTCATACTGATACTCACATATGATAATTTCATACTTATCAACTTTCCAAAGGATGCCAGTAAATCGACTGCTTCCCTTGGAGTTGCATTTCTATATGGATTTGCAGTATTATTCAGTATCAACAGTAAAATTATAGGAAAAATTACTGATAAACTGGTATCTTTATCCCGTTTTATCACCTCTATTGGTATTGTTCTATTCCAATTGGCT
>JAJRQD010000128.1 GCA_024280435.1 archaeon | reverse complement strand
AAAAATTGCCACCAATGATGTGGATTATCTACATGTATCATTTGACATAGATTCTCTTGATCCAGACTTTGCACCTGGAACTGGAACCAGAGTACCCGGTGGATTGACATACAGGGAAGCACATCTGCTGATGGAACTGGAACCAGAGTACCCGGTGGATTGACATACAGGGAAGCACATCTGCTGATGGAACTGGTACATGATTCTGGTAAACTGTCCTCAATTGAGATGGTAGAGATCAATCCAACACTTGATATTCGCAATAAGACTGCACAATTGGCAGTTGGATTAATTACCTCTGCATTGGGGCAGAAAATAGTTTAAGAAAACAAAGTGATTTAATAAATATGTTTTAATAAATAACTGTTACATAGTTGTATATGACATTAAAAATCGGTGATACCGCACCAGATTTCCAATTTACAGATGAAGGAAAGACTAGAAATTTCTATGAAGTTGATGGAAAACGAATAGTATTTTTCTTTCCAAAAGCATTCACAACAGGCTGTACCATTCAATCCAAGTCTATGCAGGATAATTATGAGTTATTACAGGAAAGTGGTATCTCTGAGATATTTGGTATTTCAGTGGATCCACCAGAAGTTCTTGATAAATTTTGTAATAAATATAATTTTGAATATAAAATGGTTAGTGATATCACGCATGAGATCAGTAAAAGTTATGGAGTACTGAAAAATTATCTAGTGACTAAATTCTCAGACAGAGATACTTTTGTTGTGAATGAGAATAATAGGATAATCAAGATATTTGAGAATGGAATACGTGGTAACAAATCTGAGCTGGGATTGGATAAACATGGTATTGAGATTGTTAACTATCTAAAATTGTGATATTCATGCATTTAATCTTGACTTGAAACGTAAATACTTTAAAAATACATAAATTATCTGAAAATGTTAAGATGAATACTTTAATTCTTGATAAGGTGATACTTGAAATTGATAGTAATCAACTGTTGAATGATATCACTTTTAAAGCAAGAGAAGGACGTATTCATTGCATACTTGGTCCTAATGGAGCTGGGAAAACTTTAACTAATAAAATTGTTGGATTACTATACAAGGTAACAGGTGGTACCGTAAAATTCAATGATGAGGTAATTAATCCATGGAATACAGAGGATGATCGTGTCAGATACATCAAAAAAATTGGATTAATGTGGCAAAAACCTGTATTTCTATCATCTTCTGTTTATTCTAATCTAGAGTATCCGTTGAAATTGAGAGATACTCCAAAAAAAGAGATTAATGTAAAAGTGAATAAATGGCTGGATCTTGTGGATCTGACAGAACACAGGGATAAAAATCCAAACAAGTTGAGTATCGGGCAGCAACAGAAATTATCTCTTGCACGTACCTTCATCTCAGAACCTGAAATTATAATTCTTGATGAACCAGCTGCATCGTTGGATGCGGCCACCAGCAAGTGGCTTGAGAGGTTTATCAAAGAGCAAACAAGATTGAACAATTTAATTGTTATCTGGAACTCTCATGATCTATTTCAGGTGAAAAGAGTTGCAGATGATGTGAGTATTCTTATCGATGGAGAGATTGTGGAGACAGCCAGTAAATCTGATATATTTGATAATCCCGTGGATATAAGAGTGAAAAAATTCACTAATGGTGAACTTCTATAAATTAAATGATTGATATATTGTTGCTTAACTCACTTTCCCTCAAGATCATTGAATAAGAAATCCATTGTTTATCAAACTAACTTTGATGTAAACTTTATTGAATTATGTTAATTATATTTAATTTATAGCTATTATTTTCTTTATATTGTGCAAATTATTATATATGTGAATATATCAAATAATGATATGACAAAAATGGATATATATCGAGAGAAAGCACTGAAGGAACTCGAGAATAAAAATTTCAGCAAGCCTAGGAGTAAAAAACCAAAGAAAAGTAAAAAATCTAAGAAATCTAAAAGTTGTCAT
The DNA here is from genome assembly GCA_024280435.1 of archaeon. Taxonomy (GTDB): domain Archaea; phylum Asgardarchaeota; class Heimdallarchaeia; order Heimdallarchaeales; family Kariarchaeaceae; genus JAJRQD01. Next base: position 24,660 of record JAJRQD010000128.1, on the reverse strand, counting down.
TAATTATTTGTATGTACAAATAAAATGATAATTCAAAAATTAATAGTTTAAATATTCCAATACAAAACTAGATCGGGCTTATTATATCTGTGTCAAATATTTGAGCAATTAGTGATTTAAACTACAATATACTTATAATTTTGCTAACCTCAATAAATTCATTACAAGCGAAGATAAAAAACCAAATGATTATCTGAACCTGCCCACAATTATTGATAAGAGTGTAGAGTATGTCAGGGTTAAATCAGGTAAATTTCTGGTAAGAACAACAAGACAAGATATAGCAAGAGGTTTCAGAAGACCTGGAGAACATAGATTCTTCCGACTTGAGATGACTTATGATGAGGCAAAAGCTGCATTGACATCTCTAGGTGACAGAATTAAAACCAACCCCATGGCAAAAGATGTGCTACTGAAAAATTATGATCCAGAAGTGGATGTTGATAATTTTCAGATGCTGTACAATACAATATTCTTCACCTCACCCGATCCAACAAGAGAGATATCCAAATCAGAAGCTTTGGGTTTCCCAGCAGATCGGACTTTCATAGCTTGGTTGTATGGAAAAATGGTGGGCTTCATCTATCTGACAATAGAGGATGATCCATTGGACACAGGCCTCACGGTAGGTGCTGTTGCAGGTGTTGGGGTACTCTCTAATAAAAGAGGTATGAAGATTGGAGCCAAATTACTCGAGCGTGCAATCATATATTTTGAGGATAAAAATGTATCAAAACTTATCTGTGAGGTATATGAAAAGAACTCTGCATCCCTGAGAATGTTCAAAGGATTAGGTATGGTGATAGTTGGAGAGATGTTACTGGAGGAGATGCAACCAGATGATTATACACCACAAAAGTAATTTTCAATCAAATTCAATCTAAATATATTAAGGCTAATAAAAACAATATTATCAATTACTTATACCCGTGTGATATGATTTATATCATTAAATAAAATAAAATTGATATGCAGGAGACTTGAATAAAATTTCTGATCCAGATATTCTCTCAAAGGACCTTATCATAGAATACTGTGAAGTAGGCATTGAGAACCCACAATTTTTACATATAGATATAATTTTAGATCTGTTGGGATATTGGAGGGAAATTTTAACAAAACAAAGAATGCTAGTAGATCTCAAAGATGAGAAAACTCTCGTCATTGGAGATATTCATGGAGATTTTGAGCAGTTAAAACGAGTATTCAATTATTTTGATAATAACAAAGATATTCGGCAGATCATAATCAATGGTGATATCATTGATAGAGGTGATAAGATGCTTGAATGCATATTCATGGTGATCATTCGTCAGATAAAAAATCCAGATACTGTATTTGTAACTCGAGGTAATCATGAGGATAAATCAATCAATGAATTCTATGGATTCAAATCCAAATGTATGCAATATTATAATCAGGAGGTATTTGATGAGTTCAATCTATCTTTTGAGCAGTTACCATATGCAATCAAATTAGGTGATTGGGCTTTTATCACACATGGGGGAATACCAGTTGAGCCTATTTTCTTTCATATGATGAGATTGCTACCCAAACCTAAGCATCCATTATCAACTGAATATGGGCAACTGTTATGGAATGATCCAAAAGAAGTATTGAATACATACAGTAAAAGTAAAAGAGGTGAGAAGATATATTATTTTGGAAGAGATTTAGTTGATAATTTTCTGGAACTACATAATCTAAAATTAATAGTACGCTCTCACGAGGCATTTGAACTGGGCTTCCAATGGTTTTTTGATTTCAAACTATTATCTATATTCTCATCGAGCACCGGGCCATATGAGTATGTCAATCCACACATTGCAATACTTGATTCTGAGAATGTTACTGTCATGGCAATTAAAAGTCTGGAAATTTCAGATGAATGAATCAAGCAAGCCATCTATCTGTAGTTCAGACCAGTGATCAACTGCCTGAGGTAGATTCATCCTGCTCTCTAACCATGCATTAACATCTTTTGAATGGTATTTGGCAAGGTTCCTGAGTGCTGCTGATCTGGCTCTTTTTACCCGAATATTGGTATCATTGATCAACATATCAATAATCTCACATGATTTTTTGAAATGATTGGTTGCATGTACATTGGATAACATATATAGAATAGAGGCCTTTCCTTTGGGATCATCTCCTACCTCAATTACTTTCTCTGATATCCACGAATAGAATATATCTGGATAATTTTTGATAAAACTACCAAAAGTCTCATTTGATACTGAATTGACATATGCATCCTCCTCATTCAGGTATGGCTTTAAAGTATCTAGAAATTCTTTTGTCAGAAAATTGATTTTACCCTTGTAAGTGGCTATCTGTTGTGCAGTAGAGATGGCTACTCTTCTGAATTTGGAAGAATCTGATGCTATGAATAATTTGAATGTATCAAAGAAGTCATCAAAACTCTTGATCATACAATTGGCAAAAAGATTTATGCCAATACCTCTGATTTTCCATTCTTCACATTTTGAGAATTGATCTATTATCTCAATTGCCCTTGTCTGGTCTCTATTCCAAATCTCAGATCTAATGAATAATAATCCTGCTGCAATTCTCTTGGTTACATCTTCCCCATCCTGACTAATTAGATCATTTGCCCAGATATAAGCTTTTGAGGGGGATATTTTACTCATTACCTGTTTGACTTGATTTATAGATTTATAATTCAGATCAAAAGTGCTTATGAGATTAACAAAATCATCAAAATTCTCCTCTCTAAGATACTTATTCAATAATTTGATATGCTCTAATGGTAGCTTTTCTTTAATTTTTAGCGAGACTTCATCTGAAATTTCATAATCTATGTTATAATCACTCATTTTTGGTGCTCTATTAATGTATATGTTAGTCGTTTGTAAAAAGGATTATGGAGTACTGACATACATATATTAAAAATACGTTTATTATTTTGATATACTCAGTCACATATTTTTCACTAAAATTAACTATCAAATCTTGTATTGTGAAATGTATTTTATATTGTAATTTGTATAATAAATTATATCATGAGCGATGAGGTAATTCGAGAGGCATTTCTGTATATAGGGTTGGATCTCTCCAGTATTACACCTGATAATTACCCTGAATTCAGAAGTGATAATCTGATCCCAATCGCATGGTATTTTTTATTTGATGTTAAAGATATAAAAACAAGACAACAGGTAATGCCTGAAAGCATTGCTCTGTTTGCTGATGAGTTTGATAGCAAGATTAATTTTGAGACTGATTTCAAGAAATTTCTAGATGAACCTGTCGCATTTGAGACTACAATTCCAAAGGCTCAGGCAAGATTGAACCGTTTCAAACAATTATTCAAGGATTTACCCTATTTCTGGAGCTATTTCAGGGTTATTGATATATTTGAAGAACAACTGATCACACAGATTGGTAAAATCGCAGAACATTCCGTGGAAGATGCCTCTCCCCTGATGAAACCACTGCATCCAGATGTTACAGATTCTAGTGTAGCGGTTTTGGAAGATGAGAAAGATGAGCTGTCAATTGATGATCTGACTGCATTTGCAAATATAGATCTTTCTGATTTTAATTTTCCAACCGATGATGAACCATCAAAACAAGTGGAGATCGATGATAATCCTTTTGCAGCTCTTTCTGATTTTGGTATGGATGCACCAAAAGTAGAGAATGAGCCTGTTGCACGTGTTGATGAAGATGTATTCTTACTGGATTCTCTTGGTGCAGCACTTGAGATGGATACTGATAAGGTAGATACTATCCTACCAGATGTGACAAAAGAGGATGATCTACGTGAGGAACAATCTGTAATGTATATCACTGCAAAATTTGACCATCTTGCAATAGATGGATTTGGTAGCAAGATCCACACCATATTCGATAGATTGGATAATCTGTATCATCATGCAAGAAGGGAGGAGGGAAAGATAACCCGGATCATGGTGGATATATTCCAGGATATTTTCAGAGAATCTTTGACTGCATGGAGAATTACAGGATTATTATCTGAGGATTTTGTGAGGGGACAGGCTGCAAGATTGGGTTCCATTATGATTGGTAATCCATCCGCATTCAATGTGAAATCAATAAAAACTTTTGATCTTGAATACTGGACCGAGAAGACACTACAGATCGGAGATGAGCGACTAATGTTCACATTATCTAAACTGCCAAGTGAGGATATTCATGCGATGATCGAGGAGGGAAGTATTAATCAGGTATCCACTCTAATTGAGAAGATATTATTGCTGACAAAATCCAAACCCATACTCAGATATGATGATGCCACCTTATCTCTGGAACCAGCTGATTCTAATATATGGAGTATACGAGTATTACTGCCCTATGGTGATTCATACACTCCTGGTACTCTGCTGTGTCAGAACCCTAATCTATCATGGAAGGAAGATTTTCTAAATAGACTGAACCTCCCAGGAGTGCTTAATGATTGGAATATCGAGTATCAGGTAAGGTTCTCTGATTTTGCACATTCTGAGAATTATCAGATAGTATTCAAAAGAGCATCTGGAAAGGAAGATACTTTTAATGGCTTCTTGAGGTGGATAAGACGGCATCATAATCTCTATCGTCAGCAATATGGAATTGATGGAACTATCAGACTGTTGAAGAAGGTAATTTTAGAGACAAATGATCATGTTGTGGGCCAGACTATATTCACAATTCTGACAAATCTATCACAACTAGGCTTTGATACGGCAATCGATGTGCTGAATGATCAGAAAGTAGTCAGCAGGCTATCATGGTTGTATTCTACACTGTGATTCTTTAATTCTATTTTTTATAAATGCAAACTATAAATTTACATATCTATTCTTTAATTCTTCAATCACATCATCAGCCGTGCTTAATGGCAAAGAACAGGTCATACCCTCACAGATATACACAGTGGGCCTATCCACATCCAATCTTGCTTCCAAAACATTCCACTTTGGCCTTCCATCATCCCTATTTTTATTATTCCAACGATATACTAATCTGTGGGGAATATATGCACTGCTATGTGCCTTATCAAGATCTGTATCATTTGTATCCACAAGTACTATCTCAGTTGGATATCTAAGATAGTTTGTACAGGCTATTTGTAATCCATTCATTGAACCTGGAAAGTCATTGAAGCTACCCGCGAATTTATCTGCAATCTCCTTGCCTCTATCTACAAGCTCCTGCTTCTCAAGATACTTACCCAGCTTGAACAGATTATCCACCATTTTAGCAAATCCAGACATCATACTCTCATCAGAAGCCTGCATGACCTTGTTAAACAGTGCTCCATCTCTAGATCTATTGACATAGTATATTTTATCCTCCTCATTGTAAAAATACTCAGTACTTAATTTTTCCAATCTAGATGCTATCTCAATGTATCTCCAATCATCAGTGTATTCAAATGCTGATATCAGTGCGGATATTGCAAAGCTATAATCATCTAGATATCCCTCTATCTCTCGCCATTCCTGCCCTTCCTTCACCTCATGGAAAGAATGCAATATCTTATCATCCTTGATAATTGCCTCCACAATATAATCAATAGCATTGATTGCAAGTGTGGCTGCATCTTCAAGATCAAGTTTCTCAGCTATGGAGAACATCGCATCAATCATCAAACCATTCCAAGATGTTATAATCTTGGTATCACGAGATGGTGCAATTCTTTTTCCCCTCACGCCAAATAGTTTCTGCCTCATCTTTGATAATCTACTAACAACTGTATCCTCTGAGATCTCGAATTTATCACAGATCTCCTCTATACTTGCCACCACACTCAATATATTCATGCCTTTTATCTCTGGATGATGTGGATCCTTGAAATTACCTTTTTCAGTGATGCCAAATCTCATCTCTGCTAATTCAAAATCATTTCCAAGTATGCCTTTCAGTTCAGATTTGGTCCATACATAGAATTTACCCTCTCTTCCCTCAGATTCTGCATTCAATGTGGAGAAGAATCCACCATATTTGGATCGCATCTCTCTTGCAACCCAAGAAACAGTATCAAAAATTACCCATTTTGCAAAATTATCATTCAATGCAGCATACAATTCAGAGCCAAGATGTAGTAGCCCTGCATTGTCATATAACATCTTCTCAAAATGAGGGACAAGCCACTTTATATCGACGCTGTATCGTGCGAAGCCCCCACCAAGCTGGTCATAAATACCACCTGTTGACATTTTATGATAGGTGAACCTCACAAATTCATATACACTGTCATTATTCGTGTGAATACCCTCTTGCAATAGATATCTCAATGCAGATACTCTTGGGAATTTAGGTGCACCTCCGATACCTCCAAATTTATAATCTGCCTTCTGTAATAACATTGTTACCTGCTTTGCATATGTCTCCTCAGATAACATCCCCTCACCTTTATTCTCGGTTAGATAATCCACATACTGTTCCAATCCATTCATGATCGCAGTGGCCTGCTCCACAACCTGGTCTCTTGCGTTATTCCATACATTTAGCACATCATCCATGACCTGCTTGAATGACTTCATGCCATATCTATCATCTTTTGGGATATATGTTGCGAGTACAAATGGTGCACCATCTGGTAGTGCAAATACTGACAATGGCCACCCTCCTCCTCTTCTGTTTACTAGCTGGAACATCTCCTGATATGCCTTGTCAATTCCCGGATGCTCTTCTCTATCAATTTTAATTGATATGAAATTTTCATTCATAAAATTAGCAATATCCTCATCTTCAAAGCTCTCACGGGCCATTACATGACACCAATGACAGGAAGAGTAACCAATTGATAAGAATACAGGCCTGTTCAGCTCTTTTGCTCTATCAAAAGCCTCTTCTGAATATGGGTACCAATCAATTGGATTCTCTTTATGCTGTTGTAGATAAGGTGATGTCTCCTTTGCTAATTTATTTGTCATATAAACCATCTAAATTCTCAAGTAATTTAAAATGTTAGATAATTGCTCTTCTCTTTTCTCTAGTGCGAAAATCCATTCCATTTAATACTACTTTCATCATCATTTGCAAGCTCTATCAGATGTGTCGCCAGCTTTACAGAATGTGCCTCTATATTTGTCTCAAAATCAAGCAAGCCGGATTTCTCAAGTGCATCTGCTATCTTAAGTGTTCTCTCCATTGCATGCAATTTATCTGACATTGCAGTCACTAGAATTATTGGCTCTGTGATCTTTGCAATATCCTCCCATCCTTTATATTTTCCAACGATGGCACGTCCACTTCTGATCATTCTTTTAGGTACTGCCATTCGCATAACTTGTAGATACTTCAATGCCTGTGGATCATTTTTCGAATTCATCTTGAAATTGATAACATAGAATTTCAGTACTGACAGTGTGATAGTGAACAGGAATTGAGGCATACCCAATAGAAAATGCCCCAGTAAGAATGGCTTTTCTATGGTTGGATTCGGTCCAAGCATAACAGTTCTGTGTGGATATCGATCATATCTTGATAGATAGTTGAATAGTAGTGTCCCACCCATAGAAGAAGCCAATACCACTGCATCCTCTATATTTACAGATAATTTATTCACCACTGCAAAGAAATCATCAGCCATAGATGCTACATCATAATTTATATTATGATCATGCAATGCAGTTGTTTTCTCTCTAGTTTCGATATAATATATCTCAGTTCTTGATGAGCAGTACTCCAGTATCTCTTGCCATGATGGTATCTGTGAGAACCATCCTGGGATAATAATAATAGGTCTTAGTTCACTTTTTTTGTATGGCTTAGAGCTGATTAGCAGAGTTTTGATATTTGGTGCAACCTCTATATACTGGGGAATTACAGTACATTCATTCGAGAAATACTTACTCCATAGATCTCTGTTCAGGAAAATCTCAGATCTATTTACATCCTGTCTTATGAAAGGGTCTTGAGTAAAAATCTCATCCATATCATTTTTATAAATCCATTTCATTTAATAATTTCTATTAGAGTATTCTCTATTCACAATACTTATTGAGATATGATCTACATACCATCTGTGAGTTTAAAAACAGCATTAATTGTGGAAGATAGTAAGATAGCTGCGTTAGCAATTAGAAAAGCATTGGAGCTGGATGGTTATGCCGAATTCATATTTGTAGAGCGTGGAGATCTTGCATTATCATCATATACACAAATCAAACCAGATATAGTCACTATGGATATAAACATGCCCGGTGCTGATGGGTTCACTGCTGCCACTGAGATACTTGAATTTGATAGAAATGCAAATATCATAATAATCACTGAGAAAAATCTTAAAGAAGGTGAGAAAGAGCGTTTGGCAGATGTAAAGGATATTCTGTTGAAGCCTGTATCTGTTGCCAAGATAAAAGCTGCACTGGCTAAATTATAGTTGATTTAAATGAGTGAAGATGAATTTATATCTGTACTGATTGATGAGATGAGGGTAAAGATAAAAAACATGGAGGATAATTTAATATTAATAGAAGAGTTCTCTGATAATATCCGTGCAGTACAGGAGGTGAAACTAGGTTTGCATTCTATGAAAGGTCTATTTGCCTATCTTGATGAGGAATATTCATCTATAAGAGTACTTACACATCAATTAGAAGATAGATTCAATTCAGACCCATATGGAAGCATCAATCATATCAGAGTATATCTTCATCAGTGCAAAGTACTAATAGAACTGATTAATAACACCACAAAAATCGATGTAGACCTGGTTTTTCAAGACCTTTATCTCTCATTGAATCCCGGAATGCCCGAAGAGAGGCTTTACAGGATAAATGTGGCAATCAATCCAAAATCTGAGAAAAAAATCGCAAGAATGCTATCTCTGATCAACAGAATGGCAAGACTTGGTAAAATAATTAAATCAGTGCCTGATGAGAGTGAATTGTTAAGTATCAAGGACTTTGACCACTCTTATATTGATATTATCACTAAAGAGAATAAATATATCATAATCAATGAGATTGTAAAGATTGCAGAGATCACTAGCTATGAGATTGAGGAAAGAAGTATTGCAGATATGCTGGAGGAGAAAGTTATACTCAGATCACAGAGAATCGCTTCCAAGGTGGAGATAGCAACTGATGAATTGCAGCAGCTGATACTATCAGTGGATGCTCTGATGAATTTGGAGGAGTATAATCATGATAAAATATATGCCGAGCTTGATTGTATCAGGCACAAGATGATTTCTTTCAAACAATTACCTGTGGAGATTATTTTGAAACAATTACCAAAAATAGTTGCCAAATTATCTAAAAAACTTAACAAACCAGTGGATCTGAGAATATCCGGTGGAGAGATTAATATCAATCGGGATGTTCTGCAGATAATGTCTGATGTGTTGTTAGTATTGATTCATAACTCCATGACACATGGAATTGATGCTGCATCAAAAGAATCAATTATCTCAATTACAGTTACTGAAGAGGATAATAACTGGATTTTTGAGATTGCAGATAATGGAAAAGGAATTGATGCAGGAAAAATATGGAACAGGGGTATAGAATTGGGCTTAATTGATCAATATGATGAATTCTCCAGGGAAATAGCATTGAGCCTGGTATTTCTATCTGGATTCACAGATATTGAAAATACATCTATTATCTCAGGAAGAGGAATGGGGCTATCAAGTGTGAAAAAAGATCTTCAATCAATTAATGGTACAATCAATCTTCAATCAATTAATGGTACTAAAATTACTATTAGTATACCAATTGAATAGTGATTTAACTGCAATTTTAGGTTAGTGCTTTGTATAGGTTTTTTAATTTAGCAATTCGATGATGTGTTATGAATGAGTTGACAAAATGCTTTATTTGTCAGAATAATGTAAATAGAGATGACGCATTGTTAGTGCCCATATCATCCGGAGGTAAGGTGTACACACATCCCAGATGTATGCAATTATATTTGAAGAGTGCAACTGAGGTACCTTCTGCCTGTAATTCATGTACTGCCAGCTCTTGTAGTACCTCTTCATGTTCTGCGTGATGTATTATGGCAAATACAAAAATATGTGATAAATGCAAGAATGAGGTACCCGAAACAGCTCGTTTTTGCAATAAATGTAGACATACTGGCTTTACAAAGGCTATTAAATGTTCTTGTGGGATGTTGATACCTGAAAATGTAAATTTCTGCCTATCATGTGGCAAGAAAATAAATCTATCCGCAAAGATAAAAATGAAAAAAATACACGCATCAGGTGATAATCTACTGCTACACAAGTGCAATATCTGTATACAGAAAATAGAGTTTGATCTTGTGGTGTGCCCCTCCTGCTTGAATACATTCCACTTCAATCATCTTGCGAATTGGATAATCAAATCTTCAAGCTGTCCTATTTGCAAGGTGAAATTAGAGCTATCAGATTGATGGTATCAATTATCTGATAAAATTTTATAATATAACATGTTATATTGTGTGAAACTTTAATATTCAAGATTAGTATTGTAAATTAGATGACAATAAAATACAGGATCGCAACTAGTGATGATCTAGAACTCATCTATGAATTTGCAATGAAGGCAATTTCGGATAGTGTATTGCCACAGTTTGCAGAGGATGCAGGTATTGAATTACAGGAAAGATTATCTTTGGGTACTACTGAGGTTTTTCTGGCATTTGATAATGATGACATTGTGGGCTATGCTGAGATTGATACAAAACCATCCAGTGTAAATAATTCTGTGTACATCAGAGGGCTTTATGTGCTTCCAACACACAGAAGGGAGAGGGTTGGCAGAACTATAATCAATATGATCCGGGAAAAATATTCCAAGAATAATATGGGGAATATAAAAGTAAGAGTAAGGGCATACACGGCAGAGGGTAAGAATTTTTGGGAAAAACTTGGCTTCAATGTACATCATCATGCTATGGAACTAGAATAACTGAATACAACCGAAATATATTAATTAATTCAATATTATTATTATTTATGAGCTTATCACTTTCGGGTATTGATGTCAGAGTAATTGTGAAAGAATTACAAGAGGAAATAATAGGTTCCTGGGTAGTTAATATTTACCATCTTCCATCGGGTATTTTTTTATTTAAATTGAGGAAACCACAGGTAGGGCTACAATTTTTACTGATAGAGCCGGGTAAAAGGATACATTTGTCTGATTTCAACAGGATAATGCCAAAGGAGCCATCTAATTTCTGCAAAACATTAAGATCTCATCTCAGAGATAGAAGGATTAATTCCGTAGAGCAGAGAGATCTTGATAGAGTTGTGATAATTAATATCGGACCTGATAGGGGAATAAATATAGTGATAGATCTATTTGGCAAGGGCAATATGGTGATGGTATCTGCTGATAACAAGATAATCAATGCAATGTCCTACCGAAAGATGAGAGATAGGGATATCCATCCGGGTAAGAAATTTGTGCACATGCCCGCAGTTGATAGAGATATTCTGAGAAATGGTGTTGATGGTTTAAAAGATCTGCTCATAACAAATAACAGAATAATCCCTGTGATGAACAATTGGTTGGGTCTTGGCCCTTCTTATTCACGATATATTCTGAAAGAGCTTGGAATAAAGAAGAAAAAAACAGCAGATTTCACAGAAGAAGAATTGGATATGATTGTGGAGAAAGCAAAAGAATTACAGGAAATTATACTTGATCACAAATATGACCCTGTCGTTTATCTTGATACAGAACAAGCTGATACAGAAGAAATTGATATGGAAGAAATTGATGAGGATAGTATAGAATCAGAATATGATGAACAATGGTCTGATCTCCCATTCAATCCCGAAGAGGTGGTGAAAATACTACCCTGGGATCAGTTAAAAGATGATGGTATTGAGAGGTACAAGCCCAGCTCTTTTGGCAAAGCATTGGATATATTTTTCTCATCACAGGAAGAAGAAGAAGATATCTCCGGTGAGACTGAGGAATTATCCACTGCCACAGAGAAATTGACAAATCAGTTGAATCAGCAATTACTACATCAGCAGAACCTGTTAAAAGAGGGAGAGAAGTTCAGAACTGATGCAGATGCTCTGTATGAGAATTTCCAACCTGCAAGTGAATTGATCTCTATTGTATATGAGGCAAGGAGAAATAAAATGAAATGGGAAGATATTATATCTAGATTAGAACTGGGTAAGGAGAAAGGCATTCCATCTGCCAGACTATTTCACTCGTTGCAGATAAAAGAAGCCACTATGAAACTTGAATTGCCAAATATGGGTAATAGCAGAGTAGTCACAGTTGATTTCAGAAAAAGCCTCACTGATAACGCCAATGAATACTATGACAAAGCAAAGAAGAATGAACGAAAAGCAAAGAATGCAGATATTGCAATTGAACGTACCCGCGATAAAATAAAAAACATAGAGACAGATACACAAAAACTTCAGACAAGAGTTTCAAATCAGGATCTAGTTCTGAAAAGAAGAAAAGCATGGTATGAGAAGTTTCACTGGACAGTTGCACCCAATGGTATGCTGATAATTGCAGGTACTGATGCAAGCACAAATGAGAGAATTGTGAAAACATATCTTGATGAGGACGATCTTTTCTTACATGCAGATATTCAAGGTGCAGCTGCCACTATAATAAAAACAGGTGGAAAAGAGGTGAATGATAATACTATGAGAATTGCTGGGATCATCTCAGTCTCATTCTCTGCTGCTTGGAAATTGCAAAGGCCCACGGCAGATGCCTATGCAGTTGAGAAAGATCAGGTAAGTCTATCTGCACCCACAGGACAATTCATGCCAAAGGGTGGCTTTATGATCTATGGAAGCAAGACTTTTATCAAAGACCTTCCATTGAAGCTCTATATTGGAATAATTGTGGAGAAACACTGGGCAAGGTTGATAATGAGTACAGTTGATCAGATTGATAATGCAAGTATGATTGCAGAGATTATTCCTGGAGCCGAGCAGAGAGGTAAGATTGCAAAGCAGATGAAAAAGGGATTCATCAAACACGCCAAGGATAAAGATATTAACAAAATAAAAGCGATTGATTTGTCTGATTTCGCATTGTTCATTCCAGGAGCTTCTAAAATAAATAATTGGATATTGAAATAAATTATGAGATAAATAATGTTATCTGAACCTCAGATAATATCAACTGATGGATAGTTAATGATAACTGATGTAATTAAGTAAATGGATTGAAAATAATGGCATTCTAAATATGAAATAGTGAATACTGTGATATCAATCTTTCTATCATTGATTTTCGGTTTATACACCGCCAAGTATCCATTTTTTTACATACAACTATACCATTCTCTATTGAATTTAGTTACATCTGCAAAATATGACAAAATCATCCAATATGTTTTATATTTGGATGAATTGAGTGCTGTTCAATGATTTCATGCAGAAACATTATTTTTACAGAATTAAAAACATAATCTTGCATATTTAACAAATTTTGTCAAATTAAACTTTGAACAACCATTTTACTACATATTAATTAATTTTTAATTATTTTTTATATTGAAATATATCAATAATAATCTTAATATAGTCTATTGATTATCCTATTTTAGCTAAAACCAAAGGAGTGATGAATGATTTATTGTGAAACATGCGACTCATTATTAAGACACGAGCAACAAGACGGAAAGATAGTATTCATGTGCCCAGATTGCGATTATAAAGAAGAGAATTCAGGAGCCTTGAATAGCTTTACACTTACAGAGAAAATAGACAATAAAAATGCAAAAATTGAGGTAGTAGAAGTACCATCTATCGAAGGTATTTCCTCAGACCTTCGCGAGGAACTGAGAGAGCAGTATCGTGAAGCTATGAGTTCATTAGAATGAAAATGTATTTTAAAGTTTTAATTACTACAAATATAAAAACGATAACTGTCAACAAATCTGAAATTTAAAAATCTATATTATTTTACGATGAAGTAGCCACTCTCTGGCTCTTAGTCTTGGAATTAATCTGGACCTCTGTGTTCTCATCTTATCAATAGAGCCTACTCCAATCAAAAACATTACTCGTTTTATGGTCTCAGTATAATGCCTGAGGTATTTTTCCACACCATCTTCACCATCCTTCATAAATGCCTGTATTACAGGTCTTGCCACTCCAACAAGAGTACTACCCATCATTAGTGCTTTTGCAGCCATTACCCCATTATACATACCACCTGTAGAGATAATTGGAAGTGTGGCCTTAACATTTGCCTCATATGATGCAAATGCAGTTGGTACTCCCCAAGTAAGCACTGGATCATCTAATGCAAAGGGAGGATCTTCTCCATCATGCCTCATCAATTCTAATTTTGCCCATGATGTACCACCAGAACCACCAATATCTACTGCTGCACAGCCTATTTTTTCCATTTTAACAACTTCCTCAAAACCCATTCCAGAGCCAACTTCCTTGACAATCACCGGTACTTTTGAGTATTTACATATTTTCTCCAATTCTTCCCATGCATTTTTGAAATTAAGATCTCCCTCTGGCTGACATAGCTCTTGAAATGCGTTGACATGTATCGCCATGGCATCTGCCTGAACTGAATCAACAGCCATCTCATATTCCTTCCTGTCAAAATCCATGCAGAACTGAACAAGTCCAAGATTACCTATCAAAAATAGATCCTTGACCTCATTTTTGACATTGAATGTTCTTGTAGTATCTGAATTGATGATCATTGCTCTTTGTGAGCCAATTCCCATGGGAATATTCAGTTTGGCACATACTCTTGCTATTCCTATATTTATCTTCTCTGCCTCTGGATAACCTCCAGTCATTCCTGCAACAAGAATCGGTGCTGAGAATTTTCTTCCTAAAAACTCAACCTCAGTGGAGATCTCATCAAAGTCGATATTTGGAATACTTCTGGGCACCACTTCAAAATACTCGAAGCCATTGCTTGCATTCTCAACTCCAACATTTTCATCTATCACCAATTTCACATGTTGAGCCTTTCTACTCTTAAGAACCAGTTTTTCATCCTTCAAAGTGCTTCATATCATAGATTCATTGATACTATAATTACTATCTGATAATATCTTTAATTTTTGATAATCAAGTCAAGTATATAGCTCAGTCTTCTGATAATTTATTTATTTTATCGATCAGATCTTTTTTAATCTGATCGTACTCTGATTTGGAAATCACATTGAATATGAATGCAGATTCTGTCTGTGTTAGCTTTTCCTGAAAATCCTCTCTGGTTGATGTAATAAACTGATCTGAGGAGATTGATATTGCATCAATAAGGTTCTGCGCCGCAAGAGTAAGTGAATAAACATATCTTAGCCTTGGAAATGTCTGTGTTCTTCTCTCCAGTACACCAAAAGCAAGTAGTTGCTTGAGATGTTTCTCAATTGCAGTTCGTGAAACACCAATCTCATTCACCAGTACATCTGGATGGCTAGGTATGGTATTCAAACTTGCCAGTATTTTACAACGTGTTTCATCCTGCAATATAGCCATGATTGCCCGTTGTGTTTTGTTTAGCAAATTTATTTCCTCTTCTGTATCTTTAGAATTCATCTATATTATCTTTTAGCTGAGAGCTG
This sequence comes from archaeon, assembly GCA_024280435.1. Lineage (GTDB taxonomy): Archaea > Asgardarchaeota > Heimdallarchaeia > Heimdallarchaeales > Kariarchaeaceae > JAJRQD01. The sequence goes on along the minus strand of JAJRQD010000128.1, from coordinate 9,159 downwards.
ATAAAAATAGATTTATCCTGTGAAATATTCGATCTAGGATGCCAATGAATGGTAAACTTGACATATTACACCCACAAGTTTAATTTACTTTTAATATAAGTATATTAAATTACAGATTAATATGGATAAGGATTCTCTGGAATACAAATTGAATTTCAAATATCGTTCAGGACAGATAACTGAAGAGGAGTATAATGACCTACTTGAAAAATTCGATAAACTAGGGATGTTATCCATAAAGCCGGGGAAATTACGAAAAATTCATGTTGAGGGATCTAAAGCGATTGATGAATTAATAGTTTCAGGCCCTGTGATCATTTCTGGTGGATTGACAGTGAATGGTGCTGTGGAATGTAATCAGTTATCTATTTCCGGTTCTACAAACATAATTGGTCATCTTCATGTATCAGGAAAAGTTGGTATCTCTGGAGAACTGCACGTTGCAGAAGATGTAAAGATAGTGGGCCCCTCATCTGTTACAGGATCATTACGTGCCAATGATAGAATTATCAGTACCGATAGATTATCAGTCACAGGATCTATTCAAGGAGAGGATATTATAGTGGGAGATGATCTTAGAGTACTGGGTAAGATAACTGGGCAAGATATCAAATGCACTGGAAGTATAAATATTACCGGCTCTGTAAATGCAGAATCTATTATTGGTGCTTCCTTCACAATGGCTACTCAATTATCAAAATCTGATAGTTCTCATATCTCAGGTGATATAAAAGCTGAGAAAGTAAAAATATCAACTCCTTTGAAAAATCTAAATATTGATCTCAGTAAACTGTATAATCTCAATGTAAATTTCCAGAAATCTGGAATAAAAGGGCTTGATAGTTTTATAGATACCACTCTTAACCATCTGTTACCGAATGTGGTGGATAAGATAGAAAAGGTGGCCAGTGAGATTAGTGCAGGCTTATCATCTATCTCTGAGATGTTGAGCTCTGGCCTTACAGTAGGTGGTAGCATCATTGCAAATAATATCAATCTATCACATGTGATTGTGCATGGAGATTTAATAGCTGATACAATAAAAATAGGTCCAAAAGTAGTTGTTACTGGGAGAATAATTTACCGTGAACATATAGATATTCCTGATGATGCAAAGTATAATATTAGCAGGACAGAATAGATCTTGGTTTTATTCACTGTTTTAATATTATTTTCCTGTCTTCCCGATGTGAAGTATATTTTACAATTGATATTTATTTCTGAGATCCTAAATAAATAAATACAATCCAATGAGTACTATAATGCCAATAATGTAATTCCTTTTATTATCTTTCAGCATATACTCTCCATCAAAGCCACCAAATGGTATATAATAGAATATTGCAAGTGATAGAAATATAGATCCAACAGTTAGAAAAGCCAATCTGATCTCGAATATTATGAAAGCCAATCTAGATATTATTGTACCAATCAACCAGACAGATACCATCATGACTGTATTTTTTCTACCCAATTTTGCCTTATCTCTGAGATCTCCCATAGTATCATCGAATTTTCCTATCATTATGATTGAGGTACCAATTAAGCTGAATAATATCAGTAACCATGTGAAATATTTGTAGAATACAAAATTACTCTCAATTCCCAGTTTATATGCCTCTTTTTTACGATAATTCATAAGCAGTATTGCAGAGATTGTGGCAATAGTGAATGCAGTTACTAGAAAAATAGGTGCATTAATTTTTTGAAATACATCAAAAAATCTTGAATACATTGCAGTTGCAGATAAAGTTGCCAGTATGCCGAAGATAAGTAAATTCATTCGATTATCTGGATGCGTCCATATGGTAAATAGTCTGGCAAGAAATCCTCCCTGAGTTATCTGATTTTTATTCACATATTCAATTCTCATAGTCTTTGCCTCAATCAATTCTTTCTCTTTAGCAAATTTCTCTTGTTTATACTCTGGCCTTTTGTAATAACCCAGATTCACACAATCATGTCTTTCCGGTAATCTATGCTTGGAACAGTATTTGTTATTGCACAGTTTACAAGTATGCGGTAATCCCACTGCTTCTCCACAGCTATTACAACTTGCCATTATTTTCTCTCCTGGAACCTATTCCATAAGCCCTTGGCTATATCTGCAACCTGCTTCAGAGTGTCTCCCACCTCTGGATGATCTCCAAGTATTCTATTAATCTTGTTTGAGAACAATACACTTCCTTTCATTGCAAGTAGTGCCTCCATAAGGTGTTCTGGTGCAAGTTTTGATCCGATTATTATATTTTTTCCTGATAATTTGGTTCTGATAAGTATGGCGTTGTATTTTCTCTCAAAACCAAGGAAAGTTTGTATCTCAATCAGGTCAACATCCCCAATAACATTGAAATCAATTTTTCCTGCATATGGAAGCCAGCCTAATCCAAACCCAGGTGTTTCTCGGTAAACGATACCCTCTTTAGTTATCTCTACAAAGTCATTATTTGCAGTGACCTCTCCATATAATCTACCTGATATATAAATTAGGAAAATAGATGATAATAGTACTGTAAAAAATGATACCATATCATTCTTATCAAAATTTAAAAATGTCATGTAGAGAAAAATAATCGATACTATCATAATTAACAAAGTAATGAGGATATTATTTTTAGAATGTTCACTTGTTTTCCAATGAGGCATGATTTTAACAATGATTATCGCTTTATTAATTGTATTCAATGGAAAAGATTTGAAATTGATTTTTATCAAATATTTTGATACTTTATAGTATCTCGTAAAAAAAATAATGAAAATAGATAAATTATTCTTAAATGATGAATAATGTTATTATTCTGTGTGATAATCCTATGTTTGAATCACATTGCCAAGGACAAACTATGAAAAATTAAAGTTAGAGGTTCAATCTATTGATAGTAATTTATCTGACAAAATATCTAAGATGAACTCGATACTCGAGATACTGGAACAAGATATCTCTGAGCTAATGGTTGATGTAGAGAAATCAAGAAATAGCAATAAAGAGTTGGGTGATAAAATAATATCTCTGAAGACTGAGTATGAGAACAAGGAAGTAGAATTTGAGACCAAGAGAATTGAATTGAACAAGAAAAAATCTGGTTTCACTGCCAATGAGGAGAAGATCTCTGATCTCAAACACCGAAAAATTACTCTTGAGGGTGATATTGGTAATTCTGAAAGAATTTTCAATCAATTACAATCAGATATTGCACGGAAAGAGCGAGCACTGAAGGAGCTGAAAGATGATCTGGTAACTGCTGAGAGTCTTTATGAACACAAGGTTAAAGTTATCGAAGATGAGATTGAACAGGTAAAACTTGATACTATCAACAAGGAGAATCAGTACAAAGTATTGAAGATTATGCTTGATGATGATTATGTAAGGACTAACTACTACAATGTCCTGAAAGTAGTTACACAAGCAGGTGTTGATTCTCTTGACAAACTGCAAAGAGCATCTGCAGTTGGAAAAGATGAGGTGAGAGAGACACTGCAGGTATTGCATACAAAAGGTGTGATCACTTATGATCCCAAATCTGGAAAGTATTCAATACTCAAGGAGTTTGTAGTATAGGAGGAATTATTATGAGTATTGATAATTTAAAGAAAGAAATGTCAGAACTGGTATCTGAGGTAAAATCACACAATGACTTATTAACCTCTATTGGGGATGTTCTAAGCAAGGCTATGGAAAAAGTTGCCACTGAGAAAGTAGGTCTAGATGCAGATATTCAGAGTAAAATGCAGGAAATTGCATTGATAGAGGGAAATATAGATGAAAAAATTGCAGGTATTACCAGATTTGATGCAGAGATTGCAGAGATTGCACCCAAATTTGATAATCAGGAGAATATGATTGCTGATTTCAGTAAAATGGTTACTGAGCTTGAGGCGAAAGCAAAGAAGCTGAAAGAAGATATATCCACCTTCACAGATAAAGATCGTAATCTTGACAACGAGATCTCAGAGAAGACTGATGCCAAGAATTCTCTCCTCAGCTCCATTGATAAGAAAGTGGCAGAGAATGAGAACCAATTGAAAGAGGTAAAGGAAGTATATAATTCCCTATCTGATAAATATGTGGCAATGGAATTTCTATTTAATAAGATAGAGACTCCAGAGGTTGAGATAATGGCAATTATCGTTGCCAACAGTCCAATATCCACAGATGATATCAAATCACAGGCAAAATCAGTATTGCCAATTTTCGTTGGAAGAGCAATTACCAAGTTAGAAGCTGATGGCAAGATCGTTTCTGATGGTGAGAAATGGAATTTATCTCCAAGAATGACTGAAAAATTATAAAGTTATTTATATAATTATACAAAAAGATAATAGAATTATTTGCTAAATTTGAATTTATTAATCGTCTTTGTGGAACTATCTGCTTGAGAATTCAATTCACTGGCAGCAGTTGAGATCTCCTCAATTGTTGCAGTCATCTCCTCAGCTGCTGCTGCAACCTCCTCTGCACTGGCTGCTGTCTCCTCAGATACAGATACCACATTGATCATTGTACTTGATATTCTATTGAATGAAACTAGTAGTGTATCTCTGATCTCATCCGCAACTGTCTCTATCCTCTCAGAGGCCATTTTAGACTGATCTGATAGTTTTCTAACATTCTCCGCAACAACTGCAAATCCTCTGCCATAATCTCCCGCTCGTGATGCCTCTATTCCTGCATTCAGTGCAAGTATATTGGTCTGCAGTGCAATCTGTGCAACTTCCTGCGTATTCATCTGTATCTTCTTCACAATATCATCAACAATTAGTTGTACTTTCTCCACATTCTCATTAACCTCTGCAATAAGCTCTGTCTGTGTGGTTGCACCATCTGACATCGCCTGTGATGTACTTGCTACCTCCTCTGCACTGGCATTGATCTCCTCCGTGCCTGATAGAAGATCTTCACTGGTACTGTTCAATATTCCAACAGAAACCTGTGTTGAGTTAACTACTAGTTTCACATTATCTATCAGAGAGTTATATGATCTTGATAATTCACTAATTTCATCTCGGTTGTTCGCCATATCTATTAATCTCTGATTCAAGTTCTCATCCTCTGTGAGATCACCTGCGGCACCTCTATTCATAGATGCCACCAACACATTAATTCTTGCAACGATTGCGTTTGAGAACATATAGGCAAACAGTATTAGAAATACAAATGCAAGTATTGCAACAATTAGCGATACTTTCATCGGTGCCTGCACAATCTCCTGTATCTCAGATACAGGAAGTAAGCTGAGTATTTTCCAATCTAAATTGAGATAATCTGCATGTTCTACACCTTCATTAGTCATTATTATTGAATCAAGTACATAGTTCACCCCTCCAATTTCTACTTCACTCTCCACATGATCTTGTGCAAGTACTGTCTTTGCAGAGCTTTCACCTATAAGGTCTGAGATATTCGTACCTACTTTACTGGCATCCTTATAATAAACAATATCCCCAGTATTTGTTATAACAATTCCAAACCCATTGGCACCAAGTTCTAGATCATCAAGATAGTCAACAATACTCTGTGCATTATAAGCAGCTTTCACAACTCCTGCAATATTTCCATCCGTCTTCGTGGAATTGGTTGAAAGAATGGCTACTGAAATAGCTACTGTGTAAGATTCACTTGATTCATCAAATTCAAACTCTCCAATATCAAGAATATTATCATATGCACCCTTCCACCAGCCTTCGTCAACCTGTGCAAAATCACCTGTATTTGCGGTGGAAGAGATAACATAACCTCTTGCATCAGTGAAAAAAATCTCTGAATAAGATATATTTGGTAAAATATCTCTTAGATATTTTGAGATATCCGGGTTCACATCATTATCAAAATCTATATCAAGCTCTGCTCTCTCTGAAATTCCATCTCCAAAAGAATCACTGTCATCACCCCATTTTGATCCCTCATAGGTGGGCCATAGATCTGTCAAAGGATCTAGTTCACTTGCCAGTGTTGCAGTCTCCCTGATCAAAGGCATCTGAGCCATACTTTGTATATAGTTTATCTCTTTATCAATTGTTTTTAATATCAGTTGATCCATCGTTTTTCCGTAAGCACTTAGATTTTCTATGACTAGGCTTTCCAAGTCATCTGAAGTTGTATAAACAGATACCGATGTGATTGCAACTATGCTTATTAGTAGGGTTAAACCAAATCCAAGTAATAGTTGACCTCGTAATTTCCGATTAAAAATGAATTTCTGTACGAAAGACATGAATTACATATAACACACAATATTTTTATAAGTATTTTTCATTTTCAATATTGAAATGTATAATACAAAACTCATATTTTCGCTTTACATCCACTGCATTATTGCTTTATAAAGTATTGTAATTTAATATATTTTTTATACTAATCATTCATGGATAGTATATATAGTAGAGTTAAATTTCTTTTAATTGTTAGTAATGATGATTCACCTGCATCTAACCATTCATCTAGTGAATGAGCTCGACCACTGATGTCATTTCCTGAAATACAGATGGCTGGTATATTTTTACTGTGTGGCACATTAGCATCTGTACTGCTAGCAGTGAAATTCGTGTGAATATTAAAATATGTGTTCACTCTGGATGCAAGTTGAGCCAATTCATGTTCCTCAGTTATCTCTCCAGCAGGTCGATTTCCGATTGCCTCCATCTCCAGCTCAATTCTACCATTACTAGTTTCTCTTATCTCTACAAGTGCATTCTCAGCCATCTCTCTAATCTTTCGATCCAATTTATCAAGCTCTTCATCATCTGCAGATCGTAGATCTATCTCTGCGTAAACATGAAATGGAATGGAATTGATAGAAGTACCCCCAGAGATCACTCCAACGGAGTAAGTTGTTCTTGGCTCTGTGGGTACCTCTAATTTGGACATGTGGTGTAGAAAGTTACCTAGTGCAAATCCAGGATTTGGTAAACCAAAAGCACCATAAGAATGACCTCCATCTGCTGTATAATGTATTCTGTATCTTTTTGAGCCAATTGATTTGATAATCACATTCTCATTACCTGCCCCATCAATTGTGATGAATGCTTTTATAGGAAATTTATTCTGATGTTCCTCATCATTGAATAGATATTTACTGCCTTTCAGATCTCCAAGACCTTCCTCTGCAATATTTGCTATGAAATATATTTCTCTATCGGCTCCAATTCTGATAAAGATCCTTGCAAGTTGTAAAATATTCACAAGGCCTCTGACATCATCACCCACTCCTGGCCCGTATAATTTATCTCCCTCTCGTTTTACTTTTATCGCTACCTCCTCTCCAAAAACAGTATCAATATGTGCTGCGATCATAATTCCTGGTAATTCCTTATTCTTAACCATATTTTCTGGCAATGTGGCAATAACGTTGCCTACTTTATCCACCTCTACGGTCAATCCAATATCTCTGAATTTATCTGCCAGGTACTCAGCTCGGATTTTCTCTTGAAATGGAGGTGCTGGGATCTCTGTAATTCTAATAGTTTCCTCAATCAATTCCTCTTTAAGATCATCAATCTCATCAAAATAAGATTGCAGATAACTGGCATATGTTTCAATCATACCTGTTTAAGATGAGAATCAGTTTAATAATTAGTTATTCCGGATATATTCTATTGAGTAATAAAAATCTTGATAATTACTTCACAACTGAAAGATTAAAACCGCATTCCTGGCAGAATGTGCCTTCTGGTAAGATTGCAGTGTTACAACTGGGACAGTATTTGGGGCTTGGTCTCTGAATGAATAAAGAGGATGGACGGGATTTTAATGGTGCAGGTGTATGTACTTTTTTAGGCCTCTTCAATATTTTAAACAGTGGAATAAGTAGTAATAGCAGTAATAGATATGGTTTAATCATAAGTATAATATAAATAAATAAAAAGCCAAATCCGATCAAATAGTAACTTGGATCAAAATAATTGTTATAACCATATCTTGAATATCTTCTTGAAGATCTTCCAATTCTATAAGTGTTATGTGATATTTTCATTCCTTTAGGAATTCTCATAGATTAGTATTGAATTATCTGCATAATAAAGATTTACAAAAATATATTTTGATTTCAATATAATTGATATATAAAACACAAAATAATACAGGTAATATGAAATCTCTATCTCTTTGAAATCTCTTGATGAACTATTCCAGGTGTAATACCACATCAAGCCCGTAATGGTCTGAAAGATCCCTCTTTGTACCAATAAACATGAATTTTCTTTTTCTGATTAAACGTATCAGATTTGAGATCAGGTAATTAATCAAAATAATTGGTGATAACAATATTCTGAAGATCCATGCGAATTTGAAATATATTTTCTCATAGATATTAAATTTCACTGTGGGCTGCCAATCCACATCTTGGAAGTGCAGAGCAGAGCTGAATTTAGTTATTGAAGATGATACTGCATTGATATCTCTTGAAGTGAATATATAGTCAAATCTCTGATTGGTGAATGGAATCACTACTCTGGTATTATCCACATGCCAGGTGTATCCCGCATCTTCATTTGTCGTCAAATAACAATCAATCATATTTGGAAAAATATTGGTGAACATCTGATAATCATCATCTGTTGTATCTCCGAATATATTTAGATCTCCAACGATCACCAGATTCTCGAATCCCCATTTCTGTTCTATGAATAATTTCAACTCATTCATCTGTTTGTATCTGAAATTCTTCTGTACTGTATTATTCCCCCATTGTAGATGTGTTAGAAAGAATCCCATGCTTTTTTCTTTATAGAGAATATTTGCAAAAAGCACATCCTTTCTGGGTAATAATCTGTTTAATGTGGTGTTTAGCGTATTTGAATACTCATACCTGTCATATTCGAGTATTATATGTTTGGATAGAATAACCAATCCATTATCAAACGTATAGAAATTAACTCGTCCATAATCCTGTAAATTATATATTCTGAATGGATATCTCTCAGATATTCTCTTATCATCAAGTAATACTTTTCGTAGGCTTTTCTGATAAACTTCCATAAGAAATACAACATCCCAATCGCCCTCTAAAAGATGTCTTCTTATTTTATCCGCCCTTACCATATCCCCATACCCTGGAAAGTGAAGAGCTGCATTATATGAAATAATTCGCATTGAGTGATTGCTCTGAAAAAAAACTACTTAAAAAATATAATCAATAAAATATCAGATTAATTCAATTTTTT
>JAJRQD010000127.1 GCA_024280435.1 archaeon | reverse complement strand
TGCATATCCCTTCACAGTTCTAAGATCAAGTATTCCAGACATTCTAGTCTTGGTGGATAGTGGTAGTATTTTGAATGCATCCTGAACTATTGGATCAAATCCTTTTACCTTGTCTGGTCTTTTATCAACAATATCCCAGTAGAATTCAAATCTATCCTGAAATGAACTCTTTGCATCCTCAGAAAGATCTGGAGTATTGATAACATCTGATAATATTACAGATCTTCTTGTTTGTTGTTGCATTTTGTAGAATTTACCCAGTGTGAATGTACTTGATACCAGTGATGAGATGGTTGCCTCAAAATCAATTCCACCAACTAACATACTACCCATATGCTGTCTGTTCCATGAATGATTTCTCACTCCTCTGATAAAATTATCCTGTATATACTCTGTCTCTGATTTTTTCTGCCAGTATACAGTGGATGCACTCTCCTCTTTGAGTGTTGCATTCACTTTGCATGCAAACCATAGATCTGGATTATCCACCAGTTTTCTTCCACCATCTGGATGATTGATAGATGGTAGATGTGCATATGCATCCACAGCTTGATCAACATAGTTCAGTGTCCTTCTCATTATTACTAATTTTTAGGAATAGAGTGTTACTATTAATTGTTTTGAAAAAAAAATAAAAATAAAAGATTAAATTATTTTATTGTTGAATATTGTTTTTGATTAAAATCACATTTTGATAATTAGGTTATATCACATTAAAATACTAGATATGTATAAATTATATCAATGAGTATATTTTTCATTATATTTTTTGTGGTGATTGTGGTTCTTATTGCCTTGGAGATACTTAGATCTACAAAGAAAAAACCATCATACGGTGTGGAATCCGTCACTGATAAGGGCGAGACCGTCAGATCAAAGAAAGAGAAGATAGTTGCAGATTACTTTAATTCCAGGAATATAGAGTATGAGTATGAGAAGGAGATAGATGTGGATGGTGAGAAGATGTTGACTGATTTCTATCTACCGGAACATGATCTGTATGTGGAATACTGGGGTCTTGATAAGGTTAAGAACAAGACTGGGGATGAGTACAGAGCAAGAAAGGCTAAAAAAATAGAATTATATGACAGGGGGAATCTGAAATTGATTTCACTCAATCAGGATGATATACCAGATCTTGAGAATATATTTCCAAGAAAACTTGATGAATTAGCCAAAGGAACTAAATCCGGATTTGGTGGATTGAAATCTATACTGTTTGGTAAGAGTAAGAAGAAATATCACTGCACTGATTGTGGTGGTGATTTATCCGCAGAGGGTGAATTCTGTACCAATTGTGGTACTTCTGAGACAGTTCACTGTGTATCCTGTGGCTCCAAAGAACCTGTGGGTACTGTTTATTGCTCTTCCTGTGGAGAATCTGTTAACTGATCATTCTCCTCTATCTTTTTATAGGCTGCAAATGCTTGTCTTCTCACTTCTGCTGAAATATCATTATCAGCTGCTTTTTTCAGCATCTCATATGCCTCTTTATCCCCAATCATACCAAGTGCCTCTGCTGCATCTGCTCTGACACCTGTATCCAGATCATTTCTCAGCAGGCTAAGCAGTATTCTGGTGGATTTATCAGTACCAATCTGTCCTAGGCTGTGTGCAAAATGTCTTTTTGCACCAAAATCAGTCTCTTTGTCAAGCATAGTTATCAGTACTTCCTCCACATCTGTGAAATCTATATCAAGTTTAACAATTGCAGATGCACAAAAACTTCTTACCCACTCGGATCCATCCTCCTGCAATGCTTCCAACAGGTGTAATTTTGCATTTCTCATCGCCAATTCTCCCAGTGCAAATGCTGCATTCATCCTGACAGATGGTTCTGGATCTGTTTTAAGTGCATAGATCAGTGGTTCAAAATATTTTGCCTCTTTAGTTCCACTGATACCAAGTGCAGCCTCTGCTCTTTTCTCATAGAATGTGGATCTGTCTAGCATTATCTGTGCGAAATTTCTCTTTACTTTTTTTCTGAAAAACATCTTATGTATTAACTTTCACATATCAATTTAAGAGCTTAATGATAATTGATTTATTTTGAGTAATCTCTCTCGATTGCATTCTGGTTCTCATAATTCTTGGCTTTACCCTCTGGTAATGGATTTCCATCGAGATTTAGTATCTGCAGATTGGCAAGCATATCAAGATCCAGAGAGAATTTAGATAGTTGATTGTTTATCAGGTCTAATCTGACAAGATTTTTAATATTCTGGAATAAATTATCTGGTATCATATTCAGCTTGTTATATGACAATGATAATGTCTCAAGTTTGTCAAGCTTACCAATATTCTCAGGTAATTTCTCTATATTGTTGCCTCCAAGTCCTAGATATTTGAGATTTCTAAGATGTCCAAACTGGTTATCTCTGAGAGTGATAAAATTATTTTTGGATAATGATAGTACTTCTAGGTTCTCTAATTTTGAAAACAGTTCCTCTGGAATATTGGATAATTGATTATTATGCATATTTAGTACATTCAAATTGATCAGGTAATCAAAACAACCATTTTCAAAATCAACAATGGAATTCTTATCAAGATCTAGTGTGGAAAGTTTAGTCAGACCTTTGAACATATTTTTTGATATCTTGGTGAATTTATTGTTTGATAGATCAAGATCTCTCAATTGTGATAGATTACTGATATCTGGCAATGATTCCAGTTTATTATTCTCAAGATCTAATTCCTCTAGATTATTCAGTTTATCAAGAACACCCTCATCAATACATTCCAAATTATTATCTGATATATCCAATCTGATCAGGTTCTCAAGTTTATCAAATATTCCTATGGGTATTTTCTTAAGTTTGTTATTTATGAGATATAGATCTTCCAGGTCAGTGAGATTATCAAATATATCCGCAGGTAATTCCTCTAGATCAAGAGATGCAAATTCCAGGCTCCATATCTTGCCTAAATCAAATTTAGTCAGGCTTGAGTCCATGATATCATCAAAAAAATTCGCTCTATCGAGTCTTTTCAAGATGTTTCTCAACTCTTGT
>JAJRQD010000126.1 GCA_024280435.1 archaeon | reverse complement strand
GTTACTATCAACAATCCTGTAAATCTGGCAACAATCAGTGGATTTGTGGATGTAAGTTTCACAGTTGCAGATGACAGTGTAATAGATACTTGGGAGATACTAATTGATAATATACTGCAGGAGAATGATAATCTCTATCTCTGGGATACCCGAACTTTCTCAGATGGTAGTCATACCATACTTGCAAGAGCCACTGATATTTTTGGAAATACAGGTACTTTCTCAATAGATGTTATTATTGATAACTCAGCATACACAGCACCATCAGCAGATCTTAGCAATGTTAAATTCATGACATACAATATCGAGGCATCTGGCACAAATCCATTGTATATTGATGTACTAAAAGAGGAGAATGCAGATATTGTGATACTGGTGGAAGCAGGAGATTTTGATGATAATGGAAATTACAGTGCGAATGAACTCACTGTCGCATTGAATTCATATTTTGGTAATACAGAATTACCATATCAGATGAGCTTGACCTATGGTCAGAATAACAAGTACACTGGTATCACAATTCTTTCCAGATATGATATATTGTCAACAAGTACTATTCCAATGGTAACTCTTGATAGTGGTGATCTATATGACGTATCCCATGATTTCATGGATACAGTTATCTCAATTGGAAGTGAGCAGATACACTTTGTGGGTGCACATCTCAAAGCTAGTACTGGGCTAAGCAATGAGGAGAAAAGAGAGCGAGCACAGGAAGGCATTATCAATTATTTTGATAATCTTGGTGTAACTGCAAATATAATCTATGCAGGAGATCTTAATTCATTCTCTCCCGTGGATACAGGATTGCTGGCACCAAATGGAGATCTTGGATATGGCCCAATGTCTATCATACTGAAAGATGATACCTTTGGAAATTATTCCCAGTTTGGATCAGATATCCATGCCTTCTCAGATGTATTCAGAGACCTTAATCCATCAGATCCTGGATATACCTATAATACCGCACCATATGAATCCAGAATTGATTTCATGATTATCAATAGTAAGTTATCACCCTATTTATTATCCTCAACTGCAGGAGATACAGTATCTGCTACAACAGGTTCTGATCATTACTCAGTTGATATGGTACTTGATCTGTCTTCATGGACAATAACTGATACACAAGCACCGGCACAGGTAACTGGATTACAGAGTACCTCTGTCACAAGTACCGAGATTTCCATCAGTTGGAATGCCAATACCGAACCTGATCTGGCATATTATTCCATATTTAGAGATGGTGTAATTATTGCCAATATAACAACAATAAGTTATACTGATAGTTCAGTCACATCATCAACAACTTATTCCTATGAGATAAGTGCTGTGGATACGTCTGGAAATATGGGTCTGAAATCTGTATCTTTATCAGTAACCACTGATCCTGCCACTGTAATTGGTCACATTCTTATTTCAGAAGTGTATTATGATACAGTTGGAAGTGATACCAAGGAGGAATGGATTGAATTATACAATCCCACTGGTTCCGCAGTTGATATATCTGGATGGACCCTATCAGATAATAACAAAGTATTTATCCTTCCAGCAGGTAGTATTATACAGTCAAATGGATATCTTGTTATTGCAAGGGATACAGTAGGCTTTCAGGCACTATATGGTTTTGCACCTGATATTTCAGGGCTTAATCTTGCTCTGAGTAATAGTGGTGATCTTGTCTCTCTGAAAGATACAACCGGTACAGAGGTAGACTTTGTATCCTGGGAGAATTACACAGTTGGATGGTCTATTGTTGCCAGCACCGGATTCTCTATTGTAAGAATTAATTTCACAGATACTGACACAGTCTCAGATTGGACAACATTGAGTAATAATGGGTCTCCTGGAATTTAAATCACTAATTCTATTATTTTATAAATAACAATTAGAAAATACTAAATCATACACTACTTAGGATTACATGCATATTCTAGTGCAGTCAATAAAGTTGTCTGTGTTATTTTTTTAAGAAAATCAAAATTGATATATTCAATTTCATCAGCAGAAGTATGATAGTAATGATATCTGAAATTTGCAGTATCTGTGATAAAAATACCATCTATTCCTTCTCTCCAAAATGGTGCATGATCTGATCTTAGAAGATCTGGCATCTGTTGCTTTATCTGATCATAATTCATCTGTGTCTGAATTGCACCCATATTCAGATCAACTTGCTTGGCATTATCAAGAAATACTTTTGCAAGATCATTTGAATTATCATCTGCAAGTAGTAATGCATAATTACCAACTGAAATATCCTTGACACCTTGAAATCTGAATATTCTTGATATTTTTGGTATAAGTCGCCCTATTTTTCTAGTCATAAGTTGCATCAATTTCACTGGATAAGCTTCGGGAAATATCTGAGATCCTTTATTTTCAGAAGAATACCCAACTGTATCCAGATTAATAATGCCTCTGATCTTTCGTCCCTCTTTGATTGCATTTCTCACATAATTTGCAGATCCCATCAATGCTGTTTTTCCCACCCAATCCTCATCAATTAATTCTCGACTAGCAAACTCAACAATATCTGTATAATATGCAATCTCGGGTTCTGATAGATCCTCAATTCTATGCAATAATTCAATTCTGCCCTTCTCAGTAAGTATAGGTCTCATAGTTGGTAAATATTTTTTCTGATTCTCTCTGTATATCAATTTTGTATGTATATTATTTATTTTGAAAGCATGTTTCTCAGCAATTCTGTTCAATTCTTGTTCTATATATGGATTGGTTTCCTCGAGATCAAAGCTGACAAATCTGAAATTGATATTGTCAAGGTTTCTGGTGGAGAGTACTCTTGCGATCTCAAGTATCACTGCACATGCAGATGCATTATCATTGGCACCCGGTGAGTTGAATACAGTGTCATGGTGTCCGGAGATAACTATTTCATTCGCATCTCCTCTTTTTAGCACCCCTACTATGTTTCTGAACTCATAATCTAGTCCATCCACTTTAAATTTCTCCTCTATCACATCAAGTCCTAGTTTCTCAAACTCGGATTTGATATAATCAGCAGCATTGCTCAAAGCTTTATAATCAATATTCGCATGTTTTATTCCCTGTAAATTCAGAATATGCTGATATAATCTATTACTATCAATTTCATTGTGCATATTATAATGATTGATTGTCTATTATTTAACTTATTCAGTTAATTTTATAATTAATTCAAATATTATATTATTACCTGTGATTTTAAAAGTCACATCTAAGTATTTGGTAATAGCTATTTCAGTATCCTCAAAGTCCATATATTGCTGCTGTGATAGCAGAAATTGAACAGTCCTTGTATAATAAAAAAAATACATTACAGATAGTAAATTCGTGATATTTTGTTTCAATTGCATTTTTCACAATCTCTGTAAACATCAAATCTCTGGGCAGTGATTTCACCACCTATCTCTTCAAGTAGTAATCTATTCAATCTAGTGAGATTATCCGATTCAAAATCAATTATATCTCCACAGCTATTGCATATAATATTGATATGATTTTTGATATTATTATCATAACGAGTATGTGAGTTG
>JAJRQD010000125.1 GCA_024280435.1 archaeon | reverse complement strand
TAACAATGCAAAGGATGAGATAATTATTACAGTACTTGATCCAAATTTTGTTCCAAGTGTTGATATTTTCAAACCATCAAATGATCAATACACAAATGAGGTGGATTTACTTGTTGAGTTCAATTCCACCACAAATCTTGCTGATATAATACTTGATGGCGTATCAATGGGCGATCAATCTTCTGGGTATACACTGACCGGATTATCCGAGGGAATTCATAACCTGACAATTGTGGAGACAAATTACAATACAGTTGTTAGTGCCAAGGATCAGGTGAATTTCACAGTGGATATCACAGCACCTCAGCTAACGGTGAATAATATACCAGCTACTATATCTGATATAAGTGATATTGATATCGATATAACTGATAATTTTATGCTTTCAGAAGTGTCAATATTCATAGATGGAGTTCTATTCAAGACTGATACAGTTACTGTGAACACAAATAACTATCTTCTATCGATAAATACATTCACATTGGTACCCGGAAATCATGAGGTTGTTATAAAACTAACTGATGCAGCTGGAAATATTGTATCTGAACCTGCAACAACTGTTAATTTCACACATGATACTTATATTGTGGCAAAAACTGATAGAACTATTGAGTACTCAGACAGTTTTACAGTGACTTGGAATGCAGGTACCACAGCTACTGCACTTGATTATTCAATCAAGGTGAATGGTACTGTGGTGAAGAGTGGCACTTGGGATGGAAATGCAATTGATTACACATTCATTGATTATTCTGTTGGTAATTATGTGGTTGAACTAAATGTATCATCATCAACAATTGCATTATCATTTGAAGAGATTATTCATATTGTTGATACAACTGCCCCTGTGATCACAGGTCCTGCATCCTCAAACTATGATATTAGCTCTGCACAGACTTTTATTTTTGCAGTTACTGAGAAATTACCTGACAGACTAGTAATGAAGCTAAATGGAGTGATTACTAGAGATATATCAAATTGGAATGGTGTTGATGATCTATCAATCACATTGACTGGTACACAGGATCAAGTTGATATTCTAGAATTGATAATCTATGATACAAGTGGTAATAAGGCAAGTTATTCATTGACAATTTCATGGAGTGATCTGATTGCACCCGTATTCACACAGACACCGGATGATCAATCATTCACAGAGGCTGATGCATCTGCATCTATCTCATGGATGTATACCGAGGCAAATCCAGTATTACTTGAGTTATATGATAATCTTGGGGTTATAGAATCAATAACAACAGGATTTGATGGAACATATACTCTTGATCTTAATTTTCTCAATAATCTTAGAGATGGTCAATATGAATTAACTCTGAAATTAGTTGATATTGGTGGTAATATGATTGAGGACACAATAATTATAAAAGTATCTCAGATCGAAGAAGAATCTTCAGAGATCTCTTTTCTACCCTTCCAGATCTCACTGATCGCAATTCCAATAATTGTATTATTAAAAAGAAAAACTGAATAATCAAACTTTAATACTTAAATTAACAATATATACACCATTCTCATAATTCACAGAATAAGTATTCTCATATACATCAAGTGGAAGCTTACCTTTTATTATCAATTGATTATTTTTAACAATTGATACAATATCTTTCATAAAAAAAACTGTGAATGTGATTATCTTACCTTCTATGAATATCTGTAATGATTTTGGTTTTGTACCGGGAATGAATAGATATAATGTAAGCACTCTTCCCTCACGAAAATAATGAAAATCACTATCATATCCATCATAATTCAATACTTTACCATTTTTTATAGTGAATTCATTTCTCATTATCTAATTTATGATATCTGTTATTGTAAAAGTATTGATAGCTTTACAGCTAATTTATCAATCTTCTAGTTTAGTGTGTTTACTCGTTAAAAAATCAGTTGTTTCTCAATTTTAGTTTCAAAATAATTCAATTAGAACAAAATTGAAAGATATGCTTATATCTTAAAATATTATAAAATAATTCATGTCAGACGAGTTCTATTTTTTCAAGTATGAACACTCAGAGCGAGATTTCTTTTTTATTGAAGAGGTTGACCAGCAAATTGTAGATTTAATGAGAGGAGACCCCTCAACGGTGCCTGATAAACTATCTGAATTGGAAATAGATAGCCTATTGATTCTAGATTATAATACAGGTCACTGGTGGCTTGCATATTCCAACAGTCTTGGTATTGTCGGTGAACGCACTGCAAGAAGACAGGCTGATAGTATCAGGCGTTCCGGTATCACATTACCAGATGGATACTGGTTGAAAGAGACCAAATTCCCTCTGGAAGAGCTTTCAGATCCCAATCTTGGAGATCTTTGGAAGACTGTACAGAATAAATATTTAACTGGAGATCTTTCTGGGCTAGAATTGGATCCTGAGACTGGAATTCCCAAACAGATCAAAGAAAGAGCTGATAGATTGAAATCAGCCGGACACAGTGATGCATTGACAGAGGCTAAGCAGGAACTTGAAGAGGCTAAGAATAGAAAGAAAGCAATGAAGAGATCTGGACAGATGACTATGGATGATTTTCTTGCAAAACCAAAGAAAAAGACTGCTAAGAAGGTTGCTAAGAAAGCACCTGCTAAGAAAGTTGCTAAGAAAGAGGTTAC
>JAJRQD010000124.1 GCA_024280435.1 archaeon | reverse complement strand
TCCTTGATCAGAGATATTTCTGAATTTTTAAGCCTATAGACTGCACTGGGATGCTTTGGGTCTGTGCCTATAAAATATATATCATCTAATTCACCATCAAATTCCAAAATACTTGCATCTGGACGTATCAGAGTTTCAAAATTACCGTTGTTGTATAATCTGAGATCGGCTTTACCAGTATCCTCAACAAGGCAGATCAATTTATCTTCTAATATTTTAATACTTGATACAGATCTATCAAGATCCAGATTGATCGGTTTCAATTCAGATCCTTCAATCAATCCCCAGATTGTGTTCTGTCCGGGTTTGCCAATATCATAATTATATGCCTGATATATTTTTCCAAAGGCTGTTTCTGGTGCCTGTGGGAAATAAGTGGCATTAAATGATACTAATACATCTCCAAGTCCCTGCTTATCAATATTGAATTTAATTACTTGTGCAGTATCTGATGTGAATAATGGTTGCTCTCTTTTTGCAGTACTGATAACATTATTATCATCAAGCCATCTTGGTATTGAATACTGATATTCTCCTGTGGATAGTTGTTTTACCCCTTTATCATCGATATTGACAATAAATATCTGTGAGAATTTATTCTCTGACAAATAAGAGGTTCCAGAACGATAGATAAAATTATTTATCACTCTTGGATCTTTTTCTCTTACATTCTCATCTTCTTCTCTTAATTTCTCAATCTTCATATCCAGATTTGACAGCTCTTTTTTATCCAAATCCTCATCAAATTTAATTTTACTACTGAATGCGATTTTTTCACCATCAGGAGACCATGCAAATCCAACTACACCAGATTTGATAGCTGTTAATGAAGTTGCCTCACCTCCATCAAGCTCTATCATGTATATCTGTGATTTATCAGATCTACTTGATAAGAATGCAATTCTATTGCCTTCTGGAGAGAACCTTGGATGACTATCCTTATCTGAGGTTGTATACTGTCTGATTGACCCATTTGATTTGTTAAGTACAAAAATATTTGATTTGTATGTTTTATTATTTTTATCAGGTAGTTTCTCAACCCAAGCCACGTGTTTTTCAGATACTTGAATATCTACTGCTTTTTTCAGAGAATAATAATCCTCTGCGGTAATTAATTCATCATTCACAAGCCAATTCAATTTATCCTGTTATTTAGTTTAACTCTCTAGGAATTAATGAGTTGCATAATAATTTGCCAATAGGTTCTGAGCAGTTCTCTTCAGATGATTATTAAACGATACCACATCATTATATGGAATATCAATATATGAGCCTTTCTCCACCCATGCAGATGTATTAGTATCCTTTTTGGCAAATGATAATAAGGAGACCTCATCTCCATCAATCAAAAAATGCTTGGTACCCAGACACAATCCAGTGGCAACTTCATTCACATTTGTGCGTACACAGTACACATTATCAAATGCAGATAACATATCTCCAATTATCGTATTGTCATCAATAAGTACATTTATCTTGAATACAAATTTATTTTTTGATATATTTGGCAAGAAAGATGAGAATAAAAGATCCCATATTATTTTACCATTATTGAGATTTTTCAATATCAATGCTTTGTTTTTCCTAATAATCACTTCAGATAAATTTGAGAATATTTTCTGTACAATCTCATAGACATCATCTGCGAAATTAGACATCATGATCCCACCAATCTTATTCTCATCTATCTCTATTGTATCCAATTCAGTTACTTCATCAGTTGTTATTATTCCTTCTTCCAATGCCCGATCTACTAATTGTTCAATTAGTTGTCTCAATGTTATCAATATTTTTTATCTCCGGTAGATACATCTTTAAAATTATTAGCACCATTAATAAAAATATTGTGAAAAAGGTGAAATATTGAGTGAATTCATTGTTTATCGATTGAAGTAATGAGAATACCTCAACCAAAATCAGCATGACTATGACAATAATCACAAGCATCAGGTGTGTTGAGAATATCCATGATAATCTATCACTAATATATCTCATATTGTAACTCAGAATATCATTATTGGTATTGTCAAAATTATAAGTAGAGGAGAATAGAGATGATCTATCGATCCTAACCGTCAATATCTCCAATGCCTGTTGAAAAAGAAATACTACTGTGAATATCATAATGGTTACCAATAGAAATTGAGAAAAATAATTATTTGATATAATTAAAGAAATAATCATGGTTAATCTGTAGAAATTAATTCCTCTTGATTTTGATCGTGTGGATAGTACATGGACAACAATGCCCACATATAATCCAAAGAAAATAGCTATTGTTATCCAATAAGTATTACTATTCACAAATAGATCAATCACTCCTAGAATAATTATCCAAAGACCTGCAATTACACCCTGTAGTATCATTGTGTATTTGTATAGTCTACCTATCCTCTCAATCATCATATAATAATCATCTAAGGCTTTACTCAATTTCTGTACCTCCATTCTTTGGATGAATCATCAAATGGTAAATTAGGTACCCAGTGGTGAATCTTTATATTATTCATAGACAGATAATTCGATACCACTGTGTTTCTTATATCTATCATATTATTTGCAAGCCGAAATATAGAATTATCTTTTGTACGTTCTGCCACTCCAGTTGGCGATAATATGGTAATATCACCCTTGTGATTGAGAAAATCAGTTATCATTATTGTCTTCTCCAGAGCATTCAATGATGAGAACAGTATTATTTCATTCTTATCACCAGATATTTTCTTAACCCCCTCTTTGATACGGTTCTTAATCAGATCAAGATTCTGTATTTTGGATATTGATTTTATTTTTGTCAGATGTTCAGTCATCTCAATTATATGTCGCTTTCCTGCTTTGATTGGAATAACATGCACATATTCAGCTATGGTTATCATACCGATTTTACACCTGTAATTCATAAGATATGTGGCCAAGCCCAGTGCAACTCTGACTGAATTATCCGCAATATCATTATCCTCTTCAGTTAGATCAAGAACCAGTATGAAATTACTGGCCCTGTTGATCTCAAACTCATTTGAGAACAATGTACCCTGTTTTGCAGTTTGTTTCCAATTAATCCTCCTGAAACTATCACCTATCTGATATTCTCTGATACCTGTGAAATTTACACCATCTCCAACCATTTTGGATCTGAATGAACCACCAATATTTCTCAGAAACTGAGGTGGTATATTATACCGTGTTATTTGCTCAGGTATAGGTATAATCAGTACCTCTGTAAGCTCTTTATGCTCTATGACCTCATGATGCAATTCTCCATCCGTATGATATCTGGTTTTTGCATTTCCAATGAAATACTGACCTCTTACAGAGAAACTGATGGAATACTTGAGATACAACTCCTCTCCAGGATTAATGTGAAGCAGAAATATATTATTCCCCTCCATAATAAATGTTTCTGAAGGCAAGAGATCAAATAATTCACCCCTAAACACAATATTACTATGATTTACAATCTTGATTGTAACTTTGATTATATCATTCTCTTTGTATCGTTTTCCATTGATTGAACGATGAACTGAAATTATTGGTAATTCATTATCACTCTGTCGATATCGAATTATAGTGGAAAATGCCACTATCACAGGAACAACAAGCCAGACTGGATTTGCAGTTAATAAAGCCACCAGTAATGAGATCATAACCATCCAATATGGTCTGATAATTTGTTCTGTCAGTTCCATATTAACTCATTCCAATCTTGGAGCTGGAACACTTTCAAGAATATCTCTCAATACAGCCTCAGGAGACAATCCAGACAGTAAATCACCGGATTTAAGAATTATTCTGTGTGCAATGACTGGGATGAACATATCCTGTATATCCTTTGGATTAACAAAATCTCTCCCATGAATTAGTGCCCAAGCTCTGGAAGCAAGAACTAGACCCAATGATCCTCTGGGAGATGCACCCACTGCAATCTTCTTATCCTCCCTTGTTATTCGGATAAGCTTTGTAATGTATTCAAGAATAGCCGTATCAATATTTACATTCTCAACCTCTTTTTGCAGTGCAATGAATTCATCGTTAGTTATCACTGCATTTAATGAGAAACTTTCCTGCTTACGTCCGATTCTACGTGTGAGAATAGCAATTTCATCATCAACAGTATCTGGATAACCAACACTTGTTTTGATCAGAAATCTATCCAGCTGAGCTTCTGGAAGTGGGAAAGTACCCTCGTATTCCAGTGGATTCTCAGTGGCCATTACTATGAAAGGAGGACCCAATTTGTGTTCAATTCCATCTATTGTGACTTGTTTCTCCTGCATAGCCTCTAACAGTGCAGATTGAGTCTTGGGACTTGCACGATTGATCTCATCAGCAAGTAGAATACTTGTATGCAATGGTCCTTTCTTGAATTCAAATTCATTCACCTTCATATTGTAGATTGATACACCCAGTATATCATTGGGTAAGAGATCGGGTGTAAATGATATTCTATTGAATTCAAGCCCCATCACCATTGAGAAAGCCTTTGCCATAGTAGTTTTGGCATTCCCAGGTACATCATGAAATAGAATATGCCCATCTGCAAGTATTCCAGTGAGCACAAGCTGCATCACATCTCGTTTTCCAACTATAACTTTGGAAACCTCATCAATTATTCTATTAATCTGTACTTCTGGTTTTAACATTTATAATCTCAAACTTCTTTGAATATAAATAAATGATTCTCTAAATTGACTAGATTAAGATTGATTTATTCTACACAAATATTTCAAAATCAATCACTAAGCAAAGATTATTTATACCAATCATCATGTCTCATATTTGTGAAATTAATAATTGTTAGTCACCTCAGAAATAAAGCAGGATTCTATGAGAAAGAGATTGAAATAGATAAACCCACCACTGTAAGAGATCTTATCTCATTTGATGATGTGAAAGATGAGAGATTAATAGTTTTGATTAATGACAAAGGTGCCAAAATGGATGCACCTGTGAAAAATGATGATATTGTTAAAATACTGCCTGTTGTTGGTGGCGGATAGCAGTGTGAATTCTATACAATCTTAACTATTTTGGATAGATCTGAAGCCACATCTGAAAGTCCTAATCTCTCAAAAGTTGCCTTTGTGGGAATACCATTGTGATCCCAGCCTCTTTTATCATAATAATGATTGAGTAATACATCATATTCATCCCTATTGAGGTTCTTACCTGCAAATGGACCATCACCTTTGAGTACCTCATTGAACCATCTTACAGGTGGATGATCCATAGTTCGATCCCATGTTTTACCATCTGCAATGTATTCTCTTACCCAGAAAGCACGAATCAGTGCATATATTCTGTCAGATACATTGAATACCTCGTCAATAGACCAATGATCACTACCCGTAACATTTTTCAGATACTCTGGATAGTTCTCAAGATCATAACCCAGCTCTATCCATGGGAATCTACATGTTACCAGACTCTCAAACATACCACCCCGGATACGCTGCAATTCAATCACCTTATCTGCCTTATCAGGTGAGTATGCATCACGATTACTCTCAGAGATCTCCCAGGCAATCACCCATGCATCCTTATGATGTGCACCAATTGGAGAGGTACCAAAACTCAGTGCCATACCGGGTATTGTGAAGGCATTGTATGCAGAACACTCAAGACCCTTTACCTGTATTGCCCAGTTTATCGCATCTCCACCCCATGTCTCAGACATTATTCTAGTTCCCTGACCCAGCAATCTACCAAGATCATCCTTTGCAAATGCAATTCTATCAATCATATCAATTGCTTTCTCATACTGATTGAATGAGAATTTCTCATCAATTGCACCCTTATCAGATGCCTCTGCTGTCATTCCCAGTACAGATCCCAGAGAAATTGTATCCAGACCATAATCATCTGCCATATAGTTCAGTACACCTACTTTGGCAAGATTATCAATACCCAGATTTGGGCCAAGCATACCTATATTCTCATAGTCAAGTTCAGAAGCTCTACCCTTGTCATCCTCGATCACAATACCACATTGCATATTACATCTTGGACATCCATATCTCTCAGTCATGGATTCATGCAATTTTACTGCATCCACACCTTTGCTTCCCTCAAATGTTCCCTCTTGAAAATTACGTGTGGGTAATGTGGAGGTCTCCTGACACCAATCAAGAATAAGAGTGGTACCCTGTCTCATCCATCCATCATAGAAATCTGCCTTCTTCACCTGTTTGTAACCATCTGAACCCATTTTCCTGACAATATCTGGATTTGCAATTGGTAACTCCTGGTCTCCAATCACTACAATCGCCTTCAGATTTTTGGAACCCATCACAGTACCTACGCCAGGTCTACCACCAGATCTACCCTCTTGTGATCTGACAGTTGCATACTTGACAAGGTTCTCACCTGCCTGTCCAATAGACAGAAAGCCTGCATTTCTATTGTACTTATCAATCAGATACTTCTCTGTATCATAGGTACCTTTACCCCAGATCTCCTCTGCACCATGCAGTACTGCCTTATCATTGATTATCTCAAGAAATACAGGTTTATCTGCCTTGCCTTTGACAATAATCCCATCATATCCTGCTTTTTTCAACTGGGGAGATGCACGGGTTCCAAGATTACCATCACCATAACCACCAGTCAATGGAGATTTTGTTGCCACTATCATCTTGCTGGAAGATGGTAATGATAGTCCAGATAGTGGACCAATTGCAAATAGCAGTATATTATCAGGACCCAATGGGTCAGTTCCAGGTGTTAGATTTTCAAAAAGATACTTGGTCGTGAACCCTCTACCACCAATATATTCCTTTTGCCATTCTGTTGGATATTCATAATTGGATATTTCTCCAGTATTTAGATTTACCTCAAGAAATTTTCCACTGTAACCAGACATAAATTCAATTTGCACAATCTGAATTAAAATAATTTTCCTATATCAGTAATAAATATCAATTATTCAATAAACAACACAGCAAAAAGTCAGAATTCATAGATATCAAAATATTCCTTTGGATTTTTATTCTTATAATCTTCATTCTCTCTTTTTATCCTATCAAGTATCTCATCAGCTACTCTCTGCTGTTCCTCCGTGAGATCATCATTCTCCTCTATCTCAACAAATTCCTTGAATTCATCTGTGATCATGCCCATTCTTTCTTCTTTTATCTGTGTGAGCGTCTTCTCAAATTCATTATCCCTGACATCATAATTGATCTTTATTGCACGTATTTTCTTAACAAGAGCCTTTGATTTTTTAATCATGGTATCTGAATAATACAAGAGCTTTGTCAAAGGGGTCTCTATTTTTTCAGGAGTGGGATATTCATTGTACACCTCATTTCCATCCTCTATCTCAAATTCCAGAGACTTACCCACAAAGCGTAGCATTTTTCCAGAATAGCAAACTATCTGGATACCATCCTGCCCAGACATTGCATGTTTCCAGTAATTGATTGATGAGATATGCTCCACCATATTTTCCCCAAGATGCAGACGATTGATATTGTGCAGGCCTTTTCTCATCATCCCAGTTTCAAATCTTCTGAAATAAAAATTATCTATCTGCCTGATCTGTATCTCAGAATCATAATAGATATCATTCTGCTTCCTGTTTATGTCAAATACAATTTTATTATCTGAATTTTTGTATCCCCTTATTACTGATCCCTCAAGCATCTCAGATATTTTATCTATGAAATCCTCTCTTTCGGATACATTTGATAGATCTGTGATGCCATCTACTTCAGAATAACTCATTAGAATATTAGATATTATTTTAAATAAAAACACTTACTATTTATACTCGCATAAATGACAGATTAAAATCAAGAAGATATATCATTCCATAGGTATCTCCATCTAATATCAATCTCAGATCCAAATGCCTGTCGATTATTCTGAATGGCTATTCTTACCACCTGTCCAGAACCTGCATATGGATCAAGTACAATATCACCCTCCACACTGAATAACTCAAGACAGCGTGTCACAAGAGAATTTGGAAATGAATTGTACACTGCATTATATTCAGATATTGGACCTGCAGAAGGTAAGGTCCATACAGATGGGTATACAATATGAGTGCCATATGCATCAGGACTACCATGCTTTCTCCACACGCAGATCATATCATGATGATTTACAGGTATCGAGATAGGTGCTGGCGGATATATGCAATCATCCTCATAGGATGCAGATGTCTTATTCCATATTATCTCAGTATAATATTTCCAACCTATTTTCTCAGCAATATTGAATACATCATAGACTATTGGATAACATCCCACAACATTCTCATCAGCATCTAGTTTTGGCGTATTGGTA
>JAJRQD010000123.1 GCA_024280435.1 archaeon | reverse complement strand
CAAAGGTATAGACCGATCATTGAAAATAATGCAGGATTGCCCCTGTGGGCAGGAAGATGGATGTCCAAGGTGTACATACAGTTATCAATGTGGTAATAATAATAAACCTCTGAATAGATTGGGAGCTATTGAAACTCTCAAGCAATTTGGCAAACAATCCACGGATCTGGATCTGGATTTTGAGGGAAAGACTGGCTATATTATCTATCCGGATTATTAATAAGTAAATTAAATATAGTTTACAAATAATTAATCTAAGATTAGATTTTGCATATTTTTCAATAAGATAAACTAATGATTAGATCAATTTCAAAATTTTAAAAAGCTTATATATAAAAATACGTTTGTAATGAAAGTTATAGTAATGCTTGGATTGCCATTATCTGGTAAGACAACACATGCAAAAGATGTAACTGAGGAGATGAATATCCCTTTATTTGAGACAGGTACATTTGTTTACAAGGCAGTAGAGGAGGCTGGTTTGGAAGCAACTCCTGAAAATATTGTCAAGATAGCTGGAGAATGCAAAGCAAAATCTGATAGTTATTTTACAGAGAAAGCTTTAGAATATGCAAAGGAGACACTTGGAGATGATGCAATTATATTCATGTCTGGGGTGAAAGCCCAGAGTGAGGTGGATTATCTAGTAAGTGCAGTTGGAGAAGAAAATTTCTTTATGATCTCATTCCATGCATCTGCTGGAACAAGACATTCTAGATTGTTAAATGCAGATAGAAAAGCTGAATCAAGTGCTAGAGGTGCAAAAGGAGTTGAGGATCTAGCAATGGCAAATGATAGATCTCGTTTCAATATGAGAGATGATAAAGAATTAGGTTATGGATTGGGAAGGCTTATGGCTTTGGCACATTATGTCATTAATACAGAGGATAAACTATGGCCTAATAATAATTATGAGATTACACTCAATCAGTTCAAAGCAATTCTTAATGAGATTAAAAATAAATAATTTACTAGGCTAGTAAATAGATTATAAATGCTCATATTTTTGTAAATATTAGGTGTCTGTTTCAAAGAGAAAAAAATCCAGTTCTAATAAATTACTGGATACATTAAGAGTTGTTCCTAGACAATATAAGGTGGAAAAATCATTACAGGCTGATAGATTGACAGATTTATTAGCAATGTTATTTGTATTTGGAGTTGCTGTATTCATCAGATATTATGTAAGAGATGTGTTTATCAATAGTTATGGTGATAGTATTTTCAATTTAGTACTCACAGATGATGACACATTGGGTATTGGGGCCTATACCGGTCTAGCAGCTGGAGTTCAAGTGGACTTGGAAGGATACAGTGATTTTAGCTACTACTATATTGACTATGTTAACAACTTACTTGATGGATGGAATCCTTATTCTGGAAGCAGGGTAGAGGGAGATCATATAGGTGGATATGTTTATGGACCTCTGTATATATACAGTATTGCATTTGGTTCATATTTCTTTGGTTTGAGTGCCTATGATTCGATTGTAGTGAGTAATGTAGTATTTGATTCTTTATCATACGTTATGGTATATCTACTGGCAAAAAGAGTATCTGGTAATGTAATTGCACTATTTGTTGCAGTACTAGGTTCTTTCTCACCCATTGCATTGTTCTATGCTGGTATAAGAGGACTTAATGCACCATTAATGACATTTCTCGCACTTGTATCAGTATATTATTTTCTCGAGAGAAAAGATAATCGTGGTTTATTTTTCCTGGCTGCCTCAACTATGACAAAACAATTTCCATTGCTAATGGCATTTCCCATGGGGCTATGGATGATGAGAAGATATGGTATTTTCAGAGGTATTGGATTCATATTCATGTATATTTTTGATATGTTAATTTTATCAATACCATGGATTGTATTTGATCCATATTCATATGTATACAGATTATTCCTTGCCGGTGGTGGAAAAAACCAGTTAACATGTCCTCGCAATGGAGAGGCAACAAATCTTGTACATGGAGGTTTGATGGATGTATGTGTGGGAAATGAGGGTACAATTCCGACAAATCCATCTGCATTCTCAGAGATGATTTTCACACTGGTTAATTCACATGTTTTATTTGCATTATCAATTCTAGTACTCGGATGGATTGCATTCACTGCATATGACTATTTTGAGAAAGATCACAAATATTATTACAAATTTTTTGCAGCATTCTACACCATCACACATGCTACAATTGCCAGAGGTATTTTCAAGTACTACCTTACTATGTTGATACCTTTTATTATACTTGCTTTCACACCCGGTAATCCAGATAAATCATTGAATATTAGAATTGGTGCGATGATAAATCAATATTTCACCAGACTACTTGATCCTGAATATAGAATTAGAAAACCTACAATTACATACTGGACAATGTTTATTTTATCAATATTTTCCATTATCTCTGTTTTCTGGGTAATAGATGCAACAATTACACTGTTTCTTGCTCACAATAATTATCATAATTTATTTCTGCTAGTATTCTTTATTATTGCATTATACTCCATATACAGGCCAGGACCATTGAATATAAGAACTACAACTAATAGAGTACCATATTCTGATGTTATTGATAAATTACCGATATTAATAATTATTTTTGCCTTATTATTTAATTATGTGATTAAGATCGCTGAATTATATTTCACATATAATGTATCACTGAAAAATAATCTCTATATTATGATTGCAATAGTATTATTGTTCTCATTTCTAAATCAAGTTGAAAAAGTAGCAATAAAAACAGATACAACATTTAGATTCTATACGGTTAATTATCATCAATTAGTATTGGATGTTATAGGTTTAACAGTGGCATTCATAGCAATCAATATCTTCACTATACAGATACTCATCGTTCATAGATTATTGACTACAACAGTTGTATTCATTATGGGTATAATTCTGATGGGCATGCTTGGTAGTGAGATCTGGTCAGTAGGTTTCAAAGTTATCAAGAATGCAATACTCAGATATAATCGAATAAATTCTAATAATTTGACATAATTTACAAAATCACGAACATATCTATAAATAAATAATTAATTTTACTAACATCAGTGAATTCAATTTCTGAGATAATAAAGTTGGTTAATGTTGATCTCTGTTCTGCTGGTGTGTATTTGGATGAAAGAGCGCTGAATAATCGTGTTTGGACCTCAGAAGGTAAGTTCTATCTGAATTTAAGTGATTTGGGTCTTAAAAATATACCAAGAATTGTTTTGTATCATGATATATTTTATTATGTGAATTTATCT
>JAJRQD010000122.1 GCA_024280435.1 archaeon | reverse complement strand
TAATTACATCATAATAAACAGGTTAATTATCATATTTTTCTGTATTTTAAAGGGTGATAAATTAATCAGAAAAAATATTGAAATTATATTGCAAAATACCAAAAATAATGATAAAATATGTTTTAATGCTATATTTTATTATCGAATATGATTTTAAATGAAATAAGTATATATAATATATCAAAAATAATTCATTTGCTATAATGCTAGTGATTAAAAAATGAATGAAACCGTTAAAAATTCTTTAAAAGAGGAAAAAGAACCTAATTATGTACTAGGTATGATAACAGGAATACTTGGAGCTATTCTTGGTATGGGAGTGGCAGCAGCACTATTTCTCAGGAATTATGGATTGTATATTGCTGAGGAGAAGAAAATCTGTCCCGTAGGTTGTGAGGATATAATTGGATGGTTTATGCCATTCTATACAGATATGATGATACTTGGAGGAGTCATGTCTCTATTTGCAGCATATGGATTCTACAATAAAGAAACATGGGCATCCAAATTATTGATACTTGGGAGTGTATTTATACTTAAATTCTCTTTCTGGCCATTAATTCCAGCTATGGATATTGGTATATTTCCAGAGTATCTTTTTATTTTCATGCCTGCTTTTATGCTATTCACAATTAATTGCTGGTTGGTAGTAAAGATCAGCTGGGGAAGGATAATTTTATCTATGTTTCTTGGAATGGCCGCTGTGACTACATTTATGAGTGGAACTTCCGCAACAAATATGTTCATCAAAACAATGCATAAGATAGAGAATCCAGATGAATATGCATCATTACCTGCAACAAGTGAACTATGGAATCAGATACATCTGTACACCCTAGTTCAGAGATTGGGTTGGATTGCAGGTATAACATTATTAATTGCAACTTATGCTGTTTTATTCTTCCCTAAGGAAAAAGTTAGACTCATGATAATTGCGTCTTCATTGATAGTACTGATATATGAGGTACCACTGGCTGCATTGATCACTGAATTGAAAGGAGAGTTCTCAATGATGTACTATGGACCAATTATCATAGTTATATTCCTACCTGTTGTATTAATTCCAAAATTATGGATTAAATTCACAGATCCAATTGATTCAGAGTAATATTGTCTGTTGCGTGTTTTTAGTTATAATATCTGTTAAACTATTAATTATTTCTATATTTTTAAGATCCCAATTACTAAGTACATTAATTATTGTACAGTATTGCCTCACCATACCTTTATTTCTCAGTATTCTCATTTTGGTTTTGTTAAACAATACTGAGGTAATTATTTCCTTCGCCCTATCAATTGAATGAGGCATTCCAGGGTGATCTAGAAATCTAAGATAGTTCTCCATTTCCCTCCTCAAATGATTGATTATCTCTATTGTATTTTTAGAGTACTTGGTTCCCAAAATTTTATTGTATTCCATAATAAATTCATCTTTGGATATTGATCCTATAAGATTGTAAAGATCCAGTATATCATTTTCTAGCTGTTTATCATCCAGATATTTTATTCTATTAATTAAATTGCTCCAGCATAATTGCACAGTATTGAAGTTATATTCATTATTTTCCACTATGACAATTGGAATACGATTATTGTGTTTTTTTACAAAATCAAGTGGTGAGAAAGTATTCTCATTACTTAATACCAAGTTGAAATATACATCATCTTTACTCTGATAAATCCATATACCTAGATTCTTTTTATTTCCAGAAGATAATAAGCCTGTATGATAAATACTGATCCAATCTGAATTCATCACTTTTCGTGCATTCTCCTCTGCATAATTAACCAGTATCTCACTTACTTTTGCCAATCCACGATTAAGTGATGTCTGAGATGGTTTAACACCAGTAGAAACTAAAATTACCTGGGCTAGATTCTCAAAACTATCACATGTCATATATCTAATATTTGTCAGGTAAGCCAAAAATCTAGGACCCAGAGACGTACCTTTCAATGTGGTACCCTTCGCCTGGGTGATTTTACCACATTTATCACATCTGAATTTATGAATATGAACCTCTTGAAGTATTATGTTCGCAATACTTGGCATTTCCATAATTCTTTTGGAATAACTTATTTTCTGAGTAGTTTTTGCTGCTATATTTCCACAGGATATACATTTTTCTACATAATTATGTAATATCTGATCAGGCTCTTTTTTACTCCATGTCATTCCAGTTTTGCCTTTTCTACTACCACCTTTTGAATTTATAAGTTGTATATCATGGTTCTGTGATTTTATTAATTCCAATTCATCCTCTAATGTTTGAACTCGAATAAATAATGATTTAATTATTTTTATCATGGTGTCTGGATCTTTTTTCAATTCATCCTCATTATTTAAGAAAGGATACTGATCCATAATAGATAAATATTCAATATCAATTTTATAATTATCCGTCTATCAAAGGATAAATCATCAAATAATAATTATTTCTTATGTGATATCGTGCATCAAATTAATATATAAATTATATTTATTTAGCAATTATAATTTTGGTAATATACAGGATATATTCCTTAAAAAATAAATTAATTGATATAATTACTCATAAAATATCATTCAGACACTTATATATTTATTGATCTGCACAAAATTCTATCTCAATACTCAGTTCACTTCATTATCTCTGAAAAACTCTTAAATACATAATAGACATAAAATTAAACATGCAACTATTCTCATCCCCGGAAAATATGAAAAAAGCATCCTCTATCTGTATAATTTGTGGATGTATCTTTCTATTCTACTATCTCACTGGATTTGTCCTTATACTTTATGGATTATTTCTCAGATCAAAAGCAAATATCGCAATTGGTTATATTAAATTCAAGAAAAGTAAACCAAGACCTGGAAAAAACCTATTAGACACTAATATTGGACAGACAAATGTTTCTATGAATCAGTACATGGGTATGCAACAG
This sequence comes from archaeon, assembly GCA_024280435.1. Taxonomy (GTDB): domain Archaea; phylum Asgardarchaeota; class Heimdallarchaeia; order Heimdallarchaeales; family Kariarchaeaceae; genus JAJRQD01. The sequence continues at coordinate 1,952 of JAJRQD010000122.1, read as the reverse complement.
ATAAGCCAACCAATTATTAGACATTGCAAAAAATGTGGCTCTCCAAGATCAGTCTATGCATCTGCATGTAGATGTTCATTTAAAATATATTAAATAATATTTGACTTAATATACTAGATAAGATCATCAAAGCTATATTCATTTAAATGAATTGTAATTCGTGAGAAAAGCTGAATTATTGTGTCTAGGTAATGAATTATTAATTGGAAGAGTTATCAATACAAATGCAGCCAGTATATCTTTAGAATTAACAAAACTTGGTTTTGTTGTTACAAATCATTATGTCATCAGAGATGAAAAAATGGAGATATTGAAGATGTTGAAACATATACAGGATCGTTCACCGGATGTACTGCTGATTTGTGGAGGATTAGGGCTCACTCATGATGATATTCAGTTAAAATGCATATCAGAATATCTAGACAGAGAATTGAAAATCAACAAAAAGCAGTAAAATTACTAGAATCAAAATATAATTCAAAGATTGATGGCATAAGATTAAAATTTGTAACTTTACCTGAAGGATCTATTGCACTGAAAAATTCAGTGGGTGCAGCACCCGGAGTGATCACAGAAGTTGATAACAATTACTGGTTCTCTGTCCCAGGTGTTCCAGAAGAGATGTTAGCCATACTTAATGAAGAGATTATTCCATTTCTAAAGTCTAAATATACAGATATTGGTATGGTTGAAAGAGGATTCAATGCATATGGATTCACTGAACCAAAAATTTTACCAATTACTGAAAAATTACAGCAAAAGTATCCCCAATTCTATTATAAGAGTCATCCGAAAAAAGATGAGAATGGAAAACCATGGTTGGCACTTCATATTTATGGATTTGGTAAATATCTAGAAAAAGATCTAATAAAAGCCAGTAATCTTTGGAGAGAATTGATCAATGAGATAACTCCAGGTTCATGCACTGAAATTAAAGAGATATTTGACAATGAATTCAGTGCTGAATGAGCCATATCAAACATTATTTTCTGAAATAGATTTAATTATGTATTTTATATGGTTTCGGTTTGAATTTCACATATATGAAGGGATTGTGCAGCAATGATATTAACAGTTCTATTCTCTCAACAGGTGTTTTAGCAAGTAGTTTTATCTTATCTGCACTCATTAGAGGAATTAAATGGCAAATCATATTTGTTAATTGTCCTATATCATTACTATTAAATTTCTGGAATTCCACATTATATTTTTTCTGAAATGAATCTAGTGCCTCAAGAATTCTAGTAATGTAAATATCTGGATTTTTAATATCCCAGTTTTCTTCAATAATTTGTAGATTTGTCTGCCTGTAAAGAGTTCTAATAGTTATATAATTTATCTCATCGATTTTTGTTACTGCAATAGTATCAGCAATTATATTGTATCTCCCATCTGGCAGGGTACTATATTCAAATAGTTTACAAATTACTCCTCTATCATGAACTAGTGAATTACCAAATTTATCTTTTTTATCGCCAATAATTGTCGAGAGAACAAAATATCTCTTCTCTTCGGGAAGTCTTGTCAGATATATCATCATCTGTTTATATTTGGGCTCAAAAATATGCAATGGATATAATACACCAGGAAATACTACTAGATTTTCAATTGCAAACAGAGGTAAGATGTTAGGTATATCCATTCATATAAATTATATTTGAATAGATATAAAAATACATTTGAACTATCAGTAAAGCCCAGTTAAACTAATTTATCTTTTTCATATATATAACTATCATTTTATAAAAAACGATATAGGTAACTTATACAGCCATTATTATATGGTTTTATAGAATTTATATCAATTATTTTTAATTTTTACCAAACTTATTCTGTACAAACATTCTGATAACAAATATACTTACTGCTGATATTCCAATTCCAAACATCACCATTGCAGCCTGTGCTATCTGTTCATAATTGAGACTATCAATATTTGTATCATCACTGTT
>JAJRQD010000121.1 GCA_024280435.1 archaeon | reverse complement strand
CTGTGAGAATTGTGGTTTCATAGCACAGCACAACTCACGAATTGATAAGGAAACATGTTCTGTGTGCAGAGATGAGACAAAGATCACCAAGATCACTATCTCCTATGCATTCAAACTGTTACTTCAGGAACTGATGTCTTTGGGTATTGCACCCAGAATTGAACTTGCAAATAGAATGTAAAAGAATTGAGATACAATAAATAATAGGAAAATTCATTTTTAATATAGTCTCACTCTGAAAAATATATTTAAAGAGTAATAATTATTGGAATATTGCTAGGTAGTATAATAATTTGGTGAAATTAGAATGAGTAGGGAAAAAGAATTGGAAGATTTAATTATAAAATATAAAAAAGCATATTATTCAGGTGAACCTTTGATTTCTGATGAGGCATATGATAGCTTGGAAGAGGAACTAAAAGGTATTAATCCTGATAATCCAGTTCTGCATCTTGTAGGTACACCTGTCGATGGTAAAATTGCACATAATCCACCGATGCTATCGTGTAAAAAAGCTACGGATATAAAAGAGGTAGTTAAATGGTTTAATGATAGTGATGGAAAGGATCTTTATTTTGGATACAAATTAGATGGGTTATCATTATCTATTATATATGATGATGGAAAATTAGTGCAGGCTGCTACCCGTGGTAATGGACAATTTGGTGATGATGTGACATTCTCTGTATATTATATTGATGACATTCCAAAAATAATCCCAATTAAAGATAGGGTGAATATTCGTGGAGAGGTATTCATGGAGATCTCAGAATTCAATCGTCTTAAAAAAGATAATCTGGACTACTCCAGCCCTAGAAATCTAGCTACGGGTACATTGAAGAAGAAAGATTCTAGTCTACTCAAAGAGCGAAAATTAAGTTTCATGGCATGGTGGTTGGATGGAGTGGATGATTCACTTGCACTCGATGAGATGATGGAATTGATACGAGAATGGGGTTTCAAAACTGCAGATATAAAGAAGTTAACAAATGTTGATGAGCAGGTAATCATGAATGCCTTTAGAGAGGTAGAGGAGAAACGAGATACATTAGACTATGAATTGGATGGAGTGATGTACAAGTATAATGATGCAGCAGATAGAAAAAAAGCAGGTAGTACCTCTCATCATCCTAAATGGCAGATAGCACTGAAATTCAAAAGCAAAGGTACTATTACAACTATTAATAATATCATATGGCAAGTCGGTAGAACTGGAGTGTTGACACCTGTTGCAGAGGTTGATCCGGTGGGTCTTGCAGGTGCTGAAATAAGGAGATGTACATTACACAATGCAGATTTCATTATTGAACGAGAGATTGCAATTGGTGACAAGGTATATATTGAGAGGTCTGGTGATGTCATACCTAAGATCTTGGAAGTTGTTGAGAAAGGAGATAAATTTGTTTTACTTCCCAATAAATGCCCTTCTTGTGGTGCTCATGCAGTTAAAAAAGGAGTAAATCTAGTTTGTACAGGGACAAAATGCAAAGAGAGAGAATTGAGAAGTTTATCGCATTGGATTGATGTGGTGGATATCAAAGGGCTTGGCCCAAAATCACTTGAGAAGTTATTTGATGAGGGAATAGTTACACATTTCTCTGATTTATATTCAAAGGATCTTACTGAGGAGAAATTAGTTGATATACTGGGTAAAAATGGTATCAAGGTATACAAAAATATAGATGACACTCGTAATTTAGATTTTGGTACATTTTTATCTGCATTGGGTATTGAACAGCTTGGAAGATCACTTGGTAAAGATCTGGCAAAACATTTCAACACTCTTGATGAATTACAAAATAGCAGTATTGAGACCTTAACATCAATTGAGGGTATATCTGACATAACTGCAAAATACATACTTGAAGGCATTAATGATCTCAGTATTGTTGACAGGGTACTACTTAGAAATTTCAAGATAAAATATAACAAGATCTCAGAAGAACCTAGAGAGACTAGAGGAAAAGTGTATGTAACTGGTAAAGTAGATGGTTTCAACAAAAAAGAGATTGAGAAAAAAGTAAAAGATCTTGGATTTGAATGGTCCAAGTCAATCAGCAAAAATCTGAATTACTTAGTTGCAGGTAATAATCCTGGTGGTACTAAAATTGAGAAAGCATTAAAAATCGGAGTAGATATACTTACTTGGAATGAATTTATTGATAGATTTAGTAAATAAATTCAATAAAGCTATTATTTCTCCTTTAATTCAAATATTGCAAATATTATTGCAATTATTGCACCATATGGGATTTCAAGATATGTGTATTCTCCAAATAGGTTGGATCTCTCAGAATAAAAACTAAGGTCATCATCACCAAGAACAGATAATCTCAGGAAAATATTGATAATTCCTGCTGCTATCAACAACAATGCAGATCTTGGTTTCTTTTTGTCATCTAGTATTGCAAATACAACTGATGCAATTAAGATAAGCAATGAAAGCACTCCTAGTATCCACATATTACCAAAAACTCTGTTATAGTATCCATCATCCTCTAACCATGAGAATGAGAAAGTCTCAGTACCTGAATCCTCAAAAAATAGAAATTTCCCCTCAGAACTGGTATAGACATACCCAATGAAAGTAGTTTGTTCAAAGCTATTTCCCACAATGTGTATATATGAAAATGGGACTATCAAGAATATTATTGCACCTATCAATGCATATTTTTTCATAGTCACCAATATTCACTGAAAATAAAAATATTCCTAGATAAAATCAGATTGATCTAAATTCATTTTTTCTTCCATATTATATCAATTAATTTTCTACGCGCAGTAAATGAAATATTATATAAGATTACCCTATCGATCGATATGCAACTATGCCTCAATGGCCTATCAACCAACAATATATACTTGTTGAGTAGATGCCCGTGAGGCCTCTAGAAGGTGAATAATTATAACAAGACGTAATTACAGAGCTCCACGTAGAAGCTCACTGGGATATAGAAGAATGAAATCTTCATCCAGTAAGCCAAGAGTGAGAGCGTTCCCAAAATATGAAGGAGAGCCTAAACTACTTGGCTATCCATCAATTAAGGCTGGAATGAGTAGGGTAATATACAGAGAAGATAACAACAGATCTCATGTGAAGAATATTCAGAGAATCACTGCTGTTACCGTTCTTGAAACTCCACCTGTGATCCTCTTTGGTATTCGTACCTACAAGATGACACCATATGGATTGAAAATATTGGCCGATGTCATGACAAACAGCCCCAGCAAACATCTTAAACGTGTGAAAAGATTCCCCAAATTCGAGAATGTTGATGAACAACTGAAGAAAATGGAAGAATCTATTGATGAAGTTTTTGAGATCCGTGCATTAGTACACACTCAACCCGATTTAACTGGTATTCCAAACAAGAAACCAGAGATCTATGAGATCAATATTGGTGCAAAATCTGCAAAAGAGGCATTTAAATGGGCTTCTGATAAACTTGGCAATGAAATGCAAGTAGAAGATTTCACAAAAGAAGGTGCTTATGTAGATGTTGTTGGTATAACAAAAGGTAAAGGATTCCAAGGTGTTGTAAAAAGACATGGAATCACAAAATTATCACACAAGACAAAAGATGGTCCAAGAAAGGTCGGTTCTATTGGTCCATGGACACCTGCAAGACTTAGATGGAATATTCCACGATATGGTCAGCTAGGTTATTTCAGAAGGACTGAATATAACAAGAGAGTTATGAAACTCGGTGTTGATGGTAAAGATATTACTCCCGCAGGTGGATTTGTTAAGTACGGAAACGTGAAAAACAGATATGTTATTGTAGCAGGTAGTGTACCTGGTGGTAAGAAGAGAAGCGTATTCTTACGTCAAGGAATGAGGGCTCATACCAAGAAAATGAGTGATCCACAGATCAGTCACATTTCTATGGTCAGTCAGCAAAGGTAGGTTATGAAAAATGGTAGAATCAAAAGTTATGAATTTAAAAGGTAATGCTAAGAAAACTGGTATTACACTTCCAGAAGTATTTAACACGCCTTATCGTCCAGACCTGATTAAAAGAGCAGTCTTATCAGAACAGAGCTATAAAAGACAGAAACAAGGAAGATATCTCCTTGCAGGTAGATTAGTAGCTGCAACATCTGTTGGACCCGGAAGAGGTATTTCAAAGATCCCAAGAACACATGGTAAAGGAACTCATCACGGAAATAGAGCTGCATTTGTTCATTCAGCCAGAGGTGGTAAACTAGCACACCCACCAAAAGTTGAGAAGATCATCATTGAGAAGATCAACAAGAAGGAAAAGAGATTTGCAATCCGATCTGCAGTATCCTCAACAGCTAATAAAGAATTAGTTGAGAAGCGAGGTCATATTGTGGATGGTGTTAAGAATTTTCCAATCATTCTTGATAACAAAGCCTGTGAAATCAAAAAAGCATCAGTTGTTTTAGAATTGCTGGATAATCTTGGATTAGGAAATGATCTTGAGAGAGCAAAAGAAAAATCAATTCGTGCAGGAAAAGGTAAAGGCCGAGGTAGAAAATACAAGAGAAAAATCGGACCATTAATTGTTGTAAAAGATGATTGTGATCTGATCAAAGCGGGCAGAAATCTATCTGGTGTGGAGATTACCAAAGTGAGTGAACTCAGGGTTGAGAAACTTGCTCCTGGTACCTATGCAGGTAGAGCAACTGTCTGGACAGAAGATGCCATCAAGGCACTTGAGGAGTGGAATTAAGTATGGATAACTATGAAATCATTCGTAGACCAGTCATTACTGAAATGGTATACGATTTAATTGAGAAAGAAAACAAAGTTGTTTTCGAGGTTGCCAAAGATGCAAACAAGTACATGATTAAAAGAGCCGTACAAGAACTCTACAATGTTCGAGTTGCCAAGGTCAATACTCTGATTACTCCTAAAGGAGTTAAGAGAGCAATTTGTAAGCTTACCAAAGAGTACGTTGCTTATGATCTCGCAGTAGATCTCTCATTATTCGGTTAGGTGTTATGAATGGGTAAAAGATTAATTGTACAGAGAAGAGGTACTGGTTCTCCAGTATTCAAAGCATTAGGTTTCAAGAAGAAAAGTGGATCTATAAAATACCGTAAGATATCAAATGAAGAATTTGATTCATCATTTAATGCAGTGGTATTGGATCTGTTCCATGAACCCGGAAGAGGTGCTCCACTTGCAAAAGTGAAGTTCTATGATGGATATCAGACAGTGGTATTACCTGCTGAGGGTGTAGCAGTTGGGGATAGTATCTCCTATGGTGCAACATCTGAGATCAGAGAGGGTAATGTATTACCACTCGAATTTATACCTGTCAGAACACCTATTTTCAATATTGAGTTGAGAAAAGGTGATGGTGGTAAATTGGTAAGAACAGGCGGAGGTTCTGCACTGATTGATTCAATATCTGGAAAGTGGGTAATTATTAAATTACCATCCGGTAAATTGAAGAAAATACCAAAAGAATGCCGTGCAACTGTTGGTGTAGTAGCCGGTGGTGGACGAACCAAGAAACCATTCCTCAAAGCAGGTAACATGTGGTATAAAAAACATGCCAAGGGTCAGAAATATCCAAGAGTTCGTGGTGTCGCCCAAGGTGCATACCAGCATCCTCATGGTGGTGGTCATCACCAGAGCCCACACAACCCCACAACTGTGAGCAGAAATGCCCCACCAGGAAGAAAGGTTGGTTTAATTGCAGCCAGAAGAACTGGTTACAAGCGTGGACGTCAGGCCCGAGATCAATCAAAAGATCAGATCTAAATGAAATACTAACTTATTTAAAAATTATATAAAAAAAAATAATACACTTATAAAATAGATTAAAATGTTATGAGATAATCCAACAATAAAGTTTCTTATAATAATCAAATTATAGAGTCAATAATTTTGGACAAAGATATTTTTGACAATCATACAATTTGCAGATCTATTAAACTATTTTTACAACTTGATACACTTGGAAAACCTGGACAACTTCTGCATACACTGCTCTGTTTGCAATCACATGATGATGATGAGTTGATTAGTTTTTTTCTCCATTCAATAATTCTCTTATTATACCATATATTTTCCATAAAATTATTTATCCCATCACTTGATATGCCTTTTTCCCAATCTTTCTCACCCTCCATAAACGAACATGGGAAGAACTCACCATCCACATTCACATAATATGAGAATAAACCCGATTCACAGGGCTCTACATACTGTAATCTCTCTTCATACATTGTTGTATTCTCTATTGTTTTCAAATAAATAGGACTACTACAACTATCAAACCCAAATCCTACTTTTTTTGCCTCTGCATAAGTTAATAATTTTTTAAATTTATCCAAGCTCTTTATAGGGCTGAATTGATTGATACCCCTTCCATGTGGCTTGTACTGCAAAAATATTATTGCATAAAGATCCGATAATCTTGGATCATTACTGATATCATCAATCACCTGAAATGCTTTATCCAATGTCTCTTCCGCCAGCATATAGTGTATATTCACCTGTTTCATACCTGCATCACTGAATTTTTTAACTGCATCATAACATATATCTTCATCATACAGAGATACTGCAACTGCTCCACATATTTTTGCAGTCTTTTCTGCCACGATTTCATCAACTAGATAGCCGTTGGTTGTATAATTAGGCACTACACCATTTTTTCTTGAATACTCCATTATTTTCCAGAAATCAGGATTGAGATCAATATCAGTGATTCCAAAGGCAATTTGATTGACTGTTGGTGGAAATGAACTGAATAATTCCTTGAACCTGTTCAAATCCATATATTTATTTTCTAAATTAGATCCATTGCTTTTGTAACAGAATGGACAATTACCACTGCATTCTCCCTCTGCAATCTCTATATCAAGTAGCTCCGGTCCAAATTCACAATAATCTGGATCATCATCATAGGTCTCTCCCCACCTTAGAAACTCACCTGTCCTACGATCAAATTTACTGTTGTACTTGGCAGATCTGATGTTTTTAACAATGCCATCATCTTTATAGTAAAATCTCATACTTTAACCTCGCTAATAATTGAGATTAAATCCGCCAATTCCTTTAAACGGTACATTTTCAAATGCCACTATGTGTCCTAAATAATCAGTTTCAGTACTGGCCATAACTCTAAGTGCCACATATCCTCTTTTACGCATATACCTGAATTCTTCCAGATATGTCATAGCCATTATATAATCACGACTATTTTTGTCTATACTAGATAAAGTCTCCGATTCTAGAATCGTACCTTCAAGAAATCTTTCGAAATCATATTCATCTTCATATACATAGCCATAATCTTTAATCGCTAATTTGAAGGTAATCATGCCATCTTCATCATCTTCATATTCCTCATCATCTTCATATTCCTCATCCTCTTCATCTGTAATCTCTTGCTTATACTCCTCTTGATCATAACCCTCTGCAATTTTCTTGAATTCATACTCATTATCTATTTCATGTTCACCCATAAATACAATGGTGTCAATTTTATTCTTTGGAATGTATGTCAAATAGCTGTAAGTACTACTATTACTGACAAAGCCAATTCTCCTCTTCATATCTCAAAAACTGTTATTACAATATAAAAATTTATTAGGTTCTTTATTCAAAATTGAGATGTTGTTTTAAAAAATTGGTATTATTTTGTAATATTTGATGTGGGTTCACCTGAACTCTCTGAATCAGTATAATACAATGACTTTAAACGGTTCTCTGCATCTATTTTTTGTAAGATATTCATCACTGTGATATCAATTATATCATCAATTGCAATACCATTCGCCATGTTCAATCTGATCTGTCTTCCCTCGAAAAGCTTCCTATCAAACATCTCGGTACTAATCATTTCATAACCAAATCTTTGCCAGAGTAATTTAATAAATGGATTGTTTCCATATATTTTATCAACTGGTGGTATCAATCTTAATATGTGATGCACCCATATATCATTATCATAGACATCCTGTGCAGGTATCAACCATACTTTTCTGAGGTCAATATTATTATTCTCTAACATGGTTCTCATCATCAGTAACCTCTCTCCAGCAGTGAAGGGGTTCTTCACACTGAAACTACTCTGTGCAGCTGCAATGACAATCACAAGTTCATCACACTCTTTAAGAACAGATTGAATTATTTTCAGGTGCCCAAGGTGTGGTGGTTGGAATCTACCAATGATCAGACCACGTATCATGAATTCCCATTCATTCTGATTATCATATCGTTTTCGGTCTTAATAAGGTATATTACTGAATTTATTGAGATAATGTACTCAAAAACAATCGATCTGTGTACTGAACAAAACTGAGTGTAGAAAGTCAAGTGCCTTTTCAGTGAAATATTCTATATTCTCAACTCTATTTCCATTATTCTCGATTTTTTTGGAGTGAATAACTCCATGTTTATTAATTGTCACAAATGCAGTGCCTTCTGGATAATTGGCATCTCCACCCGGTCCTGCAATTCCAGTTATGCCAAGTCCTATATCACCATCAAGTATTGATTTTACATTATTTGCAAGTGCAACTGAAAGTTGTTCACTTATTACACCATAATTATCTATTGCAGATTTAGTGGTTCCATCACTGTTGCACAGCTTTATTTTAGCCTCAACCGAGTAAACTACCAGTCCAAGTTTCAGATAACCGCTAGCACCTGGTTTTTTTACCAAATTATTTGCAATTAAACCTGCAGTACATGATTCTGCCAGTGCAATTGTTAATTTATTATCAAGTAGGAATTTATGAATTTTATCGATTTTATTATCCACAAAACAAATATGTTGGTTTCTATTTTAATCCTTCTCTGTAAATTACGTTTTTAAACCTTAAAAATACAATAAATAATAATTTTTCTTCATTTTTACTGTACTTGCAAAATAAGCTATATTAGTTAATAATTTTTTCTGAGATTATAATGAGAAATAAACTTGAGATCGAGCTAAAAAAAATTGATAACTTCATCGATTCTGTGCAGGAAATCGCTATTCGAGATGGTAAAATAACTAAAGATGAGAAATCAATTTTAGATGAGATCTTCAAAGAGATTGCAGAGTATAGACAATTAATCTTCGATGTTCTGGAAGATAATGTGATAACACCTGAAGAGGAAAAAAAGATCAAGGGATTTCAAGAAAGAACGCTTAATCTTATTAACAGCAAAGCATTAAGAGATGGTATTATTACCAAAGATGAAGAGGACTTAATTGATTCTCTATTCAAGTTTATCAATAAGTAACACCCGTTTTAGTTTGGTTTATCATTGAGACCTCTAGCAATAATAAATCTAATTTTCAATATTATATTTGTATATTCTATAAATAGATCATCTCTACATCTAGGTACAAAATATTTATCATGTATTTCATTATAATGCTCAAGCAGTGAAATTATCAATGTATCCAGGTCATTTAGTGATGCATAAAAATCACAGATATTATCTGTGATATCAGAGCAATTTATCTTCAAGCAGATACAATTTTGTATTTGTTACTACTTAGGTATTATTTTATAGATAATTTTTTTTGATAAATATACTATAATATTCTGATTTAAAACTTAGGGCTCTGTCGGAAATTATGTAAAACCAAATAAAATAGAGTTTTAAATTAGCTGAAAGTATAAAATATCAGCTATGAAATGAAGAAATGTAAAGAAATTAACTGAAAATAAGCAATATTAAACTGATTTACAGAAAATCCG
>JAJRQD010000120.1 GCA_024280435.1 archaeon | reverse complement strand
CTGATAATCAATAACTGATATGAATGATATTTGAATATCCAAAATGTATTATTCCTTCATATCTGCTGCAATTCTATTATCTAATTGTAACAAATGATAATACAAGTATGTGTGCAATAATATAATTGAAATACTTTATTAGCGCTTTTTCCATAAAAAGCATACTATTCATGTTTAATTGTACTTTTTATATGATTTAATTACATTTTTTGTATTATTTTTATGTTATTTATTCTGATTTTATTTTAATCTATTGATTTATTATTCTGAATTTATTGTGTTTCTAGTTCAAGAAGTTAATTACATTATAGTTCTCAAGCACAAAGAATGATAGAATTACCACAACTCCAAGCATCATGTATTTGGCGTAGTTGCTTACCAATCCAGTCTGGAATAATCTCAGTCTACCACCTACTGTGCTGACTGAATTTGCTATGCTTTTGACTGTACCATCTACCACGTTTACATCCATCCAATCAGATGTTCTTGCAGACCCAAATCCTATCTTATCAGTCACAATATTATCTATTATTAATTCATCAATCACTTTCTTATCAAATGTCTTGAATGCTGAACCGATAACCATTGTTGGTCCATTTGAGATGTAATATATTAATTTATCAAGATAAAACCTGTTCTCAAATATATTGGCAAAGAATTGCACAAATCCACTGTTGAGAATAGCTTTGTTATCCTTGGCATATATGAAGTAAGCAAAACCAAATCCAAGCAGTACTGCTGTTGTGGATGGTAATGCATCTACAAATGCAAATTCACCACCATGTACTCCAAGCATTGTTCCAAGTGCATATTCAAAATTGAGGAGTGAATGATCCTCACCAAATAGATTTTTCAGAGTACCAATTGTGAACCAAATTGATTCAATTATTACAAGTGATCCCAGAAAGATCAGTGCTCCTTTCATTCTTGGGGAAGTAGGTCCTGGTTTTACATGGCTGTCATCATATCTTGCTTTACCATAGAAGGTAAGATACAACATCTTGGTTGAGTAGAAAGCAGTTACACCTGCTGTGAATACTGCAACCCAGTATAGGAACATATTTCCAACTACAACCTCACTCTCCTTCATAGCAAGTAATACTGCATCCTTACTCCAGAAACCATTCATCAGTGGTACACCCATAAGCCCAAGGGTACCAACTAACATCATTCTGAATGTCCATGGCATCTGTTTCCTGAGTCCACCCATATCTGACATTTCTTGACTGTGTACGCTGTGTATCACTGCACCCGCTCCTAGAAAGAGCAGTGATTTGAAGGTGGCATGTGAGATGATGTGGTAGAAACCAGCAGTTACTCCTCCTGCACCAATTGCCAGAGCAATATAACCCAATTGGGATATGGTTGAGAATGCAAGCACTTTCTTGATATCTGTGGCAGTCAAAGCCATCAAACCACCTGCAAGTGCTGTTAATGTACCAAACCAAGCGATAATATTGGGTGTGGACATGAATGCAAGCATTGTCTCGGAACCATTTGTTAGAAAACTGATCTCAGATGCAGTCCAATCCACATGAGTTCCCTCTGTATAATAGAAGGTAAAGAATGATCTTGCGATTAGATACAGACCTGCCTTAACCATTGTTGATGAATGCAGTAATGCACTGACTGGAGTTGGACCTTCCATTGCCTCGGGTAACCAACCAAGTAGTGGTACCTGTGCGGATTTACCAACTGCTGCACCAAATAGGAATAATCCTGGTAGTGCAAAGTCTGCCATAGTCAGTTCATGTGTCTGAAGCATATACTGTAATGTCAGATAATCAAATGTATGTGCCCTTGCATAGGTGAAACCCATTGCAAAGATAAATGATACATCTCCTATCTTATTGTACATGAATGCCTTTCTACCTGCATGAGATGCAGATCTTTTGGGCCAGAAATATCCAATAAGTAGGTACGATGAGAAACCAAGCAGTTCCCAAGCGATAAAGCTGGTGAACATATTACTTGATAGTACAAATAATAACATCGATCCGGTGAAGAAGTTAAGTGTACCGAAGAATCTGGTGTATGCACTGTCTCCATGCATATAATTTGATGCATAGAAATGAATTGCAGTGGCAATTGTTGTCAATGCAACCAGGAAGATCATACTCAGGGGATCTAGTAATAATCCCCACTTGAATGCAGAACTCTTCATGGGTAAGAATGCAGTATCTCCCACTACTTTCTCAATATGTCCATGACCTTCAAGAGATACATACTCTCCAAAATATTTAAAGGCCAGTATAATTGATGCGATCCATGATAATGCAAGTCCTGTACTACCGAATAAACCGGTAAAACTCTCTGATATTTTATAATCATCACCTTTCTTTATCTCAAATACTCTCATAGCCATGAGAATTACTCCTGTGATAAAGGGGATTGCAATCACAATTACTGCCCATATGATCAATTCTGGATTTGTAGTGAAATACTCTGTTGCTACCTCTGTTGTTTCTGCCATCTTAGTATGCCTCCTCTGTCTCACCAAGTGAGAATAGATCTGAAACGATGATCTCATTGTGGTTTCTAAATACTGATAGGAATATAGCCATTCCAATTGCTGCTTCTGCTGCTGCAACTGCGATGATAATGATCACAAAAGACCATCCCTCAACATGTTCAAGACCAAACACTCCATTGAATGAGGCCATTGCAACATTTGCTGCATTTAACATGATCTCAACAGATACAAGTATTCTGACTGCATTTCTCTGTGTCAGTACTCCAAATAAGCCTGCTGAGAACATTAAAACTGATAATCCTAGAAAATAAGATAATGGTATCATAATTAAACCTCCACCTCGTCTTCCATTCCTGGAAGTGATGAAATATCCTCACTGGTGGTTGCGATTCTTGCAAGATATTCATCTGATAGTTCCTCAAGATCTGTCTCACGAATTGCTAATTTTACTGATCCAAGTATAGCAGTGAGAAGTAAGAAACCAAGTAATATAATTACCTCTGCAAATCCATTCCACAGATAACTTGCAAATAGCTTTATCTGATGTGCAGAATCGGTATAGGTATATTCAGAATTTGCAAGTACTGTTTCTTCATATGCACTACCATTGATTGAACTCAATAATAATGCAAGTACGTCTATTGCAAAAAATATGAATATCAATACCTGTGTTTTTGAGGTTTTGATAAATCCTACAATGCTTGAATCTATAAATAACTCATCTTGCTCTGTCAATAAACCTGCAAAGAGCATAAGTACTGCAATTCCTCCAGAGTACACCATCAACTGATATGCAAAAAGTATCTCTGAATTTGCCAGTAGAAAAATAAATCCAACTGCAACTAGCATGAAAATTAGCCAGTACACAGATTGCATTGTTTTCTCTGCTGTCAATGATTTATATATTGCAGCTAATATGAATACTGCAAGTAATGTAAAAGGGATTAATGTTAAACTGAATTCCATGTTTTTAACTCCACCACCAATTTATTCCAAATATGTTAATATCAACTCCTATAAGGAATATCATTAACAGCCCAAGTGATGTTGGTAAAAGATATTTCCAACCAAACACCAGGAATTGATCTATTCTGAAACGTGCAAGTGCTGATCTCATCCAAGCTGCAATGAAGACAATCATATATGCCTTGATTGATAAGGTCAAAAATTGTACCCAACCATTCATTCTAATTGCAGTCAATGCAGTACCCAATTCAGGGTAAGTACTATAAATGTAACCATCTTGTGGTATGAATATAAAATCATATCCTCCCATAAAGAAATAGAGGAATAATAATGCATTTGCCCACATGTGTAGGTACTCAACCATCATAAGTGCAGCCATTCTCCAACTGGCAAACTCAGTTCTGGGACCCATAACAAGTGTTGCCTCGTCTTCTGGTATATCAAATGGTACACGCTCTGTCTCTGCAATACCTGATAAGAAGAAAATTAATCCTGCAAGTAAACCTGCACCCCAGTATCTGAAAAGAAACCATCCATGTTCCATCTGATAGATCACTATCACATTCAAATCAAATGAGCCAACTGTTGCAATAACTCCGAGGACTGATGTTAACATTGGTATCTCATATGCAATCAACTGTCCTGCACTTCTAAAACCACCAATCAATGAATATTTAGAATTAGAGGACCATCCACCAATTAACATCATTGGTGGGAAAATAGAGAATACTGCAAACACATACAGGAAACCTATACTCAGATGACCGGGTGTCAATCCATTAGATCCCCATGGCATTGGTGCAAAAGCCATAATTGCTGATGCAGTAACACCGAATACAGATACGAAGAAACCAGTTCTATCTGCTCCTGCAGGTCTTGAATCTGCTTTAATTAGTAATTTTAATGTATCTGCTGGGATTTGCAATATACCGAATGGACCTACATAAGATGGCCCACGTCGTTTCTGCTGTCGACCCATTGTTTTACGCTCTATATACGGTGCGAATAATTGATTCACCAAACTGTATGTGGCCAGTAACAAAGTACCGATAACCACCAACAACCATTTTGGTGCATCTGGCCAAAGGGGCGTGAACAAAAATTCGAAAGGAAAGTTCGGATCAAAATTTGTCATTTCAAGCTCTTGAAAAAAAAAAGAGAATTTAAGAGTAATGAAGTGCTTTCTAAATTTAAATTAAAATTTAATTTTCAATTATGAAAATAATCAGATGTTGGTATATATGATTAGCTATCAAATATTTTGTAAGATTTGTTCCATTGCTTTTCATGCAATTACATGCAATCTTTTATTATTTTTGTGATATTTGCCTTCATTGTTTCTGAATGGGCTTGGTACTGGTTACATGCTTCTAGAAAAGCGCTATATTCAAAAAATTTTATTCAATAATGTTTTATAGTGTTAATTTTTTTGAATTATTACTCATTTTTATGTTATAATTTTTTATGCTATAATGAACTATCCTGTGTAATTTTATTACATTTAATTGATATCTTCATTTATTGTCTTAATTTTCGAATTATTACTCATTATTGATGTTACTAAGATCCTCTGCCATCAATGCAATGAAATTATCAAGGTTGATATCTTCCTTTACAGATAGAATATAATGGTTGGCAATAATCTCACTGTCAAGATGCTTCATCACTAACTTGTTCAGCCCAATCATGGATGATTCAGATATAAGATCTGCCTTCAATCCAACCAGATATTTTTTGGTCTGTTCATACTGTTTATGTTGTTTTGCAACTTCTAACCATCCATCTATCTCTTTAATTGAGGATGGATCCGAGGCATCATAACAGAATAGAAATGCAGATGCACCTGATACCATACCGTCAAAAAGACCTGCTTCTTTGAAGTGTGTTTGTCCTGCAAGATCCCATATTTGAAGTTTTAAGCCTGCTAGGTTGGCAGTAACAACATGAAAATCAATTCCTCTTGTGGTGGGGATATTCTCAGCATAAACCTCTTTTGCAAGCCTCACACAGAATGTGGTTTTACCTGACCTGGGGGTGCCGAGGATGGCTATCTTATGTAACGTTCCTTTTTGACTCATAAAAATACCTCTATAAATAGATTATACATTTATTTTTATTAAATCTTTGTAGTTATAATCCGTTAAAATTACTGTTTTGAACCGGTTTTTTATGTTTATTGATATTTTATTCCCAGTTGATAATTATTCTGTTTTTATTTTTTATCTGATAAAATTCTGATGGTTAATAGCATGTGCAAAAGCGATATTTGATTTCAGCTCATGATTATTCAATTTCATCCTGATCTCTTTCTTCTCATTTTTTCTTGAGAATGAGAATGATGGGATAGTGAAGAGTCTGTTTCTTTGACGGTTGTACTTTAGTGCCATAATTTATATTGTGCAACAATAGTATATAAACTAATATATGGTATTTTTTCTCTAATTGCTGAATTTTGGATGTATATGCTTATTTACGTACTTTTGTGTACTAACCGATATTCGTACTCTCTGAATATCGTATTTTGTATTTTTTCCGGTCCATAGTAGTTATTATTCCAATATTCTCTTTAATTCCACAGTTATTTTCATAAAAAATATATGTTACAGAAAAGCATATTTTCTTAGTTTTTTTATTTTATATTTTTTATTCATTGTTTAATTGATCATTAAATCTTGACATGTATGTATAGTTTTTTCATTTTTTCTCAGCCTGTTTAGATGTCTTGTTGTTCATTATACGGATTATTGCTCATATTGTCCAAGATCATGCTCTCTTATCGGGTTTAATGCATCTGTAACATTAATAAAATATACTTATCATATCAAACTATTAACCGATTCTGATACCTGAAGATATTCTTTCCGTACAATTCAAATATAGTCAATTATTGACCCTCCTTCTTGAATTTTACATCTTTAATGTATTATTTGAGAAAAATGTATTCATTCTTATTTGGCGCCTTCTAGACCATATTCTCTTGAATTGTTGATTAATTTGATCTTCTGGTATCTTTTCATATTTTTTATAGCTATCTCTCTTTTCATCGCCTCTGATTTGCTGTTGTATCTCTCCTGATATATTAATTTGAAAGGGAGTCTGGCCCTTACATACTTACTACCCTTGCCATTTGCATGTTGATCCATTCTTCTATCGATATTACTGGTATAGCCTGTATATAAGGTTGTATCTGACATTTCAAGGATATATACAAAAAACATAGATATTACTTTTTGTTATTAATGCTTTATATACCTTCATTTCACCATCTAAATTATAACACATAAATTTTCAATACAATTATTACCTATTTTACTTAGAATTTGGATAGCAATATTGTTATTCACATACAAATTCATATCTAATTTTTTTTTTCCGTATAAAAGGGAATTGTTATCTTCTTTATGGTCATTAATGGTGAGAATTGACTATCAACTTATTTATTATAAGGGATTAATAGCTTTGAAGTTTATTGGTAGCAAATACAAAAAATAGAAAATTCAATTCCAAGATAATAATTCTTGGAGAGGGGACAGTTGGAAAAACTAGCCTGCGTCGTTCTTATCTTGGTAAGTCATTCAGAGCAAATTATTTACAGACAATAGGTGCTGATTTTAGTGTGACACAGAATGAATTTGATGGTGTGCACTGTCAAACATCACTTTGGGATATTGCAGGTCAGTTAAAATATGAGGCAACACATGCATCCTATTTCAGAGGATCACATGGTGCAATTATTGTATTTGATGTGACCAACAGGTTCTCATTTGATAATATAGATAAATGGGTGTCTAAGTTCCTAGAATTATCCAAAGTTCAAAGTGTAATATCAATTGTAGGTAACAAAACCGATCTGCAGGCAGTTGTGACTGAAAAAGAACTATATGACAAAGTGGCTGATTTCAAGATTAAATATCCAGATCTAACTGTGCATTCATTTCTTACATCTGCGATAAATGGAAAAAATATCAAAGAATGTGTGGAAACTACTATTCTATCTATATTACACAAATTCATGCACAACTCGCCTAAATTTCAGAGAAAAGTAAAGAATAACTATGAAACATATATCCCTGCTGCCTACATTCTCACCTATGATGAGGCATTGGGACCTGTGATATTAAAAAAGAGCCCAAGTTATGGTACTTTCTCAGATAAAGAGTTCATCAATTCTATCAAGGTAGCATCAACTATTGATCTTGATGCTCTAGCTGGATCTCCACATGTGGCTGGAGTAATGCCATGGAATGATCCACCCGGTTCTTTTCACTATTTTGCATTTACTGATTTTATAGAGGGTGATGAGAAAGTATTTATCTTTGGATTTGTATCCAACAGGGATGTAGATGATCTGATCTCTTCAAACCATGAAATGATTTCTGGCTATTTTCATAATACCATGAACAATTTCAACCTAGTACTGAAAAAAAATGATTGTTCAGTACATGATATTGCCAATTCAACAGTGGAATTAGATAGCATATTGCTAAACTTCAGACTTGAAGTATTCAAACTAATTGAGGATGAAATTTAATTTTTTTTAATAAAACTAATCTTCTCTCTCTAAAGGATTTATTAATGAATTTGTATTCTTATTAAAATAGGGATCAGATTGGTTAACAGTTATGTTACTAAAATTATTTTAATTGGAGATGCTAGGACTGGGAAATCTAGCTTGCGCAGGTCATATCTTGGTAAGTCATTTGATACCAATTATCTTAGCACAATTGGTGCTGATTTCTCTATTTTCAAATATGAGATTGATTCTGACACCCATACACAGAATAATCTATGGGACCTTGCAGGACAGGATAGTTTCAAAACAACACATCCAAAATATTTTATTGGTTCTCATGCAGCAATTATTGTATATGATGTCACTAATCAATCCTCATTCGATAACATAGAACTGTGGATCAACAGGTTCATGGAACTATCTAAAGTTGGTGTGACTGTGACAATTGTTGGAAATAAAACAGATCTTAATGAGATAATTTCAGAAAAAGAACAAAATGATATGGTGAATAGACTGAGAGAACAATACCCGTTGTTTAATGTATTATCAATACGTACCTCTGCTAAAACAGGTCATAATATTGTGTCATGTGTACAGAAAACAATTGGTTCTATTGTCAATCATTATGAGATTATAGATCAATCAGATCCAGTTGGATCTGATTTGGATGCAGTTATTCCTTTTGCATATATCTCAACTTTTGACAATCTTTTAGGTCCAAAGATAATTAAGAAATCACCTAATTCAGAGGTTACTGATAAAGAATTCATTAATTCAATGAAAATCACCTCATTGATTGATAATGATTCACTTGAGGGACACGGACATATAGAGGGTTCGACACCATGGATGTCTCCAAATGGATCTTTATTCTACTATATTGCATTTAATAACCTACTAAAGGGAGGAGATGAAATGATTTACATTATTGGATTTGTTTGTGAACAGAAGTATAATTCCTTTCTGGAGAATCAATATGATTTGATATCCGGATATTTACATAATACTATGAATAATTTCAATAGAGAATTGTTATCAAGGAAGTCATATCTTAAAATAATGGATTCTGAGATAATGGATGTCTCTCTTTTGAACCTCAGAACTTCTATATTTGATCTGATACAGAACAAT
>JAJRQD010000119.1 GCA_024280435.1 archaeon | reverse complement strand
TTTTTTTTTGTATTATCTTCAAAACTGATCTAGTTTTTGCTTCATTATACAAATGTTGGAATACAATTATAAATATTGACTGTATTAATGGATATGACAGATTATGAAGGATTTCGATGTCCATGAGAAGGTAGAGATTGTCAAGAGTATGTTGATCTCTATTGCTAAATTTGATGGAAAAGTAACAGAGGAGGAATCTAGATTAATTGATAGGATCGCAAGTGATGTCAATGAATACTTTGAGTTATTATCTAGAATAAATTCAAAAGGTGAACCAAGCAGTTTGGACAGGGCTGAATTATTCAAGAAAAAGCTAAATATAATTTCCAAGGCTGTTAAATCAATAAGAGAGGATATGCGTGTCACTCCTGATGAGAAGGAGTTATTCAAGGCTATCCAGGAATTGCTACCTGAATTACCATGAAAAATACATTTTACAGAGAATTGATCAGTATCGTAATTGTTATCGTACTTTTCATATTTTTCGTTTACTGGACCAAACCTTTTGAACTGATGAATAAAAATTTCAAAATAGATTATTTCTATTTATTGATGGCAATTGCATTCAGCCTGATCTCACACATTCAGATGGCATTTCGATACTGGAATGTATTGAGACAGAATAATCCAGAATATACTTTTACCTCAAGTATGCTGGTACATTTCATCACTCCAATACTGGCAAGGATCACGCCGATGAATATTGGTGAGACTAAAAAATTATTCCACAAAAACCTGTCTATTGAATCTGCAACATTTGTGCATATGAATGAACGAATGATTGATTTTTCTATATTATTCACAGTGAGTATTTTCATACTGATAATTACAGACTTTCTTGATAAATATGTCAACAGTTTTGTGCTATTGTTATTTATACTAGTAATTGCAATAATAGCTATGGTCCGGATAGATTTTTTCATCTCACTTGTTGGTAAATACACTCCTTTTACAATCAGTATACGAAAAGACTGGTATGGTGAGCAGATAAAACAGTACGGTGCAGATAAAGTAATTCAGTTCGTCATTAACTCAGTTCTTATATGGGTAAGTACTGTATTTGTTTATTACAGTCTGTCAAAATCTATTGGAATGGATATATCCTTGATTGAGCTGGCTATAATCGTTTCAACTGTTATTGTTCTCTTTTCCATCACTGGCTTACCAGGTGGTTATGGTGTAAGAGAGATCAGCTTGACCTTTATTCTGTTACAATTCTCAGTTTCTATGTATCTTGCAACAGTATTCTCATTACTGTATGCAGTCTATATACTGATAGTAGAATCAGTATTTGCGATAATTGCCTTTACCTATGAGAGATTATTTTATTGAGGATTTCTGAATATCATTACTTGCTCTATATTATTTCTCATCATCTCACCGGAGCGTGTGAAATTGATTAATTTCACAACTTAAAATTCGTATGTACAAATAAGATGATGGTTAGAACGAAATTGATCAATTAATATAGTTTAAATAAAAGTTGAATTTATAAATCACTTATCCCTTACCTCGAGCAGATACCAAAAGGATCAATCTCTGGAAGGTCTTCTTTTGTGGGAAGACAAATATGTATTCATTTAATTTTTAGGTGTGGGCCATACCTTACCATATTTTGAATCCACCTCTCCATATTTCAGTGTTGCCTGTGCTGCTGATAGTCTGGCAACAGGAATTCTGAATGGAGAACATGAAACATAATCAAGTCCAATCTGATAACAGAAATCAATTGATGTTGGATCGCCTCCTTGTTCTCCACAGAGTCCAACCTTCAGGTACTTACCACTTTTTTTAGCCGATGCACGTCCATCAGCCACCGTCATTTTCATCAGTTTACCAACACCAACAGTATCTATACTCTGGAATGGATCAACAGGCAGTATATTGTTATCAAGGTAGAATGGCAGGAACTTACCCACATCATCTCTTGAGAACCCTAGGCTCATCTGAGTCAGGTCATTTGTACCAAAGCTGAAGAAATCAGCTCCCATTTTACCTTCTGCAATCTGATCTGCGGTTAATGCTGCTCTTGGTATCTCAATCATAGTTCCCACCTGATAATCTATCTTGGTACCTCTTTTCTCAAATACATCATTTGCTGCCTTGTCAACAATCTCTCTTGCTTTTTGAAACTCCACATCTGTACTGATCAGTGGTATCATGATTTCAGGTTTGACATCAATACCTTTGGCCTTCACCTCTATTGCAGCTTCTATTATGGCACGGGATTGTATTCTGATAATACGCGGGATCATCAATCCCAATCTCACGCCACGAAGACCAAGCATGGGGTTGGCCTCTTGATAATACAGTACTTTTCTAAGTATTCTTGAATTCTCTGCTGTCTGTTCTGGATCAAGCACCTGATCATATATATTCTGTCTGATCTCTAGTTCTGATGGTAGGAATTCATGCAGTGGTGGATCCAGTAATCTGATAGTTACAGGACGCCCATCTGATACAGTGAATAATTTGGTGAAATCCTCTTTCTGTAATTCCTCCATTTTATTCAGTGCAACTCTCTGATCTTCCTCTGTCTCTGCTAAAATCATCTCACGCATAGTATCAAGTGCATCAAAGAATTGATGCTCAGTTCTTGCAAGACCTGTACCTGTGGATTTATTCATAATTGCTTTTAAGGTATCATCCTCTTTATCTGAATTTGATCTGACCTTCATCTGAGCAATCTCATCACTCCAGATAAGTATCTGCTCCAATTCTTCTGGTAAATTATCCGGTGTTACAATTGGTAGATTATCAAAATAGACAAAACCATCGTCAATCACCTCAATAGTGATAATATCACCCTCTGTGATCAGATCACCTTTTTTGGTTCTAAGTACATCTCCTCTGAGATCTAGACCAGAAGTGCCTGCACCAACAATTACACGTTTACCAATCTGTCTTCCAACCAGTGCTGCATGGCTAGTCATACCCCCTGTCATGGTAAGAATTCCCTGTGATGCAACCATACCATGGAAATCCTCAGGAGAGGTCTCATGTTTCACAAGAATTAATCTTGGAATACCACCTCTTTTCTTGTCAAATTCAGTTATCTCGAATGGTGCTGCTTCTCCTTTGACTATTCTCTCTGCAAGATCTGAGGAGAACACCACATGTCCAGAAGCTGCTCCAGGTCCTGCTGGTAATCCTTTTCCGACTAGATTTGCAGGTTTACTACTGGCATCGAATATAATCTCATTTACTGATTTTCCTGCCTCTATTTCAGCATCTAGATCATCAATATCTGCATATTTCTGCAGTTCAAATACTTTCCATAATACATGTGGGAAGATTGCCTCCTCGATATCTCTGGCAGTTATTCTCAGTATTGCCTCTTCTTTGGTGATCAACCCCTCTTTTACCATATCCGTTGCAATCTTGGCAGCTGCCTTTCCTGTTCTCTTGCCAGCACGTGTTTGTAGCAGAAATAATCTACCTTCCTGTACTGTGAATTCAATATCCTGCATATCCTTGAAATGTGTCTCTAGTATCTTCACATTTTTCTCAAGATCTTTGTACAGCTCTGGCCATTGATTTTTCAGCTCATCAATTGATTGTGGTGTTCTGATACCTGCAACCACATCCTCACCCTGAGCATTGACAAGATATTCCCCAAATATATGATTTTTACCACTTGATGGATCTCTTGAGAATAATACTCCGGTTCCTGAATTATCATCGAAATTACCGAATACCATTGCCTGCACAGATACTGCTGTACCAATATCATGTGGTATATTCTCAAAATTTCTGTATGCAATTGCTCTATCATTATTCCAAGAATTGAATACTGCTTTGATTGCCATATCCAGTTGTGTTAATGGATCCTGAGGAAAATCAGATCCAAATAATTTTTTGAAGACTGATTTGTATTGTTCAAGTAACTCATCTAGATGCTCAGATGTCAGTTCATTATCAGAATTCAATCCATTCTTCTGTTTCAATTCATCTAGTATTTTGTTAAATTCCTGAATATCTAGATTGCAGACCACATCTGCAAACATCTGTATCAGCCTACGATATGCATCTTTTACAAATTTTGCATTCTTTGTCTTTTTGATTAATCCTTCGACCACCACATCATTAAGCCCACAGTTCAATACTGTATCCATCATACCTGGCATGGAAATTGCAGCTCCTGATCTTATTGACAGAAGTAATGGATTTTCGGGATCATTGAATTTCTTATCAAGTTTTTTCTCTACTTTTTTAAGTGCATCCATAGCTTGATCCCATAGATCTTCTGGATATGTGGAATTGTTTTTCAGAAAATCAATACAGGTATTGGTTGAAATAACAAATCCAGGTGGGATTGGTAATCCTAGTTGTGTCATTATTTTCAATGCTGCACCTTTACCACCAAGAATTTTCTTGTCTGGTTTGCTGTCATCATCAAAAGTATAGACTCGTTGCATGTATGGACAAAAAACTATTTAGTATATAACCTATTTTATTGCCATATAATAATATCACATTAATAAATTTTGCTAAATGCAATTAATTAAATTTATAAGCTATGGATTGTATTTTTATAAACAATTATATCAAATTCATATTCAATCTGAAAAAATAAGGCAATTTGGTAAATACGGGCTTAAATTCCTCAAATAATAAATAATTAATTATGAATTCTCTCTTGATATGGAATATATTTAAATGAGTTTACACATATTATTACTATGAGTAAAGCTATCAAAAAGTCACCTCAATTCAAAATGCTTGGATTGGAGTTGAAATTACTGGATTTATCCATAAGTGATACAGTTTTGCTCCGTCATTTTATACTATCAAATAGAAAATT
The DNA here is from genome assembly GCA_024280435.1 of archaeon. Taxonomy (GTDB): domain Archaea; phylum Asgardarchaeota; class Heimdallarchaeia; order Heimdallarchaeales; family Kariarchaeaceae; genus JAJRQD01. The sequence goes on along the minus strand of JAJRQD010000119.1, from coordinate 5,216 downwards.
AGAATTTTCATTTGTAGGGTATGATTTGCCTATAATACCAAAATCATTGTTTATGTTTGAAAATCTAGGATCATTGGATCTTCAATCAAATAATATTGAGAGAATATTTGATGAACTGGGAAATCTGAAGAAATTGAACCGATTAAACCTTGATGATAACAAGCTAGTTGAGTTGCCTGATACAATCAATATTCTAAGATTTCTTGAGATAATTAAACTGAAAAATAATAATTTGAATGAAATAAATATAGATTTTAACAAATTTACTTATCTATCAATACTAGATCTGGCTAATAATAACATCAGATCTATACCTGCTTCCTTATCTAAATGTGCTGAATTAGAAGAGTTGAACTTAAGTAACAATCAGATAAGCAAATTATTTGATTTTGAGAATCTAAAACAACTACATACTCTGAAACTAAATGATAATAATATTGTTGAGATACCCGATACTATCGGACATATTAGTGCTTTGAAGATATTAGATATATCCAATAATAATATTGATAAAATACCCTCAAGTATTCTGCTAAATATTGATGAATATGTGATATTCAATGCATCTGGAAATAATATGCAGGAGATACTTGTGAATATAGATCAATCAGTATATGAGAAATTACTCATGGAGAATCAATATAAATTCACCAAGATTATTGATGAACATCCAAAATTATTCGAGTATATCTCTTTTAAACAGTTAATTACACTGTATATTGAGATGAGGATCAATGATAATAACATTACACTCTCTAATATTGCTAATTTCTTCTCTTTCAATAATAATAGAATATCAATCAATCTTACTGGGATGAGAATAGATTATTTTCCAATATCACTCACCAGTATTAAATTCATCCATAGCCTAAGTATTCCTGTGTGGTTGTTAAAAACATTACCCACAAAAATTGAACATCTTGCTAATTTAAAAATTCTCAAATGCTGGAATTCTATCAACAACACTAAATTTGTACTGGATGAACTGCCCTCTACAATTGTGAAATTCAGTGAATTGGAAGAACTAAATTTGTGGTTTAATAAACTGAAACGAATACCTAAGATAATTGGAAACCTGGTGAAATTGAGAGTGCTAACACTTGCATATAACAAAATTACATATCTACCTCAACTGACTAATTTGCATGATCTTGAGGTACTAGATCTGCGTGGAATGAAAAATCTGAATGTACATGTATCAAATTCTGCTGATGTAAATATACTCAGAGATTAGCTTAATACGAATATCGATTTTATTTTATGATGTGCAATAAAAGATGTAAAAGTGGGATTTATTGGTTAAATACTGAATGTAAATCAATATAATATACTATACTAAACATGAATTGTCTACTATAAATTTAGAATAAAGTGTGTAAATATATAAATTTTAAATTAAATCTATTATTTATTCATAAAATAGTTGAATTAATAATAGAAATCGTTTTTATCAATATACAAGCGTTGTAGTTTAGCTAACTATAAATATTTTGCCTAATCAAATTAAAGTAATATGAATAAAGACCCAATTACAACGTTTTTTGAAGCGAAATCTTTTGCCATTGTAGGTGCAACAGGAAACAAAGATAAGCTCGGTTGGTTTATAATTGATAATTTCCTAACACATTTTGATGGCGATCTCTATCTTGTAAACGCAAAAGGTGGAGAAATCGAAGGTATGCCTGTTTACAAAAATGTATTGGAAATACCCGTCATTGTGGATGCTGTGGTGATAGCCATACCTGCAAGATTTGTGCAGAGTGTAGTTGAGGATTGTGTAAAAAAGGGAATCAAATCTGTTATAATTGAATCAGGTGGTTTTGCAGAGGTGGGCGATGAGGGAAAACTTCTTCAGGAAAAGCTTGTAGAGACAATCAAAGATACAGGTACTAGAATTATGGGTCCAAATTGTATCGGAGTACTCTCTCCCGAGGCTGGAATTGATACAATATTTATACCGCAGGATAGAGTGGGTAGGCCAAAGGGTGGCCCAATATCTTTCTTCACACAATCTGGTGCCATGGGTTCTGCCATTCTGTCATCTCTACATCATGCGGGAGATGGTGCATGGATATCAAGGTTCGCATCATATGGTAATGCCTGTGATGTGAATGAGGTGGATTTTATTAAATATATGGGTCAGGATCTCTCCACAAGAATAATCATGGCACATCTTGAGGGGTTCAGAGATGGATATTCTTTTCTCAAAGAAGCCAAAAAGATCACTCCAAAGAAGCCAATTGTACTGTTAAAGACCAATCGAACTGAATTGGGTGCAACTGCAAGTGCCAGCCATTCTGCCAGTGTAGCATCTGATGATGCAGTAGTCACAGCATTGATGAAACAGCATGGAATTATCAGAGTTGAGGATTTCGAGGAGATGACTAGTCTTGCAAGAGCATTGCGAACACAACCAATTCCCAGAGGTGCAAGGATCGGTGTGGTCACAGATGGTGGAGGTTTTGCAGTATCCGCATCTGATGCCATTGAAAAAGAGGGATTATCTCTTGGTAACCTGGATAAACAGACCTTTGCCACTTTGAAAGCAAAATATCCTCCGTGGTATATCTCAGGTAATCCATTGGATTTAACTGGCACTGTAACTGCTGAGGAATTTCAATTTGGTATTGAACAATTCTGTTTTGATCCAAATATTGATGCTATTCTGATGATAATCATTCCATCAGCACCACAATTTGATGTGCATGATTTTATCAATATATTCTCAGACTTTATTGTGAATATAAAGGATAAACATCCAGAAAGTGCAATTAAGCCAATATTCTCTGTAACGCTTGGAGGAGAGGAGAGTCAAATTATTGATGCAAAGATGGAAAAACTAGATATTCCTGTATTCTCAACTCCAGACAAGGCTTTGACCATTGTGAAATATCTTGTAGAATATCGTAATTTTCTTAATCACAACAGAACACTGTTATTGGAGGGCAGATACTGATGTCTGAATTCAATGCTAAATTACTGGCAATTCATTCTGAGAGAAGACAGCCTCTTGAGGTAGAAGCATATGATTTTCTTATATCTGAGGGGATTAAATTCCCACCTTACTATTATGCAAGAACTGAAGCTGAGATGGAGGAAATTATGGAGATTTTGGATAATGATATATATCCATCTTACGCTTTCAAAGTCATGTCTCCCAAAATTCTGCACAAAAGTGATTTCAAGGCTGTATTTCTTAATGTAACAGATGCAGATGCAATGGCCACATTTATGGACCTCAAGGAGAGATTTGCACCTTTGGATTTTAGAGGTGTATTGATAGTTCCAATGGCTGGAGATGGAGTTGAATTGCTACTTGGATCTACTGAGGACCCTACTTTCGGATTGATCTCAGTATTCGGCGTGGGGGGTACTCTGGTTGAGGTATTGAAAGATGTAACTTTTGGAAAGGCACCCCTGACAAGGGCAGATGCACAGTTGATGATCAAATCAATCAATTCACAAGAACTTCTGAATGGCCCTAGAGGATTGCCAAAGTTGAATGAGTTACATATGGTTGATCTAATGGTTAAGATATCCGATATTGCTTGTAGATACAAATCAATAATCAAAGAAATTGATCTTAACCCATTGAGGGTTACTGAGAATGGGATTTTTCCACTTGATGCTAGAATTATTCTAAGATCTGAGACTTGTTAGTTTAGGGCCCAAGCCCTGCGGGCCACCATGCAGGAAATCTTAGCTAAAGAATTCATATAACGTATCCCAGTTGCTAGCAAAAAAAATGATGAGAAAAAAATATCAATTCACTTTTAATTTTCCCTGAATTTGTCTGTAAACTATCTGTTGATTATGATTTATGTATTCTTTTTGTTCCTCATCAATCTCAATAATCTTCAGTGATCTGATCTTGGATAAATTAGAAGAATAGCTAATAATTGGATTATTCTTCAGATTGAGATAATTTAGTTCCACAAAATTAGATATGTGCATTTCTATTTTCCTGATATTATTGTTCTCAAAGTTAAGTTCTTTTATAAATGAATGGGATCTGGAGTATGGTATATTTTCAAGTTTATTTGAACTGAGATAGAGTGATTGAAGAGCTGATAATCTGTTAATATCGAAATTAATTTCCTCAATTGAATTGTTGGATAAATTGAGGAATTGAAGTTTTTTTAATTTTGTAATATCCTCATGTAATATCATTATTTTGTTATTTGATAAATCTAATCTTCTCAATGACTTCAGGCTGTATATACTGATAGGTAAAGAAATTATACCCATATTGCTTAGATTAAGCTCAATAAATCCATTATTGCCAAATGATAATTTTTTGATGAACTCATCGTAGTCCAATGGTATTTCAAATAATTTAACCTCCAACATGAATTTTTTGATGAACTCATTGAATTGATCACGAATAATTTCTATACCAAGAAAATCACTAATAATCTGATTTACCCGTAGTATACCCACTGGTAACTCTTTCAGTCTAGTATTCCTCAGTTGAACAAGTTCAAGACTTTCTGGATATATTTTTGGGATTCTTTCCAATGGATTGTTTGATAGTATCAGTTCTTGTATCCTGGGTGTACTCTCAAAACCATCTGTCATTTCTCTTATCTTGTTATCATTCAATTTAAGCTCTTTTAATTCATATAATTTTGAGTAGTCAAGGACTACTGTTGTAATATGATTGAACTCCATATTCAGATAAGTTAATACCGGTAATAACGAGATAACTGTGGGAATATATTTGAAACTGTTATTTGCAAGATCTAGATGAGTTAGATTGATCAAATTATAAAATTCATTGTGTAGATCTTTGATAAGATTATTATTTGCATTAATTCTCTCTACTTGTGTGAGCTTACTCATTGATTTTGGTAAATTAACAATTCTATTATGGGAAAAATCAATCTCTCTAAGTTTAATCAATCTGGATATATCATGGTTGATTATCTGCAATTTATTATATGATAGATCAATATACTGAAGATCGATAAGATCACAGAACCCATCCATTATATCTTCTATATAATTATGGCTCAGATTAATTCTTGTGAGATTTGGAAAGAAACTAAGTGAGCTGGGAATTAATTTTAACTTCATTCTTGAAAGATCAATCTCAAGAGTTGAATCATCATGCTGAATTATCAGATCCAGTAAAATAATATCTGATACATTAATCTCCACAGATAGTTCTTTTATTGCTCTACTAATCTTTTTATACATCAACAATTCACAAAAAA
>JAJRQD010000118.1 GCA_024280435.1 archaeon | reverse complement strand
TCAAAGCTTATAGTCATTTTAAAAGAAAGAAAAATGATTTCATTACATTATTATATTCTTTAGGATTTTCTGAAGATGAGATAAATTTTATTGATAATATAAAAACTGATACAGGGGAATTCTATTGCAAAAAGATTATTAGACGAATGAAAAAAAAATATAAATTAAATAAAGAATTAGGCTATAATAATTTGCATACTTACGGGCTGTATTTACCATATAGTATATTAGAGAAATTCTTCATATTTATTTATCTAGAAATTATTAATGAAATTAAAATGATTGAGAATATCGGTATTCTTAAAATGTATTTGAATGATTGGATAGTAATTTATTATAGGATACTCCATAAATGGAATATAAGTGCATTAGAGAATCAATACAATATTGATGATCTCACTCTCAAGAAAGGTATAATTGTCAAAAATAGCTTTATTAAAAATTGTAGTAAAATATGTCAATCATGTAATGAGCAAACACTGATTATCTCAAAGTTCTGTGAGAAATGTGGTAACAATCTCAATGAATTTAACAATTAATTATTTGAACAGAAATATTTTTAATAGTATAATACTAATAATCCATTTAGAACCTTATTCAATGAACTATCAAACGAAAGAATTTACAATCATTTAATTTTAGCATCTAAATTTAAATTTTGTAAATTATCTACACCCGTAACCATCCGGGCAAACTGCTGAGAAGAAGGTTCTATTTTTTTATACCATATAATATTTCAAATAATTATATAAGATCCCTATAATTTTAAAAATATCTTTCTTCAAGATTACTTGTATCCACATTCAAAGGACAACCATAAGAAGTTGGAATTAAGTAAGCATAATTTACAAATATCAATGTTTACATCCTTAGAACCAATCTATGGCTTAGAATATGGATTTTCTTTTGATTACCATGAAATTAGTAAAATATTTTCCAGAAAATAATGTAATCTCTTCAAATATCAATGAGGATCAAGCATTTGAATTTGTTTCTAGGCTAAAACTGACAAATAAAAAAAGTATTTACGAATTTGCAAGAGGTATTGATAATGATGGGATATTAAATGTGATATACAAGGAAAATAGAGTATTCCGTACAAAAAATGTATGGTATGAGAAACGAGCTATATCGGTACTATCAAAACTTCATAACTATGATTTTTATCACAGTTATAAGCTGGAATGGAAAGGATTTGATACTGAAATCGATGCAATCAGTCTAGATAAGAAAATTGCAGTAGAAATAAAACGAAAAAAATTAAATAATAAAAATATTGATTTCCTTGAAGAAAAAGCATACTCACTCGGATTTGAAAAATTAATCATTATTGCACCTAAATTTAATTCAGTCAATAAAAAAGATAATACGCAATTATTTCAATTCCGACCCAGTTATCTTCCAATACTGAGGTATTATAATAATGAATACATTGTATGGAAAACATTTTGGAAGAATAGTGCACAAAGACATTTCAGGTTCCTGCTTGCCAATGGAAGATGGAAACCCCAGAGAAGGAGATACACAAATACTTCCAAATGGCAAGCTGCAAATAGATTAATCAAGGAGATCAATTATTATCATCATAAATATGTTAATCCCATTAAAATATATTATTCACTATCCAGACATATCGGTCCATTAAATGAATTTGAAGGAAAGGGATATCCCATTAGTAGATATATAGCTGCATTTGATATTGATGGGGAACATCTTGGAAATCATATAATTGGTGATGTGGGATATTGCGAGAATTGCAGAAAAGATGCAATTAATAAGAAAAATGCATTTCTAAAATATCTGAATAAGAATGGATTTGAATTTGAAGTATTTAATTCAGGTGCCAAAGGTTACCATATCTATCTAACCAGAAATAAAGAAATATTAGAACTCGGACAGGAAGAGATGGAGAATATAATTAAAGATAATCTAGATTATGTGGATTCTTTTTTATCAAAGAAAACACAGGAATTTGACCAGCATAGAATATTTAAAGTGCCATATACTGTTGATGGATCCACTGGTTATATAGTATCGAATGAGGAGAAAAAAATCATCTTTGATGATGAATTAGTGAAATTGTGATTGATAAAACAAATTAATCATACTACTATCATTTATTATTAGTATATATTTTCTCTTACAAATAAGATTACTCTTCCTAGAATACAAAATGTATATAATAAATAAATAAATACGATCTCTATGTATAATTTCCTACTTGATAAAGATACTATTGAATTGAAGAATCGAGCCAGAGAATTTGTGAAAAGTATTCCCCGTCAATTATTGATAGATATGGATGAGGATAAAATACAATATCCCACTGATTATATCAAAGACCTTGCCAAAAATAAATTATTAGGAGTAAGATTTCCTAAAGAATATGGAGGACTTGGTATGAGTTGGGTCTCAGAGATCGCAGTTCTTGAGGAGATTGGTGTGCTATCACTAGCACTCGGTTGTCTGTATTCACTACCAAGTATAGTTGGAGAGGCAATTAATGAGTTTGGTACTGATAAACAGAAGGATAAATATCTCAGGGATATAATCATTGGTAAAAGATTTGTTGCAGAGGCATTGACAGAGCCCAGAGGTGGGTCTGATTTTTTTGGTGCGACAACAACTGCAGTTAAAGATGGAAATTATTATATTCTAAATGGACAGAAAAGATTTGTAGTTGGTGCAGAGGGGGCAGATCTATTTCTAGTATATGCAAAAACAAGTGATGACCCCAATACACCCAGAAACAAACAGATTTCACTGTTTCTTGTTGAGAGAGAAATGGGTGTTGAGAGTAAATATGTATATGGATTAATGGGTACTAGAGGAGGAGGTGCAGGTAGATTGGTTTTCAAGGATGTAAAAGTACCAGTAGAGAATATTATAGGATATGAAGGCCAGGGAGGTGAGATCTTTAATCAGATGATGTATCCAGAACGTATGACCTCTGCAGGAGGGATACTTGGTATGGCAAGAGCTAGTCTTGAAGTGGCTGCAAAATATTCAAGTAAAAGAATCGCATTTGGTAGACCCATATCCAAATTCCAAGGTGTGAGCTTCAAAATTGCAGATGCACTAACAAAGCTTGATGCTTCAAGAGCAATTACCTTTATGGCTGCCAAAGCACTTGATGAGAACCATGATAATCCCGGATTGTGCAGAAGATTAGTGTCAGAGGCAAAAAGAGTTGCAACTGAAGAATGTTATTCATCAATAGATCTATCACTTCAAGTAATGGGGGGTATTGGTTATACAACAGTATATCCAATTGAGAAAATGTTCAGAGATGCAAGACTTGCATCAATATGGACTGGTACCTCTGAGATAATGAACCTTATAATTCAACATGAGTACTACAGTGAATTAAAATTGAATAAAAATACTAGCAGAGATATAGAATTAGATGCCAAAGCAGCATTTGAGAATGATGAGAAAATATATCAATGATCAAATAGAAGTAACTATAAATTAGAAACAATACAAGTGTAGAATTAAAAAAATAAAAAAAAATATTGATACCAATGCAAGTTATATCGCACATTCTGAAACGCATCACACAATGAACAAACTATGATTAGATCCTGGGTAATCAAGATTCTATCCAAAATATAAAAATTATTTTCTAAATAATGACGTAAATTTATATAGATATATCTAAATAGGTCTGAAATATGCACGAACCGGGATTCGAACCCGGGTCACGTCCGCTCTGCTAGTGCTACAATCATTAGCAACACTTATGGCAGGGACATATACTACCACTATACTATTCGTGCTATGAAGAATTTTATAAAAATAGAATTCTACAAATTATATTTTGAATTATGTTTTAAAACTCAATCGATAGTTCACAATGAAATTTCATAATGTAGTATTAAAATAGGTTAATTACTTCAATTTGGCGATCATAATGTATTATTGTTTTTACAATATTAATCAGTCAAATACTTTTTTTCTAGATAATTTAAGCAGTAGGTATAGTAATAAACCGGTGTATATGATGCCCACTACAAGGTGTGTGAGGTAGGGTTCATCATTTCCAGCCAACCAGAATGCTTTGATTGGCCAGTATGCAGGCATTATACCAAATAGCAGTTCATATGGTTGAGCAACAAAGAATGATGCGACAGGTATTATCATAATTCCACCTAGTAGTTTCATTATGACAAATCCCTCTACTTTGTTATTTGCGAATATTGGTAGTAGTAATCCCAGTAGTGGAGCCCATATGGCACCAAGAATACTGACCAATGCCAAATCTAGTAGAGATATATCTGTCACACCAATAGCAGGTATCATCAGCAACAATATAGGATAACTGAGTAACATTGGTGTTGCGACCCTGTACAAAATGTATTTATCAATTGATAACGGTGTCACCTGTATGGACATCAAAATACGATCATCTTTCTCATCTAGTAGCATGAAACCAATGATTACGCCTAGTAACATTGGAATCATCAGTACCACGTACAGTCCAATAATTAGATCATAATACTGTGTTAGATCCACACCAATTGGTTTCAATCCATCTGTTGCGATAGGTAGTAATAATTTGAGAAATAGACCCATTATGACGGGCATTAAAATGAACCATTTAAGCATGGGGTCTCTTTTTATATTCTGAGCATCAGCATAGATCTGTGCTTTGAGATATTGTTTGTAATTCATGATTATACCTCCTTTTTAACAATATATCGTATATATCTACGTTTAGCATAGATATATGCTATTGTGAACCAGAATACAATACCAACGATGGTATAGATTATTTCCCACAGTACAAATGTCTCAGATGATAGTCTTGCAATATTTAATAGAGGTTGCATGGGTGTGAAATAGTATATAATTGTCCATACACTTCCAGATATACCTATATATGCCAGTAGTGGTAGTTCCAGGATGAACATAATCAGCATTGATGGAAAAATAAAATCGGTGACATCTCTATATTTCACTGTAAATCCGATACCAAACAGTGTGTACAGACTAGCCATACCTATAATGCTAATAAATATCATAAAATAATTGATATATAGTCCCTTGAATACAAAAATTATCACAATTAAATTCTCAAGAAGCCCCAGAATAATTAATGAGCATGTTTTGGATAAAATATACTCTTTGAATGTAAGAGGAGTTACTAGTAATGCATCAATTGTTCTCTGATTCTTCTCAAACAGTATTAAGCCACCAACAAAAAAGAATGTACCAATATTTAGATTACTCAGTAGAAATGCAGGTAAATATTTTATTTTGTATGGTTCTGCCACATTCCAGAATACTAATACCCAGATTGTGGAGATCACTGCAGCAGCGTAGTAAAATCCATAACGAAACTGAATTCTGATATCCCATCTGATAGCATGAGATAATCTAGAGATGGATAAACTCATGTGAGATCTCTTCCTGTAACATTTATGAACACATCTGATAGACTTGCCTCTTGACTGTGTATTGTCAGCAGATACTGATGGTTAATTAACCTGATGAAATCCTTATTCTCTCCAAGATTATTTATCTCAAATTCCTGTCTCTCAACAGCACCATTTCCATATTCCACAATGACAGTTCTTTTTCCATGTTTTATTTTCAGAGATTTTGGTTTATCAGTGATATTTATCTCACCTGCAGTGATAAATGCCACCCGATCACACAACAGGTCAGCAATCATCATATCATGAGTGCACAAAAATATAGTCTTGCCCTCTTTTCTCTTGGTGTCAATTATATTCATTATATTTTTTGCATTCACAGGGTCTAGACCTGCTGTTGGTTCATCAAGAAATAAAATATCTGGATCATGTAACAATGCTCTTGCAAAATTCAATCGGTTTTTCATGCCCTTGGAGAAATTAGAAACCAATGTATCAACATCATCTTTTAGTCCTACTTTCTCCAGTAATTTCATTATGTCTGATTTATCTATTTTTTTGCTGTACAAGGATGAGAAGTACTGCATGTTCTCAATCGCGGTCAGTTTAAGAAAGTGATTGGGCAATTCGAATGATATTCCAATTTTCTCATAATAACTCTTATCCACCTTATTTATCTCAATTCCATCTATTTTTACACTTCCGGTGTAATTTTTTAATATTCCAATGAGTATTTTCTGAGTAGTGCTTTTTCCAGCACCAGAAGGGCCAAGAAATCCAAATATCTCCCCTTTTTCAATATTAAAACTGATATCACGCAATGTGGCCTCATCTGTACCATGGTATGAGAAATTCAGTTTGTTTACCTCAATTAATGTCATAGTTAATATTCGTATGAATAACAGAGTATATTTAAAATATTCGAATATTCTCGAATTTCCAAATAATAAAACTAAAAGAATTATTCCAAAATAATAGTTTGATTATTTATTTATCCTGTTTCTCTTCTGAGCTTTGTATTTCTCAATTAATTTAGGCATCTCAACAGCAAGGAATTCAAAAAGATGTTTCATCTCAATTAATAACTTACTTCTCTCAGCAGGTTCATCTTCAAGTATTTTTATACCCTCAGATAGCAGATATACAAAAACAAGTGAGCTTGCCCCCTTATCATCGATTGCATTTAACCAAGTATCTTCAGATACGTGGAAAACATAACCACGATCACCCTCAATATCTGGTAGATCTTTTTTTTTCTGTCTTGATGCGAGGTTCAGATCCACTAATAGTTTAAGCTCCGGACTGACTGTACTGACACCAAGATTGAGATAATTGGCAATGCTCTCAAGTGTTTGTAGTCTATCCTCTGCAATTGTCAGATATGCCAGAATTCTGCCCTGTGTCCTTGTCAATCCTCTTGATTCAAAATATCGGGCAAATTTCTCAATAAAATCAAGTATTTGTTTTTTATTGACCCCTCAAATAGAAATTGCATCCATTCGATATTAAAACATTGTATTAGATAAATTCGATTTTTATCGAATTATAGAAAAAATATCTCCTTTTGATCATACATGATAATCATGCTTGATAAAATCACCATTCTCAAGATCTTTGAATGCATCGATCAGCTCCTTGCGTGT
>JAJRQD010000117.1 GCA_024280435.1 archaeon | reverse complement strand
GGGTATGAGATACATGAACTTCCCCTGGATAAATTACTTGAAGTAATTAATTTCAAAAGACATGATAAGATAGAGAAAAAATTGAAAAAACAGGAAGAATTCAACGAGAAACAGGAAGAATTCAATGAGAAACAGGAAGAAATTAATTTCAAAAGACATGATAAGATAGAGAAAAAATTGAAAAAACAGGAAGAATTCAATGATGATATGAAGAATATAGTAATGGAATTAAATACTAAATTGGATTTATTGATTGAATTAATTAAAAAGAACAAATAATAATCAAATCCGTTCAATATGTCTTTGTAATGGTCCTTTCTTCTTTTCTGCGGATTGCATGAGAATGTTATTTGCAAGATTTTTTGTTGAAATAAGAAGCCCATTCCTTCAATTAGAGATTGTTTACTTATACTATTTAATGAACAAAAATTAACAATACGGAAAATTATTTGTTGGTATATCATTGTGAAGTTATTTTAAGTTTGATTAAAAATCAATTAGTTATACAATATAAGATTTTATTTTATACCTGTGCGTAAACCTTCACGATATAAGTCTATTTTTTACATTGATAGATACAGAATGTGGTTATTTCTTCTTTTCCCTGAAAATTCTTACTGTACACCTCACAATTGATAAGTTGAAATCCCAGTTCTTTCAGCGTTAATTGTTGCCATTCTTTGGAGAACCCAGACCAGTACATTGGTAGGTCTCCAAACCATGTACCTCTTTTATCAAATGATTTATCTGTATGATCTATAAGTAAATAACCATCTGATTGTAATACACGTCTGATCTCACTGAATAACTCTACGTGATGTATTCTTGCCAGATGTCTAATTGAGAACATTGAGACAATACCATCAAAGCTGTTATCGGGTGTATTTTTTATATATTCTAACATCTCTGCTTCATGAAATTTATCTTCCCACTGTGGGAATTCTTTTCTAGCCAATGCAATCTGTGTTGATGATAGATCTATTCCGATATATTTCTTAACACTTTCAATTATTTTCTTGGCAATGGGAAATCCAGATGCACATCCAAGTTCAAGTATATTTTCTACTTTTAACAACCATTCATTGAACACGGCAATATTTGATTGATTCATATCTTTATCCTTTCTGTATAGTAATGCAGCATCCTCATACCCTTTTTTCACATATTCAATATTATTCATATTATTTTATTTCAATCTGATATTATAGTATTTATCTTTGTATCTCATTTATTTTAATGATAAATTTCAATTGCGTTTAGGCTATCTGCAACTATTGAATTATATTCTTAGAATTTTCAGTGTAAATTATCAGTGATATAAATATTTGAATACTATAATTCACAGTTTTATGGAAATTTATTTGGGAAATAACATAACTGAGAAAAATCTATAAATCAATAATATTGTTAGTTTTTATTTTATTGAACCTCAATTTTTTTATCTTACTATTTAATTATAATATTAATATAATGAATATATTAGTTAGTAAAATAAATTTAAATTGGAAAAAATTATTATTTTATAATATCATATTTTTTTTATTATTACATCTACTTTCCAATTCTAATGTAATTTTAGAATATAAATTAATGTTGGTGTTATCTTTTATTATTTTACTATTTTACACATTCAGAGAGGATATTTATGTAGTATTAGTTTTTATTTATATCTTCATTATATTTGATATTATCTTTCTAAAAACAATACAATTGAAAGAAGGATCATTATTTTATATTTTAGTTTTTATTTTATTTCTATTTATAATCACGTATCTTAATGATAGATATTTGAAATTAACTATTAATCAGATAACAAAAGAAAATGAATTGAAAAACAATCAATTGAATAAGTTGCAAAGTAATTTTAATGCAATATCTAATCTCTCTGGAGTGAGTATTATCGAAAGAGATGTTGATGAACTATTTGAAAGTCTACAGAAACTTAAGAAAAAAGGTATAACCGATCTGGAAAATTACCTAGAAAATAATTATGATGTAGTAATGTCATTAGCTATGGATATTAAAATTGTATCAATAAATAAACAAGGTGTATTGATGCTTGAGGGTGAGAATGAGGAAGAGATAATTCGGTATTTACAATCGGAGGAACATTACAGAAAATATATCAATCACAAAGATTTTGTTCGTACTCTCTCACAATATTATAATAATGTGTCACCAGGTATCAGGCAATCATACGTCTATTCAGTTAAAGGTAAAAAAATTCCAATAATCAAACAATCACAAATTCCATCAAAAAATAATACATTATTTACAACTCTTTCCATAAGTATTGAGAAGATCACAGAGATCAAAGAAAGACTGACTGAAACAGAAAGCAGAATGAGCATATTGTTTAATGAGGCACCAATTGGCATGGTTATTACTCAAGAAGGTATTATTGTTCGCACAAATAAAGCATATCTGAAAATTATAGGTTCAGATATTGATGTTTCAGGAAAACCTATATTCGATTTTGTAGATGAATCTGAACACGACAGAATTTATGATAATTTGAAATACAGGGAAACCAAAGGTAAAATAGAAAATAAAGTCCTAAAATCAACTGCAATAAAAAAAGATGGGAACAGAATTCCAGTTGAAGTACAGATTTCAGATGTAATTATTGATAATCAATTATATACACTGTCATTCATAAAAGATATCTCACTTCAAATAGAAAAAGAGAAAATGCAATTACATATGATTGAATCACACAGATTAGAATCTCTTGGATTACTAGCTGGTGGATTAACACATGATTTTAATAATATTTTAACTGGAATATTAGGGGGACTTGAACTGCTAACTATGCAAAATAATATGTCTGATGAAAGTATTGAGTTAATTGAAGATTTATTAATTGCTGTTAAACAGGCGACATCATTAACAAACTCCTTATTAAATTATACTGGTAAATCCAAATCAATTGCATCACCAACAAAAATAATTAATTTCATAACGGAACTACGAGGATTGATTAAATTATTAATTCCAAGCTATATATCAGTAAATTATGTCTATGATCTGAATGATAACACAAAAATTTTTGTCAATCAGGATCAATTTAATCAAGTTATAATTAATCTTATGATCAATGCAGCAGATGCGATTTCTGACAGTAATAGTACTATTACTTTGATAATTGATAGAATAACAATTGAAAAAGATACTAACTCATTAAGAATAACAAAACCTAATTTTGAGATTGACTACAAATTGGAGTATGCTCGATTCAAGGTAATTGATACTGGTAAAGGTATACAAACTGATGATATACACAAAATATTTGATCCATTCTTTACAAATAAAAAAAATGGTCAAGGTTTAGGTCTATCAGTGGTTCAAGGTATAGTATTCCAGTATGATGGTATAATTGAAGTTAGTTCTGAAATTGATAAGGGTAGTGAAATTACAGTTTACATACCAATAACTCAATTGACAGAACGACCTAATAAAATTGATGAAATCAAAATTTATGATAACAAATTATCTGGATTAATCCTGATCATCGAGGATGAGTTAACAATCAGGAAAATGTTAAGTAAAATGTTGAAGAAAATTGGATTTGAAGTATTAGAGGCAGAGAATGGAAAAATAGGTCTTGAAATATTTAGTAAACAAAAAGATGATATCTCACTAGTTATTCTAGATCTATCAATGCCTGTTTTATCAGGAAGAGAGACATTTACTGAAATTATCAAAATAAAAGCTGATATTCCAGTTTTAATATCTAGTGGTTTTTCCATGGTAGATATCCATGAGTTTGATTATTATCCATATCTCGAGTTTCTTGAAAAACCATATCGATTTAAGGAATTTAAGGATATTATTTTTTCGTTATTACAATTGAATTAAATCCCTTAGTTTGTAATCTTTATATTTCTACCAAGAGCTTTATATGTAGTTTTGAGATAAATATCATCTAATTATACTTGATATTGTATATTAATAACTATTTTTTTACTTACTCACAAGAAGTCCCCTTCCTTCAGGTGGATCACTATATTGCAATTCATAGATATTTAGCTTGCAATCATAATTGGAAAGAATTTCTTGTTCAGATCATCAAACACCTTTGGATCAAACATCACACCATCAAAATCAGGATGAATACTCTTCAACTCTATCAGATATTCTTTCATCTCTTTAAGCAGGAAATAAGTGGAATTCTCTGCAATTATAATAAAATAATACGGTCGGAGTACCTCAACAATCAGAGATCTATCTCCAAAATTGAGAGAATCCACTACTGAAGTGGTTTTGGCAAGGTCCTCACCCAGATTGGCAAATGCCATGGTTAGACCTGCAAATAACTGAGGCTCTGTATCCTCAAATGATTTATCAACTGGGTTGAAATAAATTGCCAATCCATTCTCATCTATGATGGTCATCAATTTGATCTTCACTGAAATCAACCAGAATACCTTCGGTTCGAAATAATAAGGAATAACAATAAATATAAGAGCCAGTATGAATAACGGCGTGTTTCTTATAGAAAGTATTCCAAGAGTCTCTATTACCTCTCCAATGATTGAATAGAACAAAATAAATACACCTGCCAGTTGAAATGAACCCAGATTTCTCAAACGCACACTCTGATTCAATAAATTCTCTGATACTCTGATGCCATCTAGTAATAATTTTCCAAATATAACTATTGTGCCTATCAATAATAATATCTGGGTGAACAGACTGAAATTTTTCAATGCTTCTCCATAGTTCCCAGTTATAATATGATAGATATTCAGAATTGTATGTGGTACAAATAATGAAATTATGACTGCTAACATCTTTACCTGCGGTACTTCTCTATTATTCAGCTCAGAATGTATGTATATCAGTACTGTACCTATTGTTGAAAAAATCACCTGTAGTTGAAAATATGTGGTTATGGTGTAATCCCCACCTGTGGGGTCCCAATTAAGAAATCCCATCAGATAAGAGAGTGCGAATGAGTAGATACTGATATTCAGTAGAATTAGAGATGAAAATTCAAATTTCTTGGATCTGTATGTCACAATTCCTCCAAATATGAATAGAATTATTGATAAAATCAGGAAATAAGGATAAAAATTATTGATATGCCCATTGATAACATATTGCTTGAATTCATATCCAAAGATAATACTTGTGAACAGTACATATACTATGAAAAATAAAAACGTGAATAAACTGATTTTTTTTGCTAAATTTAATTTCATAGCAATCTAGATGATTTGTAAGAGATAAAGGTTTAGAATACACATGAATTAATTAACAAATCTTTGATTGAATATTGATCTACATAAATTGTTGTATTTCATTGTATTCTTTGACAAAAAAGATATAAAATCAATCAAATAATTTCAGTAAATGAACAAGCAAAATGCCGTTATGTACACATCAATAATTTTGGGATTTATATACACATTGATGCCTTCATTTATTATAATAAATTATTCACAGGATATTTATTCAAGCTATTTGATGATAATTAATTATTATGTGACAATGGTACTTTATCTTGTTCTGTACTACATGCTGATAAACATAGGCTTTATGTTCAAAGATGGTAAAGCCAGTAAAGAAGTAGTTAAAACATATGCAATTATTAATGTGATTTATCTCATGCTGTTGATTATTATACAACTATATGGTAGATTGAAGCTGGAGAAGATCTACGAGAATTATTTTGGTCAGGTGGCCAATGCACATATTATTGCATTTATAGCAATGATCCTACATTTGATAGGTATGGATATTTATGAGCCAACTAATATTTATGAACCAATACAGTAAATTCATAATTTAAAATATAGTGAATTTGTAAATCAATATTTAAACATTGCAGGATTGAATCAGTGTTTTGCCTTTATTACCTCTTCTTCAGTGGGAATACCATCTGAATTGCAATTTCTCTTCTCATAATAAATATCAAGTGATAATTTAAGATCATCTTCTGATTTGAATGCAGTCAGTCCTTTTGCCAATCCACTTGGCATTGGTTGTTTCATTAATCTATCGGGTAATTTATCATCCTCTCTGATTGTTCTCTCATCAATTCTAGCATTGAAGTCTCTTGCAAGAATCCACATTTTCTGTGCTTTTAACCTCATATCACCAGCTGTGAATTCCTTACCCGATAATACAGACATAATTTTTGCTGTATCCTCAATATTCAAAGCAGGCTTTATACTGTGTGTGAAATGACACATTATCAGAGAATCTTTTATCAGCTTAAGATCCTGCTCTTCAATTAGACTATCAATTATCTTGATTGCAGATATTCTTGGGAATTCAGTTGTCTTAGGCCAACCTCTGAGATGAGATCCACCCACATTAGATGTGATATACGATAAAC
This sequence comes from archaeon, assembly GCA_024280435.1. Classification (GTDB taxonomy): domain Archaea; phylum Asgardarchaeota; class Heimdallarchaeia; order Heimdallarchaeales; family Kariarchaeaceae; genus JAJRQD01. Next base: position 7,896 of record JAJRQD010000117.1, on the reverse strand, counting down.
CCAATCCTAGTTTTCCTCTTGGATCCCATGCCGGTAGCTCCAATCCTCGTACATTAACAGCATATTTATCTGTGTCATAATTAAATATATTTGATGCAATTCTTGTGCCTTCTGCAAGCACCTTTCCAACGCCTTCTTTATTGGCTATCTTTCTGATCAGATCAAGTATTTTATCAAATTCTCCAAAATCAAGTGTTTCATCATGATATTCTTCTGGAACCATTCCATTCTTTCCTGCCTCGATAAACCATGAGATTGTTGATCCTGTGGAGATTGTATCTATTCCATACAGATTGCACAGATGATTTGCAAGAAGTAATGTCTCATGATCATCAATACCAAGATTGGATCCAAGCATTGCAAGGCTCTCATATTCTGGATGCTGTATCCTTCTTCCATCTGCCCATTCATAATCAGTATCAAGTACATAAGCACACGCAAGTGAACATCTATAACATGGTTTTCTGATCAATTTATTTTTTTCCATGATCGTCTGCCCTTTTATTTTATCCACATTCTCCCATTCTCCAGCAGAATAATTCAGTGTAGGCATCTGTGATCTGGCATCAGAGATCTCCACCAACCATGATGTACCAAGCTTAGATAATAGATGTCCGGCATCTTTAGATGCCTGTGCTCGATCATTGATGTCTTTGATCATATTTTTCACTGCTTCATTCTTATCAAATTTATTAGTACCACGAATGGTGATAGCTTTTAGATTCTTACTACCAAAGACCATACCGATGCCACCTCTTCCCGCAGTTCTGTAATAATCAGAGGTTACACATGCGAATCTCACTAATTTCTCACCAGCTGGACCTATTGTGATGATCTTTGATTTTGCATCCACCTCTTTTTTCAATGCATCCTCTGTATCAAGAGATAATTTACCCCACAGATGCTCTGCTGATTTAATACTTACAATATCATTATTTATTTCAATATAGCTTGCAACCTTTGCTTTACCTTTGATGATAATAAGATCATAGCCGGCAAATTTCAATTCTGGACCAATGTATCCACCTACATGGCTATCAATGAAGATGCCGGATAATGGTGATTTGGTGACTATTACATATCTACCTGCAATTGGTAATACACCCTGTGCAGGTCCTGTTGCAATTATAATCATATTATCTGCATCAAGTGCATCAATTCTGGGATCTTGCTCCTTGTTGAGATAATAGGTAGCAATTCCTTTACCACCTATATAATTCTCAAGTATATTAACTGGAATATCTTCTTTTTGAATATTACCACTACTTAGATCAATTCGCAGTAATTTTCGCGTCCAGGTCATAATTACTATTACCTTATTGCAATTATTAATTGTATGTATTTAAGAACGAATAATAATTATATTATTTATCTTTGAATTGATCCAACTGTTTTCTCTGCTTGATTGATCAGTATCTCTCCGGATATATTTAATTTATCTATTACCATATTCATGTTATCAATATCATTTTGAAGTTCAGTTGCTGAGAATAGTGTTTCATTGGCTTCTTCTGCAATTCTCTCCATATTATCCAGTACATTTTCAACTGCAGTTCTTATCTGTTGAGTAATTGACTCGGAAATTGCTGTGATCTCTTCGCTGGCTATTTTAGATGCATCTGATAATTTTCGCACATTCTCAGCAACCACTGCAAATCCACGTCCATAATCTCCTGCTCTACTTGCTTCTATTCCTGCATTCAATGCAAGTATATTTGTTTGCAAAGCAATTTGACTGACTGTATTTGAATTATTAATTATCTTTGAATTTACTTTATCAAATATGTTCTGTAGATTATGTAATTCCTCAATAATTTTATTTATCCCTCTTGTCTGTACTGATGCACCTTCATTTAATATACTGCTTGTTTTTGATAGATTATCAGTTATCATGTTTAGATCTATTGAATTATTTTTTATCTCTTTGGAGGTTTCAATAAGTACCTGTGTGGAATTCAAATCATCAATTGTCTTATCTATTGTATCCATCACCTCATTCAGAGTATCTGCAAGATTATTAAAAATTGGATCTGCAATTAATTTTCTATCTGTTATTCTATATGAATAATCATGTTTTTTAGTACCTTCTAGTGCAGTATTTAATTCTCTGAAGTATTTCTCAAAATCTTCCATAACAGAGAAAAAAATAGCACTACCCAGTACAAGTACTATTATCACAGGCCCCCAAGTAGTAGATAACACCTCCACAAAATCATTATCTGTGCTAAATAGACCATTTATCTGCCAAATAAATATCACATAAGTAATCATTATTGTGATAGTTAGAAAATGGAATATAATTCTGAAGCGATAATCATCCTTACCTAATTTGATAAAAAATAAAGCAATTGTTACAATAAATAAAAATGGAAATGTAATGAATAATCTCATCCATTCTTGAAATGTACCATTGAAAAAATCATTCATTGGTAAAATTGGTAAGAATAAAGGTAATGCAATAAATGAATAGGTGGCTAGCTCAATCAGATGATAAATTGAGAACTCAGCATCATATATTTTTATTTTATAGTTTTTCATTAATACTTTATGAGTGATAATATTAGATATAAGTTATTCCCATTTTGTTTGTAATTCAGTAATTAAAATATATCAATTTGAATAAAAATATAATAACATTGAGGACTATGATGTGAGAGCGATCCATAATAAATTGTATAATCCATCTCGATTGTTGCAATGAATATTAATAATGCAATTGATGGTAGATATATTGTAAATATTGATTTCAATCTTTTTTTAGATACATTTAAACCATTTACTGTAATATGCTATAGATATTATCATTTTATAGACTGAATAGAATTAGTAGCACCTAGTTATGAGTAGATCATGTAAGGATATTGTCCGGTAGTGGGGGATTGTCTCTCCAGTAAATAAATTATATAGTGATATTTCAGATACCATTCATATACACGTATTACTATATCAAGAATAAATTTGCCCGATATATGAGGTTCTAGATAAAAATCTGCTTTACAATTGTTTGCAAAGTGCTAATATCTATCTTATTGTTGCTAAATACATCTGAATATGCATTGATAAAATCATCAAGTTTCTTATTTGATTCATAGCCAGGACCTGAGAATATGTAACAGAATACATAATCATTGAAATTTTTAAATATCATGGAATAATTTTCTATCCTGTGAATATCTTTTGTGAATTTAGGTATCATTGTTTTCATAGTTTGAATAAGTAATTCCACCTCATTGTACTCTTTGAATAGATATTCCAGTATGAATTTATCATTGATTTTATAAATAAAGAAGCCAATAGGTATTGTTTTATCAAGTTTTACTACCTTTGGTCTCGTAATCGTCTGTTCATGAACAATTGAATTCAATCTTGATTTGAGAATTTTCTCCTGTATACTAATTTTATCAGTAAGATATTCATGTGTGATTGAATTAAGATAATCAAATTCTGCTGATATCTGTATTGCCAATAGATCATACCCATAATCCTCAGCAAGTTGCAATGCTTTTTTCAAATATCTCTCTGAATTATCTATTTCATTCTCAATCAGTGCTATTTTGGATTTGAACAGAAATGCTTTTGCAATTAGATTACTTACTTGTTGTTCAAAAGCAAACTCCTCAAGTCTCTTTATCAATGATTTAATCTCATTGAATATTTTTTCATCTCTGGTGCTGATCATATCCTCAATCAACATATCTAGATAATTCACTAATGCTTGAAAGCTTATTGTGTGATCTATAACTTCATCTTTGGCAATTCTCTCAAAAATATCCATTGCATTTGCTCTGCTTCGGGTATTATTTGATAATTTGAATATAAGTCCCTCATAGAATTCTATGTGCAGACGAATATAAGCAGATTGCATGAATAAAGGCTGTTCATTGAGTATCATGTAGTATTTCAATGCATTATCTCTATCTTTCAATTCACAGTAAAGCTCTATATAAGATGCGAAAATATAGAACAGATCATATTCATCCTCTGATTCTAACAGTATTTTCTCTGCCTGTTTATAATTCTCAAGTGCAAGTTTAATATCTCCTTTACTGACTGCATATTCACCAAGATCAATATAATTCTGGCCAATCCAAGATATATCATTAATCTCTCTTGCCACACTACCAGTTTTGATATAATACCTGTATGCTTCCTCTATATTCCCCCTTAGTTTGTAAATATTGGCAACGTTATGATAGGCTTTCATTAAATAATACTTATCAGGTATCTGTTCAAAATATTTTACTGCTGTTTTATAAGATTTGCAAGCAACAGCTAGATTTCCAATATAGTCATTTATTAATCCTAATCTCTGATATACTATTCCGGAGATGAATTTTCTTTCAATCTCATCAAGAAATGATAGATAGTCTATTGTATCCTCGATAAATAAAAGCGCATATTTCAAATTTCCCTCACTAGTGTAAATAACAGACTTCACATAATTTATCCAGAAAATAGATTTATCACATAGATTAGGTTTATCAATAATTCTCAATCTATCAGATGCTTGTTCCACCCTGTATGATGAATGCAAAGCAAGAATATAACGTATTGCAACAAGTATCTGATCATGATTTTCTAAAATAGTGTTCCAGATATACTCACCAATCTTTAATGCTTCATTATATAATTTCTTTCTATTAAGAACCATCATCTTAATATGATTGAATTTATCCAATGATATAGTTGTTTTATCCATTTCATTTAATATATTCATAGCTTCTTCTATCTTATTTTCGTAATATAAAGAACGAATTCTATTAAATTCCACTTAAGAGTGCTGAACAAACTCTATATTTAAGTTAATCGTAATAATTAATATTAATTATCTGTTAAATTTGATTAATTTTGAAGGAATAATAGAATGTTAAAAATGTATATACATTTGTAATTCTAACTGATTTATGGATATTTTACTAACTTAATTCATATATCTATTACATAATATATTTAATAAAGTAAAATTAGTATAAGTTACTGATTACATGGTAAATTGGAGCAAAAATTTAGAAACTGGAATCGATATTGTAGATGAGCAACACAAAGAGCTGGTAGATCAGATAAATAATTTACTTGAAGCAACTCGTGATAGACGTGGCAAAGAGGAAGTTACCAATATGCTTGAATTTCTTGCCAGCTATGTGGTTGAGCATTTCAAAACCGAAGAGAAGTATATGATAAAGTATGATTATCCAAAATATCTAGAACATAAAAAAGATCATGATGCGTTTGTAGAGGAAGTAAAGAAGCTATTTTCTGCATTTGTAGAAAGTGGGGAGACTGTCAAAATGATCGTCTCACTTAATGGCAAGGTAGTTAAATGGTTGATAGATCATATAATGAAAATAGACAGAGAGATGGCAATATTTTTCAAAGATAATAATATTAATTTTGAATGAATTGCTTTAAATCTAATTTCTCCAGTGTCTTATCCATTGGTATACCATTTTTATCCCAACCAAGTGATTTGTAGTATAATATCATCTCTCGGGTGTATTTCTCACGATCCAATGGATTATTATCAAGTTTATTCTCAGTATAGAATTTATCAGGCAAAAAATCATCTGCCATTTTGAAGCCTTGATGATTATTATACAATCTCTCAAGTGTAAGTATTCTCTGTGTTGCCTTTGCTATATCAGAATTGTTGAATTTAATACCTGTGACTGTCTCTAGTGCCTGATATATAGGCTTATTTGAGACAAATTTGAATGCCACAGATGGTAGCAATGATGAGAATTTAGAAATTACAAAATTGGGTAACAGTTTAGTACTTGGATGAAGTGCGATATATGATACGAATCCATGTACACAAGTGCCTATACAGTCAATTATGGCAATAGTCTTTGCACCAAACTCAACCAATTTACCTTTACCAGAATATACCTTGTTATCAATTGGAACTGGAGTTTTCATTGCCTCTGCTGCAATCACAGCACCACCTCTGAGATGATCTCCACCTCTTGATGAAATTCCATAGCCAATTGCCTGCCCAGTTACTGCTCTTGGCTCATATGCTGATAATTCTAGTTTCTTAACATGTGCTACCTGTTGTTCCTCTCCATAACGAGTTGAGAAATCTAATGCACCATCTGCCATCTCTTTTGATAATTCAGTACTTGCATACGCAATCTCATCAAATATCTGTATCAATCTATCCTTATCCTTTGATACCTTATAATCTATTTTATTCTTTTTGATCAGATGTGCAATCGAGCTTATTATATGACCTGCACTGATTGTATCCATACCAAGGTTTGTGACATGCTCAGTGATGGGTAAGATTACCTTTGGATCAAATATACCAATATGAGGGCCAAGTAATTGCACTGATTCGAATTCCGGTGTGAGTATACGTTCACCATCTATCTCGTAGTGGTGTCTACACGCAACCACACAGCCATAACATGCGGTTGATTTTACTTTGAATTTATTTAGATTTTTTCCATGCAGTTGATCATACTGTGGGCTATTATCTTTGGAACTGTTAACTGTGAAATTATTAACTGTCAATCCATCTATTTTTTTGTAATATGCAGGAAACATATTAGTGCCCACACAGCTGTATTTCTCATACAAATCTGAGTTTCTTGTGATAGCTGTCAATTTCTTTGCATGTGATCTCATTTTATCCTTGTTGTGTATCTCATATTTCACACGATTTATGGGTTCTATCACAATAGATTTGATATTTTTAGAGCCCATAACGGCACCTAGACCACCTCTGGCAAAATCATTCTCTTTATTGTGTGTGATTCCTGCAAATTTGATCAAATTCTCTCCTGCAGGACCAATAGACATAATCTCTCCTTTTTTGTGCTTCTGTTTCAATATATCCTCTGTTTCAATGATCAGCTTACCTCTGAGCTCATTTGCCTGGTGTACTGTGAATTCCTTACCATCGAAGTACAGATAGCTAAATTCTTCAAGTTTTCCAGTAATGATAATTCCTGAATATCCTGTTTTTCTAAGAGCAGGTGCAAATCGCCCACCCATATTCGATATGGAGATGGTCCTGGTCATTGGTGATTTTGATACAAGAGAGATACGGGTGGCTGTCGGATAGTTAGTGCCCACAAGAGGCCCTATTGTGAATATTAATCCATTCTCTGCATCAAATGCATCCACATCATAATCAATATATTTCATGTATAGATAAATACCCGTTCCTCTTCCACCAATATACTGCTTTGTGATATCCTCAGAAAGCTCTATTATTTTCTGAGATTTACTGTTTAAATCATAGTGAATTATTTTTTGAATATACAATAATCTAGGTATTAGTTATTGCATTATATATTTTGTGTGTGAAAATATGGATTATTATTAGTATTAATCATATTTTTATGGGACAAATTATTTGGTAAAGGTAGTGATAATTAGATCTTTCAATGCTGTGTATTGATAGTCATGTTCTGCAAGAAATCATCTGCCATTTTGAAGCCTTGGTATTGTGGTGGGATATAGTTTCAGCATGAGCTTGTACCTGAAATCCATATACAGGAACAGAATGTTCAGGTATATAATCATGCTGGTGATGAACACAGGAGAATGGACTGGTATTCTCCGAGGATGAATTATTCAATCATTTTGATATGAAGAGAAAAGGTATGGTGAAAATCAGATCTGAACTCGCAGGATTCAGATCTAAAACAGTACGTGATAATAAAATCAAGAATGCATTGATTGATGCGAATAATATGCTATTTGAACTGAAACGGAACAAATTCATAGATACTCATCAGATGAGGTTGTTGAGAAGTATATTCAGTACATTCCCAGATAGATACCCGAGATTATTCCATGCACGTAGTTCACTAGGACTGCCAATAATACTCATATCTATTTATATCATCAACTGGGATGGAGATATTACCATTGGAAATGTGGTCAGAG
>JAJRQD010000116.1 GCA_024280435.1 archaeon | reverse complement strand
TTTGTGAAATAATCAACTCTGACAGTTTTTCAGAATAGTATCTGTATCCTTTATGTGATTGTAGCAATGATACTTGTACCATAGAAATAAATGATCGAAATCAGTTTATAAACTCGGAACATATTATTTTTATTTTACTGATAATTCCATTAAACAATAGGGGTCTCTTTTTCCTGCTTCATAAAATCCAGTGAACGAGTATTCTTTTCCAGTCAGTTTACTAAGACAACCTGCCCATATACCCATTGATATATCACAGAAAGGTCTTGCAGTCCCACCAATAGAACTACCACAACTCTGTGTCCCAGTTAAGCTACAAAGAGATCTCGCTTTGATATCTCTGATTATTGATCCTACACTGCTTCCTTCAAGTATTTCCTGGGAAACTATCTGATCATCTGTGTAAGTTGCCATTATTGCATCTGCAAAGTAGGTACCTATCTGATTTCCAATCTGTACAATGCCATTTCCTTTATCCTGAACCTTCTGTATGATATATGTCAACAAAATATTGATATTTCCCTCATCTGTCGAATTGAGTTCTGGTACTTCTTGATACCATGATTTGGTAAATTCTTCAATTACATCCTTCAATAAGCTCTGTAATTTCATGTATGGTAATCTGTTATTGATAATTGGTAGAATTATCTGTGAGGTATCATAATTTCCAACCTTACTTGGTATATTTGCCTGCTTCACCTTAGCTGTACTTTCACTAGTTTTAACTGCTTCTGGACCAATACTCTTTACCTCTGTTTTTATTTCAGATTTCTCCTCTTTGAAATCAGAGATTGCCTGAATATTAACATTATAGCTTTTATTACCTATGTTCACATCAACCTTTGCATCAACCTCTCTTGAGAGAATATGGCTACCAATTGATACACTAATTGTTTTTATCAACAATTCTAATCCATCTACATTCCCTGCACCCTGATCTAAATAGCGATTTGAACCTAGTATTATCTCTAACATATCTGCTGAACGTAATTTGATCTGTGAGTTCTTCCAACCTAATTGAGCCAGAAAGGTCTGTACCTGTTCATTCATATTATGTCTGGTTGAAGGGTTGAATGTGGATTTAATTACCTGTGATGCAACCTTCACAAATTTATTTGATGTATCTATATTAATAGATGCATCCTCAGCCAAATACTGCAATGATTTAATCAAAATACGAATTGTCTGTGAACTCTGAGCCTTCTCGGATGAACCTGTTTTAGTCCAAGTACTAAATGACATTCTAATGTTCAAATCCATTTGTTATTAATTTCTTTTTTTGTATACATTATCAATTTAGAGCAAAAATATTATTAAACTCATCAATAATATTAATTACCTAGGTAAATTCAATAAATGGCGTGTATAAATATTAATAATGAGAATTGCAAGAATATTATATAACAATGAAGAAAAATATGTACAATTAAAAAGTAATGAATTGTACCAGATTGATACTATTAGGATTGATGGTATTGAATCATATTTTGACCGGAAAATAGTGACATCTGATAAAATTACTGACATTAATGATGAGAATATAACATGGTTACCTCCTGTTTTTAAGCCAGGTAAAATAATATGTGTGGGGAGAAATTATCTTGAACATTCCAAGGAACAGGGAATGTCAAAAGAACAAAAACCACTTCTATTTTCCAAATATTCCACAAGTATGATGGGACATATGTCTCAGATTGAATACCCACAACATACACATAACCTTGATTATGAGGTGGAATTAGCAGTTATTATTGGGAAAAAAGCCCGAAAAATAGAAGATGACCCCTTCAATTATATTTTTGGATATACTGTTGCAAATGATATAACTGCAAGAGATGTGCAAAAATCAGAGAAACAGTGGACTAGAGGTAAGGCATTTGATCAGAGCCTTCCAATCGGCCCTTATATAGTAACTCGGGATGAGGTTGATCCAAGTACTCAGGAAATATGGCTGACTGTCAATGGAGAGAAAAGACAATCAAGCCATACTAGTTTGATGATTTTTGATATCCCATTTCTAATCAAATATATCTCCAATAATATCACACTAGAACCGGGAGATATAATTCTTACAGGTACTCCCGCAGGTGTTGGTTATTATATGGATCCAAAAGCTACTCTGCAAAAAGGAGATATTGTGCAATCTGGTATTACATCAATTGGCGAATTAAGATTCTCAATAAAATAATTCAGAGAATTAACAATAGAACTGTTATATTGTAAACCAGATGTAAAAGTATTACCGGGCTTAATGAACCCGTTTTTATTCTTACATATCCAAGAATCATTCCCTGAACAAAGGCATTAATCAATGAAATCAGTGATATAAAGTGGGTTACGGAGAATAATAAGGAACTGAAAATAATAATCTCCCATCCATCCAATCTATTCTCAGAGAAATCAAAAATAAACCCTCTAAAAATAAATTCCTCGATAATCAAAACCACTATCACCAGAATAAATATAGATGTTTTAGAATAAATATCTGCATTTATACTCATGAATAACGTATTGGAATTCAAATCAATAATAATCACGATCAAATACATTATGAATGCAACAGTGTACATTAGAAATAATCCTTTGAGTGTGATGGCAGTATCTGATTTTCTGAATGAAAATACAGGTTTATTCATGATATGATATCTCCACAGAACTAGTGGTATACTGAGGGATAGCAGGGAGGAGATAATAAGAAAACCAATAACATCTGAAGTAATTAATAAGTACTGCAAACTGAATAGTGGGAGTATTGTCCACATAATAAAAAATAATGAAAGTGTTTTCACCACATGCATAAATTTGAGTGAGTATCTTGAATTGAGCGTTTCTATATCCATCTCATCCAAACCTTTGATTGCAATGAATACTGAGATTATTGAGATCACAAGTAGAATTAGTGAATAAAACAGTATGAAGTAATTGGTGATTTTAGCAAATATAATAACCACGATCACAGGTGCTGTTGCCAGTATGAATGATATTACATAGAAAAACAACAGATTGATAAAATTAGTTATATCTTCCTGATTATCGACCGGTGAGATAATATATATTGCAAGACTGATACATATAAGCGCTATCAGAGTGATACCCATGATCACCATCAGTGGCAGTTGATTCCCCTCTGATATAAATCCTGTTTTTCCAAGAACAATAATAATAGTTACAAATACAGGTAGTATAAAATATAGCATCTGAATGATCTTGGCAATAATAAATTTTCTTGCCCCATCTGGAGCTGATTTAATCAGTGTCAACATATCTCTATGTTGAATCGTGAAAGATGATGCATCAATAAATATCACACTTGCAGATGAAATTACCAGTGAGAATATAACAACTGCCAATTCCACTTCTTCTGGAAATGTATTTGTCCCTCTGAATAAACCTCTGGATGACATTGCAAAGATCATAAATATAGTCACGGCAACACCAATGCTAAGCCTACTTATATGTTCCACATCTCTGATAGATGCACGGATAATTGATCTTGATAGATGTCGATATTTTTTCGGAATTACTGACGTGAGCACATCAATAGTTCTACTCTTTTTAGACCCTGGTTCTGTATTGTCAATACTGGAAATCTCATCACTCAGACTGTAAAGACTGTCAGCTCTCCACCACCCATTCACAAAAATAACCATGATATAAACTAGCATCAGAATTAATCCTGTGATGGGATTAATTGCCACAATTGTTCCATAAAGAATGTACATCATTAATGATGCTGCGATTGTAAAAGGTAGATAAGTTATCAATCCAAGATCTCCAGTTGTGTTATCAAGGAAAAATCTAAGGAGTGGCAATGATATAATCATCATTGCAGACACCAATAGTGTTACCATAGCTCTTGATACATCATTTTTCTGTTTTGATATCAAAAAGAAAATCACAGGTGAGATGAGAGATCCTGTTACCAGGCCTATTATTATCAGTAATGAAAGGACAGTGAATAACATGATTGCAGTGGCCATTGGTCCAAATATTCCTGTTCCAATGAATGGTGATAATACCAGTGTTCCAATCATTCCAAAAAAAGGTAGATAGAATGATAGATTTGATAATAGGTTACCATTCAGCAGATCTTTTCCACTAACAGGAGTATTGAGTGCAACCTCTCTTCTTGATTTGGCTCCATTATCATAGATTACTCTTGCTGATAACAAGGGTGCAAATAGGGTGAAATAGCTAAACATTGCAAGTATAGAATAAAAAATAGAAATTGGTGGTTGAACAATTATGATCTCTCCTCTGAGTAGATCAAATAATGATCTTAAAATATATCCAAAAAACAATACTCCCAGCAGAAAAATAACCGGTACCTGTTTTCGGTATTTTCTGAACCTTGATGTAGTGGTATAGTATTCTGCACGAAAAATAACAAATGTATGTCTGAAGGATGCCGTTAGATCTCCTCCAGATAATCAAGATATGCATTCTCAAGCGTATCATGTGATTTTTTAAATTCATCAATTGATCCATTGAATAATATTTTACCTGCATCGATAATGATAATATCATCACAACTAGTCTCAATATTTGAAAGTAAATGAGTAGCAATAATAATTATCTTTGATGAATTTCTGTATTCTTTAATTATCTGTTTCACAACACGCTGACTCTGCACATCAAGATTTGATATTGGCTCATCAAAGAATACTACATCTGGTTCGTGAATTAGTGATGTGATAATAGCTACTTTCTGTTTTTGACCTTTGGATAATGTTTCAATCATTCTATTTCTTAAATTCATGATATCAAGTTTTTTGGAAAGTTCATTAAATCTATCTTCAATTATATTATCTGATAGATCATATAACTTTGCAATGAATTCCACATATTCAAAAATAGATAATTTCTCATAGAGTGCATATTCTTCAGGTAGTAATCCCGTTATTCTTTTGACATCATCAATATTACTATGTATGTCAAATCCTAGTATAGTTGCAGTACCCGATGTGGGTTTCATTACACCTGATAATAGTCTCACCAACGTGGATTTTCCAGCACCATTTTTACCAACTAGTCCTACAATTTTTCCCCTATTAATTTTCAAAGTGATACTATCCAGTGCTTTTACATCTGCAAAAGTTTTTGATAATGAATTAATCTTTATTCCATCTTGCAAGTAATACATTGTAACTCGGATTATTATTTAATCATTTCACTTGGAGAATAAATTTCTTAAATATCACAAATTCATTGACTTCTTGATCTAATCATCTGTATTTTATGCTCAATTACCATTCTGGTAAGCACTTCAATTGGATGTGCTGCTTTTATCACAGATTCCGGTCTGGCCTCTTTTCTCAACCTTCCAGATGAATCTAATTGCTCTCTCCAATCCTTTCGTTTAGGCATTGCCAATAGGTCATTTCTTGCTGATAGGCATGACATTTCTAATAATTTAGTAAATGCTTCACCAGTATCTTTTACAAGTCCAACTTTAACCATTAAATCCATAAACTCAGTAGATGTTTTTCTCTCTTCTGGTGGTAGATCTATTTTATTAATTACCAGTACCCAGGGTAATTTACCTGTTGTTAACTGGTCTCCTAATAAGTCCATTAATTCATTCAGTGATTTTACATTCTCCTCCCACTGTTCAACCATCGGATCAAGCATTACCATCAGCCCATCAGTACCCTTTAGCACAACCTTTCTAGTTTCTTTGTAACGCTCTTGCCCTGCCACTGAATACAATGCATATCTCATCAGTGGTAAAGATGTACCCTGTCCTTTGGGTAATTCAAATACACTTTGATCAAAGAGGGCAGTTCTACCTGAGGGGTCATCAATTTTTTTTAATTCTGAATATACACTATCTGGATTTTCTACTTTCTTAAGAATTGAATAGATAGTCAATAGGCTAGTTTTTCCCGCAAGTGATGGTCCAAACACGGTCAACTTAATTGTAGGTACGCCTTCCACATCACGCTTAAATATTGCTTGCTTCATAATTATAAATCCTCCAGAAAATCAAGTACATTTACAGATGCAAATTAAACTAGATTGTTTGATAATGGATTAACTCTATAATATGTTTATTATTTCATATAATATAAGTATTTACTCACTATAAAAGCATGTTACTTAATTATTTCTTAATCCAAAGCATTACAAACACCGCTGAAATCACAAAATATGGTGGAATCAGGGGAAAATACAGCTACTGATATTTATTCGAATATTAGTCCAATATTTTCATACTTCAAGCCCAGAAAACCTATTTTAGCAACGTCTTCATTTAACAGTTACATTGATTGTATTGTCAATTTCCTATTTATATAACCATTTGACTATTCATTTTCAATGACGTATCGAATTTACAATTATTATTTCAACTAATTACTGTCCTTATTGTAGGGTTTGAATTCTATCCTGGATATTTTTTTACAATAAATTATCATCTTATTTGTACATACAAATTTTAAGTTGTGAATTTCACACGCTCTGGTGAGATGATGTCACCACTACTCCATTGAATGTGTTTTAATACTCTGGGGCTACTTTTACCATTATACTTATTGCTCCATTAATATGAATTTATTTTAATTTGAAATTTTTCTCATAATTAGATTACATTTTCTTTTAAATTTAGGATACACTTTTTTTATCATGATATAAAACTAAAATTAGATGGTTGCAGATGGTAGCGATTCAAGCTTAACAGTTGTCAGAAAAGCAGTGTTGGACTTCTTGGAAGTGATGAAGAAGAACAAAAGACTAGTTGAGCAAGAAATCAGAGATCAGGCAGATGCAGTATTAACTCAATTTTTGAATCAGGGTTTATCCCAATTCAGTCGTTCAGATATACAGGATTTTAATCGTAAACACAAAGAGTCATTTATTGACTATTACAAGAACAATATATTCCTAAAAATAATATCAAATGCATCTGTGCAGATTAAAATGGCAATTGAGACCGGTTTTAATAATCCTGAAATTATTCAGCAGGAATGGATGGAAGGAATTAATGATGTACAGAACCAATTAGCACATATGCAAGAATTAGCAGCCACTGTACAATCCTATAAGAAAAAAATTGATGAACAGGCACAAATCATTGCAGAATTATCTAGTTCATCAACCATGTCAAGCTCTGACCTGGAATTGTATAGAACTGCACTTGAAGAAAGAGATAATCTAATTATTGAAAGAGATCAGTTAATTCTTGAGAAAGATAGTGAGATAGAGAACCTTTCACAGGGTTTAGCCCGTATGGAAGAACAATCAAATAATCTAGGTCAAACACTTTTGCAATACAATATGAATATTGAAGAGTTGCAAGAAGGGATAAACAGCCGTGATGAGATGATAGAGAAACTGGAATCTAAGCTGAAAAGCAGTTCTTCATCGCATGAAGAGATAGCTGAACTCAAAGCACAGTTGTTGGAATCTGAGGCAACAATTCGTAAATTACAACAAGAGGTATCTACCTCATCTGGAGATCTGGTGAATGAATTGCAAGAAACTCTTGAGAAAACTAGAACTCAGTTACTTGAGATGAGAAGAGAGATTGTTCAGAAAAATGATCATATTCATGAGATGGAGATGGATAAAGATGAATTATCTATCCAGCATAAAAATACAATTGAGAAACTTGAAAATAGTTCACAAAAATCCAGGGATTTAATGAAGTCATTGGATGAATTAAAGAGCAAGCATGAAGATATTATTAATGAGTTGAACTTATCAAAAGATGAGTTGGTAAAGGTAAAATCAGAACTTGAGGCAAAGAGTAATGAATTAAATGCTGCAACTGAGAAACTCTCGGCATATAAGGGTAAGGTATCCATATCTACTGAGGAGAGAGATAAGATCTCAAACAAGGTGAGTACATTGGAAGAGAAAATGCATGATAATCAGATTTCTTTGGATTATCTGAGTAATTTGGTAAAATCAGATATCAAATTCAGAACTCTTTTCTTTTTGCAATCTCTTGATACTGAGATAAGAATTGATAGTTTGGCACAGGGTCTTGGAGTACCTGTGAATGTAGTCCATCGAGTATTAATTGAACTGGACAAGGATGCACAGGTAAAAACAAGAAAGGATGGTAGACATATTTACACAGAATGTGTGAACAAAACAAGTCCATTCTCTTTGGTATAAATTGGTGTATAGATGAGTTCACGAGAATCAACCACATCTAGTGGCTGGAGATCATTAAAAGGTCTGTTCAAAAGAGAAAAAAGAGTGGCTGTACTGGTAGATGGTCCTAATCTGTTAAGAAAACATGGAAATAAACAGATAAAAATAGAGGATATTGATAAATTAGCAGATAGTTTGGGTTCTATCAAACACAGGTATATTTTTCTAAATCATCATGCATCCAAGAAACTAATCGAAGCTATGGTTAATTCTGGATATACTCCTGTTGTGATACATTCAAATCTATATGTGGTGCTTTCAATGAAAGCCTTGGAAATAAGTATAAAGAAAGATATTGATATTCTATTCATTGCTTCTCGAGATGCAAGAGTTGTACCACTACTGACAAAAATCAAAGAACATAATATTGATACTGCTATTGCAGGTTTCAATCCTGGCTTCTCAATTGCACTTAGTAAAACAGCTGATTACGCATTCGAACTGAAGTAACAATTTATGTATAACTAAATAGAATCTATTATTAAATAATAAAAATGAATTAATCTATGTGCAGAGCATGGGCACCTGGTCATACAACTCTATTTTTTGCAGTACCTGATAAATTTGAGAAAATATCACTGATGGGTAGTATCGGTGGAGGCTTAAACTTTGAAGAAGGTGTGATCACAGAGGTGAAACACAGTTCTAATAATGAGATTTATTGGAATAAAAAGAGTATATCTGGTAAAGTAAGTCTAACATCAATTGATCTGTTCAATAAACGGTTCAATCTTGATAAAAAATACAAAGTATACCATTCTTCAAAAATCCCTATTGGATATGGTTTATCCACATCTGGTGCAGGTTCAATCTCCACATTACTGGCACTAAAAGCTCTGAATAAAATAAATGTGGATAATATGGTTCTGTTTAAAATGGCTCATGAAGCAGAGATTATACATCATACTGGGCTAGGTTCTGTTGTGGGTCAAGTAAGTAGTGGAATTGAATTAAGAAAAACACAGGGTGATCCAGAAATATGTGATGTCAGAAAATACTATGAGGATATTGAGGTGGTGCTGTTGTTTTTTGGACCACTTGATACTTCAAAAATAATAACCTCTCGAGAGAAAATGATTGATGTTACCAATTCCGGTATTGAGGCAGTTAAAGAAGCTAGCAAGATTGAAGTACCAACAGTCAATGATTTTATCAAAATAGGGAATGAATTTACTAATAAATGTGGGCTATTAACAGATAGAATGGGAATAGTTATGAAAGAGTTGGCAAAAATAAATGAGAATAAAGTTGCCATGGCAATGATTGGAGAAACTCTTGTAATATTGCCTCAAAACAAAACAAAACTGATTGACTGGATAAATAATAATAACTACAAATTTATTGAAACTAGAATTGCATCCAAAACACCTTATATACTGGAAAATTGATGAAACAGTCTATAATTTTCCTAAATCTATAAATTAAATCAATTCTGAGAATAAGCATTATATATTTATCAAAGCAATAAAAAATATGGTTGATATTCCAAACGATCATCCAAGAGCTGAATCTTTGAGAGTTAGACATGCAATTATTGATGGTATGCATAGTAAAATAGTTGCAGAAGCTGGTCTTATTGCTCATGGACGTGGTGAAGCCTATGATTACCTGATAGGTGAGAAGACACATGATTTTGCAATTGATGCAATCGATGCAGCTGCTGCAATGTTATATCTGGCTAAACATCCAGTACTGTCTGTGAATGGTAATACAGCAGTTCTCTGTCCAGAAGATATGATCAAGTTCAGTAATAAAACAAGAATACCTCTTGAGATAAATCTGTTCTATCGTAGTGATGAGAGGATGAATGCAATCACTGAAGTGATGAAGAAATATAATGCAAATCTGATTCTTGGCAACAATAGTGAATATTATGAGGAAATTGATGAGATCTCATCTTTACGAAGAGTTGTGGACAAAAGGGGAATTTACTCTGCTGATGTTGTATTTGTACCATTAGAAGATGGTGATAGAACAATAGGACTGAAGAAAAATAATAAAAAAGTAATAACCGTTGATCTTAATCCATTATCAAGAACATCTCAACAGGCAGATATTACCATTGTTGATAATATCATCCGTGTATTCCCATTGTTGCTAAAATCTTTCGATTCTATTGATGGTAGATCTGATGCCGAAGCAATTCTATCTAGATATGATAATAATAAAATTCTTAAATCTGCAATGGAAAAAATTACATCATATTTCAAAGATAAATTATAATTATGCCTTTTTCTCTCTGATTGCAATAACAATATAGTCAGTTTCTAAGGCAATAAGAATCTCACCCTGAGTAGTGTCAATAGTTAAAAATTGTACTTCTCCACGCCCAATTCTGGCAATTGCCGATTTGGTTTTTCCTACTAAAAAGGATACAAGTGCAGCAACTAGCTCTGCATCATTTGCAGTGAATGTTGAATTTTTTGCTCGGAATGCTAGGGGAAATCCTTCTGCATTTCCAATCACAGCAGCATAAATAGATCCATGCTCGAATAAGGCATCTAATATTGGTACAAAATTAGTTCTAGATAAAATACATAATCACTTCCGTTGCTAGTATATATATAAGTTAAAATATCATTCCCTATAAATATTAGTATTGCTCTTTCATCAAGATATATCTTATTCAATAATATTTGCCCAATCGGGTAATTCGGGTAGTTTTTGTTCCATTTCAATACTGATATAATCCTGTTCAGACAACTCATTGAACAGTTTATCAAAATCTGATCTTCTATTTTCAAGATCTCTGATCTCTCTTTCGATAATTCTATTTCTATCTCTTTTGGCAGCATTGATTGTAGACAATAATTTTTCTATATTTTTCTCTAATTCCAATTGGTTCAACTGGTCTTTGATCTCTGTTTTTCTAGCAGTGATCTCCTTTACAAGTTCCCAGCTTTTCTGTAAATCTTCTTTAAGGAAATTATCTATATCATTTCTGGCAGCTTCTTTTTTATCCTTTTTCAACTTGAGTGCACCTTTCTTCATTTCCTCATCCAGACTTGTTAACATGGATTTGATACCCATGATACTGTTTTGTTTTGCCATGGTGGATGCAACATCAGTGATAAATTCTTTATGCATGCTTGTATCGATTGGATTTTTGCTTTTAGAATTGAGATTAACAAATTTTCTTAGTGCTTTTCTTATATTTGAGAATTTATTATCAAGCTCTCTTTGTAATTTTTGATATTGATCATATATTTTTTCATATTGTATTTTGATTTCATTGTTGTTCAACTTATCAAGATCCTCAGTCAATTTCATAATTTCTTTATCTTCTCAATAACCTCATTCTCTTTTTCCTCAAGAGATTTGTAAGATTTCTCAAACTTATTAACTACCTCAAGAATATCATCGAATACATCAGTAACATCCTCTATATTTGCATTTGCAGTGTATTCCTGGATGATAAATTTCTCAAGTTTCGTAAGGTCTTTGTTTAATCGTTTAAGTGAATTTGATAGTGATTTAACTTTTTTCTTATAGCTTGGTTCTTTTAATAGTGAAACATATTTGATCAACATCTCATCTTGTTTGTGTAGTGCATTTCTTGTACCATCTGCAAATAGGTTAAGTGATTTCTTTATTATTTTCTCAGGCTCTACAATGGATTCAATGGTGGAATTCACAATCTCATGAATTTTCATTGAGTATTTTTCCTGTGCAGTTGTATCTGGACCTAAGTCAACTTTAAATTTCGCACCATCTTCTTTGATGACCTCGAGTCTTTTCAAAGTATCCTCAATCATCTTTTTACCTTTGTTTCTATATTTTTTTAATTTTCCCTCTGCCTCAATCTCAACCTTCTCTTGATAGTTTTTTAAATTTAAAGAAATATCATTTATACTTTTCATTATCGTATTATTTTTTTGAATTTATTTTATATTTATCTTACATCGATTTTTTTTTGCAAAGTATTAACTTGTAAATACAGATTATTCACAATTCTGTTAATATGCCAATATGATATAGTGATATTATTTTGATATTTTAGCACTAATCATTGAAATAATGTGAATTATTTTCTTTTCAATATCAATAATTTAAATAAAACAAATATTCCTCTCTATCTGATGAATTGGTACACTATCTATCATACTATATTCACAGAATTCAGTGATGCATTCAATGGAATTGATACAATTAACAAAAATGATGGTTTCATCTGTCACTGGATTGATTTTGATCATTTATTCTGTAATAGTTTTGTTTCCATGACACAATTCATAAACATACCTGAGAGTAGTCAATACCTCATTTGTGATAATGAAAATTTAAATTTTGAATCTAAAAAATATTATCTGTATCATAATTCTAATCTGCATGTTGAAGAATTAATACTAGATGGTTCAAATTTTGAAATATACTCTTTCAATGATATGGAAACATCATATCATATCAGAGGATTGATTGATAAGATGCTAGAATTTATGGGAGAGGAAAAAAATGAACATCTTAGAAAATACATTGGGGGTCTTATGCATCTATTTAATGGTGAGATAATTACAATTGAGGATGAGAATATCAATGCCATGGCAATAGTTTTTCAGGTAAAAGATGATGTTAAGGTGTTACAATACTATTATTCGTTGGATAAAAAATATACTACTCTGATACTGAATAAAATTTTATATACAAATAGAAATATAAAATTATATTATCTGAGTGAAAATTTACTAACAGATTATTTTGGTGACAATATGGAATTATCACAGACTATATTTCAATATGATTTGAATTCTAAGAATGATAATTACTGAATAAATATTTTCATGCTTTTTGTGGTTCTGTTTTGTATATATTTCTCAGAATTATCTCTCTTGATACAGATTGAAATGCCTGTTTAACGCCCACTCCCTTAATGGCAATCGTATTTATTGCCAATATAGATTCTGGAAAGTTAAGATCCTTCAACATATCCTCTCTAGGCATTGCATTTGGTAAATCTCTTTTATTCAAAACTATACACAGGGGAATATCTGCATCAATTTTTGAACCTAAAAACTCTCTGAGCTCAACAGCCGCCTCTATATTATCTTCACGCATATCAGGATTACTATCTGCTACAAATAAAAGCCCATCTACTCCTCTTAAAATCATTTTTCGCTGATTTTTATGTCTCCTCTGACCTGCTACTGTGTACACGTCAAATAGTACTGAATTAGTTGCAGAAAAAGGAGAAAAGTCAAAATATACTGTACGACCAGCGGGATCTGCGATAGATGTGATACCACCTTTCAATAATCCTTTTACACCTTCATGCAAATACTTCAATATTGATGTCTTACCGGCCAAAGAGGCCCCAACGAATACTATCTTGAAATGTAATTTGCCCGCAGAGTCTTTTCTCATTTAATCTCAAACTCACATTGAACTTATTATTAATAATATTTGTTGTTAATCATTCAATTTTATTACCTTATATGTACAAAAATTACAATTCTTACGAGAGTGAATCACATAAAAAGAGAATAAGAACATACATTTTTCAAGAACTTTTTTATTATTGACTTATATATCTTTATAAAAATACCCTAGTTAGTTTAAAATTTACTTTTTCACGAATTCAGATATGAAAATAGTGGATCCTTATAATAGATGGACAACTGTTCTACCAACTACTTCATCCGTTCTTTTTTCCACATTTTACGCAAGTGCTTTTGAAGCTATTTTTCTTATTATATTGATTGCTACATCTGTACTGGCTTTTGTGTACTATGATCAATCTCTTGATTATTCATAGCTACTGCATTTCTGAGAAATGTATATCTCTTGATAAGTAATAATATTCTGTACTTATCTAATACTTTCTTAGTAGTACACCGAAACTATTATTTTAGAGTATACATTTTTTTAATTCATGAAGTTTTCTCATTTCATTAAAGCTGCTGTTTACAGCCTTTATGATAAATCACTTAGAAAACAGATTGCAGGAAATGTAATGCCACAACATATTGGTATTATACTTGATGGAAATCGTAGACATGCAAGAGGTACTGGTTTACCTGTGGAAAAAGGCTATGAAATGGGTTTGAATAAATTAGAGGAAGTCCTAGATTGGTTATGGGAATATGATATCAAAGTGGTGAGTGTATGGATATTCTCCACAGAGAATTTTAATAGAGATGCAGGACAGGTATCAACCATAATGAGAATGGCAGAGGATAAAACAATTAAGATCAGAGAGGATAAGGGTGTACATGAGCGTAAAGTGCTTATCAGATATTCTGGAGATCGTACAATGTTACCACAATCACTTAGGGAACAGATAGATAAAACAGAGGAGTCTACAAAAGATTATGGTAACCATATTCTGAATATATGTCTTGCATATGGTGGAAGAGAAGAACTGACCAGTGCAATCAAAAAAATTGCATATCATGTGAAGAATGATAATCTTAAAATTGATGATATAGATGAGGATACAGTCACACAGTATCTTTACACATATGGATTACCTGATCCTGATCTAATTATAAGGACAAGTGGTTCAATCCGATTGTCTGGTTTTCTTATGTGGCAATCAACATACTCAGAGCTGTATTTCACAGATGTATTGTGGCCTGCATTCCGACATGTTGATATGTTAAGAGCAATTAGAGATTACCAGAAAAGACAAAGGAATTTTGGTGTATAATATAATACATAGTACAAATATTATTATTAACATACATTAATATTAGTCTATGGTAGAAAAATTCCTGGTCGATTTGATACAAAGAGTCAAAAAGAATGAGATTGCAATCATTTTATCGGGAGATTTTGTGGATAGTGAATTATTGGAATTTTTACCCAAACTTAAAAATAAATTGAAAACAGTTGGTGACATTAAGGTTGCCACTGTTATATATGCTAATAAATTACCTGAATCTCATTTTGATCCTCTGAGAAAAGCAGGTTTCTCACATAAAATTGCTCACTCATTTCTAGAATTGAATTATCTTATTGAGGTATATGATCTTTATCTGAGGGAGGAGATTGATATAATTATTCTTGGTACAAAAAGTGAGATGTTAATACCTCTTTTTACAGAGATTAGACAAAAAAACACTATTTATGGATTAACAAAGGGAAATTTACCAGTGTCAATTGTTGAGAGTTTTGATGGAATGATCAATATCAATGCTATTGAGGATTTTGAATTTGTGGAGAAAAAAATACCTGATTTTGCAATGGAAGGATCTGATTATTCTGATGAGGACAATGATGATTTTATTGATATCACAAATATTGGCACTACCAGTTCAAAAATAGTATTAGAGGATAAATAATCTAGTTCATTTTAATTGTGAAAATATAAGCAGAGTTTATAACAAATCTGATGACATTCAAGGTACTTATTCGCTAATGTTTTTAAAATTAACTATCAAAATGAGATGCAATTTTCTTAGTTGCCTCTCGCATTTCAAAATAAATTATACCTTCTTTGGCATCATTACTGGCTGATACTGTGAGAACTGCATTGGGTCCTGCTGCCATTGTAACGACAGATCCAGAAGCACCTCCAATTAATATTTTCTCTAAAGTACCTTTGTTCAGTGTAGTTGCGATCTTCTCGCCTAAAGATAACATTGCTGCTGTTAGAGCTGCAACGAGTGTATCTTCAAGACCATCAGGTAATTTTTTAGCGATTGGCAATCCTTCTATGGATACAATTGAAGAGCCTAATATACCAGCAACATTATTATGCAGCTCATCAAGTATTGCATTCATTTGTGTGATTTTCTCCTCAAAACTGAAATCAAACATTTTCTATATTCTCCTATATTAATTACCTATTAATTTTATAAATACCTTATGGAAAATAAAGGGTATTTAATGTACTTTTTTCTGAAATAATGCGACTCCAATTGTTTTTATTTGTAAATTAGTTTGCTTTTAGCAAAAGCAACGCGTTTCATATTTACTACAATGAAACATCCTCAGTGGCCCAGAATCTCTCAAGAGTACCCATTGCAACATCCACATTTTCATTTGTATGTGCACTTATGATTGGAAACTCACCAAACACTCCCTGGTCATATATCATCTCGGCAGTCCTTCTTGATAACTCGGCATTGAGTGAACCTTTCTCGAGATATAGTTCTTGCATAAGAAATTCTGGATCTGTGCTCCAATCCTGTATTTTTGCCTTCTGTTCCGTACTAAGTAGATCTCCTTTTGAAATCATGTAATTCATTGCAGTATCTAACCGATAGGTGATTGATAATCCAAATAATAACATTGATACAAAGCTTGAAGCTTTTTGTGTGAGTGTGGGATCCATTAGGAATAATCCTCCCACCTTATTACCTCTTGATAACTCACTTATCATCAGTGGTCCAGAATTTCTGAATGCAAATATCTCCATCTGACCTGGTAAATCAACAAGCATATAATCCGGGCTGTATTCTTCCAATTCATTCAAAATTAGCTCAAATTCAAGTGTTGCTTTGTCCATAGCTGCAATGAGCCCTCCATTTGGCCCTAATTCATAGTGATCCACCATCTCATCAAGAGTGACAAATTTTCTTATATCTATATCTGGTGCATATGGTAATCTTACCACTCCTGGATCCAGATTCATAGTTATCACGTCAAATTCAGTTAGATTCATGTATTCATAAAGTGCTGCTGTCATATGTGACTTTCCAGAGCCTGCGGGGCCAACCATATATCCGATATTCATTTTTGTATCCAATTTCTGTATAATTACAAAAAAATAAGGCTTTCCTTTCAGTTCAGATAAATCATTATCTTATATTTACCAAACTTGTAAATATCATTTATTCTGATTGTAGTATTTTAACAAAATCGTAATTAAATGTAAATTAAGAGTAAAAGCTTTTTGTCTGTGTAAATATTTTATTAATAGACATTGATTATTGTGATATATGGATATGTTACCAGCAATTCTGGATGAGATAATCATTGAATTGGATAGTTATGAGCTTATCAGAGAGAAGGTGATTGCAATTACCCGGGAATTGAATAGATTGAGTGGACGAGGTATTGCACTGCTTGTCATGGGAAAACCTGTAGATGATCTGTATGATAAAGGTCTCAAATCTTATGGCAAGTTAGCTGGACTCATAAAAGATATTATACCAATTGTCTCATGGAAATCTGCTGCATCTGGAGTGGAGGAATTTGCTGAATTTGCCATCATGTATTCATTATTGAATGAGAAAGGTATTCCATCACCAAAAGAACTGGATATTCCCAACTGGTTATGGCTGGCAGGCCTTGGAGATGTTGTTGGTGAACTAAGAAGAGTTATTCTCAACAGATTACTTGCAGATAATGTATCAGATGCAAGAAAATATCTGAAGATAATGCAGGATATATACTATTTAATAAGTGGATTGAGCTTCTCAAAGGCAATAATCTCCAATTTCAGAAAGAAAGTGGATGTGGCAAGAATGACAGTTGAACGTACAGAAAGTGATGTACTCAATTATATGCTATCAAGAGGTGAACAGATATGATTGGGATACTGGAATCTGGCTTTGGTAGAGGCGCTAAATTTGTTGCTATGAAGGTATACAAGGATATAATCACATCTGTACTTGGTAATGAACCATTTCATGGGACACTTAATCTACGTCTGAGTAAAGATGATGCAGAGATAATTGATGATAAATTCAAGAATGGTATTGTATATGATGATATTTTGGATAAAACAAAAGATCCTCCTGTAAAAATG
>JAJRQD010000115.1 GCA_024280435.1 archaeon | reverse complement strand
TGTGTGGAATCGCCACATTTTTTGCAGAACGAATCACTAAGATCTATCTTCTCACCACATTGGAAACAGTGAAGATCAGTATTACTCCATTTGATTGATTTTTGATGAGTAGAGATCTGAGTTATACCTTCAGGTATTTTCTCAAGCGATAATAGAAATGCTTCTTTCTTCTTCCTGCACTCATTAGCCTTTGGAGCAGCCTGTTTTAGCCCTTTAACTACTGAAATACCCATCATAGTGGGTATAGACATGAATATAGTAAAAAATATAATTACAAATACTTTAAGGAAAATTAATTCCTCATCAATGCTATCAAAAATAAAAGACAGCATTACCAGAGGAACTATGATGAATAGCGATAGGAAGGAGAGCAGAAAATACGCGAACCTGGTATTCTTGAGTGATTGAATCTCAGTATCATAAAAACATACAGGACAGAATTCGAATGTTGCCGAGTATTTGTTACTACCAACACCTCTGACAGCTCTTTTGATATTTCTATCCTGTATACAGATCAATCGACTGCATCTCTCACATTTTGTGATGGCAATTTCATTGGGATGATAAGCACATTTAGTCATATTTTTCCAGAGTAAATATCAATTATATATAATTTACCAATTTGAAAGTGAATAGTGAGGTAATTGTGGATTAATAATGATCTCGATTTTATTCAATGCTATTGATATTATTTCAAGCCAATCATATATTTTTTATTTTGTTTTCAATTATTGCTTTGTATGTTTTGCCAGTTGATAATAATCACAATACATTTTTATCAGGTCCAGTGGTACTGTAATTTAGCATATGTAACTTAATATTAAAGATAATTTTGATACTTTTTTATTTTTATTAATTCTATTATTCATTCCTTAATTGTTTTTCAGAAATCAAATAAACAGGTGGGGTGACTTTTTCGGTACAGAAAACAGATGGGTTAATTACCCTATAGAATTATTATTTCAATTATCAAACACAAATTAAAACTTCTGTAAATATTTGTTAAGTACAATAATTTCATGCATGGAATGTAATTAATTCATCTTTTACTTTATTAATGTACTAATTTGGAACACGTTTCAAAATGTCAGTAAGTATCCCAACTTGATAATTTAGCAAAGTTAACAGGCAAAATTCCAGATCCAAAAAGTGCAACTTTTGATAATTCTGGTTTTTTATCAAAGGTGGATCTGTTTGGATCCATGTGAAATGGGGTAAAATGATAAAAACATCTCATGCTTTGTATATTTTTGTTGTATTAAAATAACATGATCAATATTTGAATATCAAATAATTTTGAATAAATATGCATAATAATCTATTTTCTTGCAAAATATATTTATAGAATAGCTCAAATAGTTTTCTTGGTATTAGACTTGGTAGACCTTGTCATTAAAGCTGTAAGGAGCCCCTCTATTACCATTGGTGGGTAATTATTGAAAAGTTTTAAGGAAAAATTCATTTCAACATATAATTTAGAAAAATGGGAAGAGCTATTATTTCTTGTCAAAAAGTTAGAAAACCATGAATCTATCAATTATAAATTCAAAAATCCGGAAAAATATTGCTTTCCAGTACTTATGATCCGAGGATCATCAATGAGTTCAAATCAGTTTGAAAGATTGGAATATTTTGGTGATATCGTACTAAAAATGGTTATTAACCAGTATTTGTTTACTAAATTTCCTGAATTTAATGAAGGAAAATTAACTGAATATTCTGCTATTATTAGTAGTAATCAAAATTTTGCAGGGCACTTTGATAAATTAGGTATTGCAAAGTTAAGTTCACTTCTCGATACAGGTGATTTTTCAACAAAACAAAAAGCAGATTTTATCGAAGCACTAATTGCAGGTATTTTTTTCGATTCAAACAATGATTATGTCAAAGTAAAAGAAATTTGTTTAAAATTATTTAATTACGATGATACAGTGAATAAATTTGAATTAAAGCCTTGGGGTAGTAAAAACACAAAAGGTTATCTTAATGAGCTTATTATCAATAAAACAAGTGGTAAAGGTAAATTGTACTACAAAACTAGAAAAATTGGCCCTCAAAATGCTTTAAATTTTATATGTACTCTGGAATACAGTTCTCAAGGCCAAGTATCACAAATAGATTTAAAGGTAGAAGGAGAGGTTAAAAGTAAGAAAAAAGATGCAGAATTATCAGCAGCTGAAAAAATGATTTATGAGGTTGAAGAATATGGTAAGAAAACACAATAAAAAGAAATTAAATAAAATAAGTGATAAAAAATATTTAATAAATTCTGCACCTATCAATATTAGGTATTCATGTAAAACATATCAAATTAATATTGAGGCAAATTGGGAAAAAAGATATTATTCAGAAATTGTAAATTTTAAAAGGCAGTTTGATCATCAGGATTACTTTATTGAAACTTCTGGATCAATGATAGCAATAATTCCATTTATAGAAAAACCAAAATATGTTGAATTTGTGAGTAATTTAAATAGTGAATTATCTATTTATTTAGGAGTTGATGTATTTTTAAAAGAATGTAATAATAATTCAAATATGATCAGAAATATAATTGGTGGTATATTAAATTTAAAACTAGAAACATTGGGGTTTGAGAAAATACAATCATATGGGTCTGTTGGAAGATACTTTCATCATTCTTATTCTGATACTGAAAAGTTGTCAAGTGATTTATTGATGGAGCGGGTTTTCGAATTTTCAGTAGATATAAAAAATAACAAGAATAATAACTATAAATCTTTTCTTAGTATTGATATTAAAACTATCATTACAGGTGATGAAACTTTATCAAAATTACTATCTGATAGAAAATTAGATGTTAAGGATTTAGATTCTTGGAATGATACACAAAGAAGTTGGAGGTTGAATAAAGAATACTTTAATAAAAACTGGCTAATCAATATTATTGATGATAAAAAATATTATATTGATAAAATAATTGAATTTGATAAACTCAAATCTGAAAAGATAGGTATTCCAAATTTAGGAAAGTATCGTAATTACTCTCTCAAGGAATTTATTGATTGTGGTAAAAATAAAGAAAAACCAAAGTGGATAATAATTATGAAAGATAAATCTACAAATACGCCTAATCCAAATAAAACAATATTCCTAACACCAAGAATGCTAAAACATAGAATATCGCATATATCAATAAAGAATAAAGAGTATGAGAAAAAATTTCATTATTTCTCCAAACCAAAAATGTCAGAAAGAAGTAACAAAATATCTGAAATATTCAAATTGTTGAAATCAAAAAATATCATCAGTTATCAGTTAAAATTTAAAGGTGAACAACCTCAAATTGCTTTACCAAGTGTGAAAGAAAATAATATATTGAGTTATGGTCGTGTAATTGATCTAGCATCATATGGTGTTGAAGAATGGGGGAGATTAAAAGAAATTGTAGTTTATTATCAAAGTGAAAAGATAAAAGATAAAGTAAAATTATTTTTGCAAATCCTTTCAGATCAGATGAATACTATTGCTCGGAAATCTAAAAATAGTAATTTAAAAATTATTAGTAAAGTAGTTCAATCTAGTCAATTAAAAAATATTGCCAACAAGACTATTGAAGATCCAGCTTCAATACTGCATATGTTTATTCTTGAAAATATAAAACATGCTTATTCATATAAGCAAATAAAAACATGGTTTACACAAGAAAACAAAAAACCAGTTCAAGCAGTAAAATATAGTACAATTGTACCTCGAAGAGCTAACAATGATCATAGAATAAAAGAACAAATGAATAAAATAATAAAAACTATGATACCTCAAATATTAGCAAAAACAGGTGGTTTACCTTATTCTATGCATCCAAAAATACTAGATAAAACGTTAATTATAGGGTTGGACAAAGGTCGAGATTCATCAAGTACAAGACCATCTGCATCAGCGGGTGTGGCAGCTGTTACAACTGATGGTAGGTATGTGTCAGGTGCATCTACTCCACTTGATACCACAAAAAATGATAGTATTGATGTTGATATACTCGCTCCTCCTTTACTAAAGGAATTAAAAGATAAATATAAAGATAAATTAGAATATTTAGTAATACTAAGAGATGGCTCACCTCAGATTTGCAAACCTGAAGTACCACAATGGGAAAAATATATTGAGGAGTACAATATGGGTTTTGTTTTCTTTGCATCGAGAAAAATGAATCATTATCGAATTTTTCCCATTAATAATAATAAATTGAAATTACCAGTAATACTCTATGGTGATCCATTACAGGAAAATGAATTCCTTGTAATTAGTGCAAATTCAATACAAGGCACTCCAAAACCAGTACTTTATACAATGATGCAAAACACATCTAATGAGGATGAAATTATACAAAAAGTAATTCCACAGGTAATTAGTATGTCTATGCTATCATGGGAATCCCCAATGCCGACATCTCAACCATTACCTCTTCATTATGCTGATAAACTGGCTGCATTTACCCAACTGGTACAACAAGCATGGAATTCAAGTATTGAATCTCCAATGTTTATATGATGGTGAATTATATGGGAAAATCAATTAATTTATTTTATCAAAATATATTTAGAAATTATAATAAAATATACGATTCGGTTAATCAGGGGTTAAGAAAATACCATCAATCAATTAATAGGGTATTGAAAAATATAAATGTCAAACATTATGGTATGAAATTTGAGAAAGCTGAGGTGTTTAAGTATAAACTATATCCAAATTATATTTTACGAATGAAACGAAATAGGTTTGTATATATTATATTATATATTAGTTATGATACATTTATTGATAGCTCTCGTAATATTACCCTGTACCAAAATGATAAATATGTAGCGGCCAATATTGAACTACATGAAGAAACGTTGGAAGGATATACTAAAATTGTAATTAATAATGATATTTTTTCTTCAATGAGTATACTTCTAGGACCTAAAGAATTAAACTATAAAATTATTGAAAATACTGAATTTGAAAAAGAGAAGATTTTCATAACAAATGATGGGTTAGAAATAATTGGAAAAGGAAGAGAACATGGTCAATATTATGAGTACATACTTGATATTGCTGATTTTATAGAAGATGATAATTCGTTTGTGTTATCTTCCTATGATTTTGATAATTATTCAGATTCTGAATTAATTGATATTGATTATGATATGTCTACGTTTATTGATGATATCAGTTCTTTAACTATAAGTTCTCAGTATACTGATAAAAATAGTAACTATATAATTAAAACCAGTAGAGAAATTGTTGGAGACTTATATGATGAAGGAAATGATATATCAATTGAATATGAATTAATTACTGATAATAAATCAGATAAATGGATTAGACTTGTAGAAGATGAAAGTTTAGTTCCTGAATTTATTGATGCTAGTAACTCAATGATTGATCTATTCATAGAGATGGTTGGAAATGCTATGTATCAAGAAATTACTTATTATGATAAATCTAAAAAAAATAAAATTAAGGTATTTCGTATTAGTTTTAATGAAGGTCTTCTTCTTGTGGAAAAATATCCTCCAAAAAATGAATTGATATATCCCCCCAATGTAAGTAGTCAATTAAGAAAACAAGTCAAAGCGTTACAATTATTGATGAATAGCCCCTCGCCCGCTCATAAACCACTAATCCATTTATTTATGGATTCTAATAATGTTCATTGGGAAGAGGTAAATATTAATCAGTTAAATGGGATAAATTGGAAGTTTTTAGTACCAATTAATGGAATTGAGAGGCAAGGAACTGATATGCAAAAAACGTTTGTTAAAAAGGCTATTGCTACAAAAGATTTTGGAATTCTTGTAGGCCCACCAGGATCTGGTAAAACAACAACAATTACAGAACTTATTTATCAATTAATTCAAGAAGACAAAAAAATAATTTTATCAGCTTCTACCCATGTGGCAATAGATAATGTATTAGAAGTATTAATGGCTAAATTTGGAGGTGTAGAAGATCTAAAAAATATAGGGATTATACCATTAAGAATTGGTAGAGAACACAATGTTTCTGAAAAAATAAGTTCCTATTTGTTTGATAATCGAGTTAATAACTTAAAGTATAAACTTAAAAAAGAAGGTATTGAACTTGATGAAAAACAAATTGAAAATATGGTAATTGAATCTTCAAATCTAATATGTGGTACAACTATGGGGATTCTTGCATTTCCTAACTTTGATATATATAATTATGTTGAACCGAAATATGATTATTTAATAATTGATGAAGCAAGTAAAACCACATTACAACAATTTTTGGTTCCAGCAATTTTTGCTAAAAAATGGATTCTAACTGGAGATATTAAACAATTAAGCCCATACACAGATACATTATTTGTACGCATAAATTTAGAAGGTATTCTGAAGGAAAAGTATGTGCAAAAAGCAATTCTTTATTATTTTGTATTATTTTATGATTTAGGTAACCTAAGAACCTATAATCCTAATTTACCCAAATTTATTATTTTTATGGAAAAGGCAGGAATTGAATACTTTATTGACTATGTTGTTAATATTTTTAATTTTATGGAAAAAAATAATAAACAATTTCAACATATGAATGTATACAGGAAAAGTAGTATTGCAATTGTTGCAAATAAAATAAATAATAAAAATTTGATAGGAACTCAACCTCATGATATGGTAACTTTCTTTCCAATAGATAAATGGAGCAGTAAAATTCAGTTTAGGCTATATAATTTTGACATAATACTAATTGAGAGTAATATAATAAATAAAAATATCACAATACAAGAATTACCATTGACACATATAATTTTAGATAACGATTTCAGTTCTTCCGAATTTAAAACATTTTATGCAAGACATAAGTTTATAGTTGATAAGCAAATAATTAAATATAGTATTCGTAAAGGCCGTAATAAATTAATTGAACCATTGAAAATTGTTGAATATATGAATAAGGAAACATCGAAAGGTTGGGCTGGACAGTTATCATGGCGTCTTCAACGAATTTATGAACTAGAAAATACTAAAAATGATAAAAGCAAAAATTATTATGAAAGTTCTATTTCTGCGTTATCTACAACAAAAGATGGAAATGTAAAAAATAAAATAAACATGGTTGGACAGATTTATTTTCCCTCAATTTTGTTAGCTCTACAGCAAGGAATATATAAAAGATTCAAAGGGAGTATAAATAATATTCTTACAAATGGATTTGAATCAAAAGCATTTGAAGAAAGACATGAAAAATTAATTTATCAACACCGAATGCATGATTCAATTGCAAAAATACCACGTAAATTATTCTATGACAATCAAGCTTTACAAACTTCTGAGGCAATTTTATCAGGTGGTGTGAGAGATTGGAAGAAAAACTATAATGAATATCATAATAAACGATATTGTTGGATACATACTAAAGATAATGATTTCAGAAATAAAAATGATCGCGAAGCTGAAGTGATTGTAAAAGAATTGACAAAGTTTGTTGAATATGCAAAGAAAGTTGATCAAACTTGGAAGATTTTGGTGTTATCATTTTATAATAAACAAAAAGATGTTATTGCAGAGAAAATAAAATATAAATTTAATTTAGATAAAAAACTGAGAAATTATTTTAGAATAAATAAAAATATCAGTATCATGGTTTATACTATTGATAAAGTCCAGGGAAGGGAAGCTGATGTTGTATTTTTATCGATGGTTAGAAACTCTAAAATTGGATTTATGGATTCCCCTAATAGAATTAATGTTGCAATCACTAGAGCAAGATTTCTTCAGGTGATTGTTGGCAATTATGATTTCTTCAGAGAATCTGATAGTTTTGAATTAAGGGAATTAGCAAAAAATTTGATGAAAGAAAAAAGTGTATTTGAAAAACACGGAGATAAATTATTAAACTATCATTATAATAGAAGTACAAAACATAATCGGAAAAAATATAGCAGGAAAAATAAAACTAATTCCAACAAGAGGAAAGGTAAAATAGGATTTAGGAGTTAATAATATGGAAATTAAAATCAATAAAAAAGTAAATTTTGAAAGAATAATTTGTGTAATAAATCTTTATAAAGAAGAGAATCGTGAAGATATAAAATGGTTATTAAAAAATTATAAAAATGACAAATTTTTTAGTATAGGTGAAACAAATAATTTTTCGTCAATTTTAAATAAAGTGTATGGATTAATAAATAAAAACCATACTTTAACAAGTGATGGAAATGAATTTTTGGAAGGAAGAAAAGGTGTTATGATACCTGAAACAGGTGTGTACGAATTGGTACTTTATCATGATTTTATTAATGATCAATTACTGATAATTGATTTTAACAATCATTCATCAGATGATAAAGAAATAAAGAAAGCTAATTCAACAAGTAAATTCCAAAAATATCTATCAATTGAGAATATAGAATTTAAAAGTTGGAAAGATGATTTTTCATTTAAAATTGAATTCATAAAAGATAAAAATAATGAGGAACCTTATGTTATAAAAAAATCAGACCGTGTTGGAAATTTTTCATTGATATCAAAATTAAATGGTTTAGATCAAAAATTGATAATTAAACTTGGAGATCTAGAATATGTGGATAATATTAAAATACTTAATGTAGAAAGAAACTTGATTGATTTGATAGAAAATTGGGATCCGGATAAAGGAGGATTATCATGCACTTTTGATGAATTAATTGACAAAATTCCCCATTTCACAGATAAATTAAATTTCCAGGATAAGTCAATAATTTTCAATGATCATGTCAAAGATGATGATCTTTATGATATTCAATTAGTGAATGTACCTGTTGTTCCTACTGATAAGCTCAATGCAAATAAAATTATCAAATATATGATTGTTGAAAAAGTAAAAGGAATGAAAAAATATTTTTCAATAGACTATATTAAAAATAATATTGCTCCAGATCTTATTAAAAACACATTAATTGAAAAATACTACTTTAATGAAATTGAAAATATCGATGATCAGAAATTACTTGATGAGATTAAAAACAAAAATCCACTAATTCATGCAAAGATTAATGCATTTATGGATGTTCAACTGAGGTGAGATTATGACACAAATAGAACCAATACAATGTGAATACATAATAAATACATCTGATAAAACTATTAACAATTTTTGGGAAAAAATTAATACCGAAAATAATTCAACATCTGTAATAAAGTTTGAACAAGTTTTAAACAAAATATCAAATGCAGTTAAAAAAGTATATATCTATGCTTCAAGTATTGTTAGCAAAGATTTCAATGAAATTTTACATAAAATTTGGAATGAGAATGTAAGAGTATATATTATAATCTCTGAAGACATATTTCCAGAAATGGTAAAAAAGCCATTCAAAAAAGGAATTATTAGAAATAAAAGCAATATTAAATCATCATTTGTTTTAATTGATCCTGATAGCAAAGATTGTTATGGATATTGGACACCAGATCCTCTAAGTGAAATATCATCAGCAATAATTAAATTAAATAAAAAACAAATAAAATCATTTACTCATTTATTTATTGAATATTTTTGGAGTGAAACAGGTTCTAAGGAAATAATCATGGGTAACACTTTGGATAAAAGTAATTTTATCGAGAAACCTTATGATAAAAATAAGATTAAATACGAAGAAATTATAAAATTGAAAAATATCAATTATTTTGAAAATATTGAAGAAACAATTAATTCTGTCTGGATAAAAAGAGAAGATATTAATTATTTTAACGAGAAACTATTCTTAGCAGACGTAACTGAATTACTAATTGAAGAAAGTAAAATTCTGAAGGATTTTTTTAATACAAATATAATTGACGAACTGTCAAAAGATAGTGAGATTATGATCACAAAACTTCCATTCTCACTTGTGAGTTATAATGATAATATATGGATTATTAGTGGCGATTTAATGATTAAAATATCTGATAAACAACTTGAACCTATTAAATCAAGTTTAGAATTAAAGTGGGAGTTTTCTTTTGAAAAAGATATAAATAGTATAAAGAATGGAATATGTGTATATAAAGATGAATGGGAAAATATTTCTAATAATATTACTTATATTACTGATACTAAAGATATTATCCTAGATGACATAAATATTGAAAAAATAGATGTATTCAAAGAAGCTTATGAAACGAAAGAAAAGTGCTTTGATACCCCAGATATTCCAAATGACCATTTTTACAGTAAAGAAATAAAATATAAATGGAAAATAAATCCACCATTATTACATAATAATGCTATAAAACATGATTTATATCAGAAATGGCCAAAAGCCATTAAAAAAATATTAAAATACATTGAAGATATAAATAAAGGTATGAAGCATATATTTGATTTTGATGATAATAAATATTTACAAAAAAGTAAAGAAAGCAGACAGTATTTTAAGAAGCATGAGAAAGGTTGGAGGAGATTTATTGAGGAAAATAATGATTTTATCAAATATTTAAATGATCTTGAAACTCAAATTCTGGATAATATTAGATCAATAAATCAAAACACTAAATCTGAATTGGTGGATAAAATAAATTATTTTAACACTCAAATTAATAAATATCATAAAGAATTAAAAGATCAATATAAGATTATTGATACAAATATTAATGATTTTGAAACTAAACTAAATGAGATTGATCGAAGTAACAAGAAGAAAACAAAAATTACTAAAGAAATTCGAGAAGGAATATTGAAAATTAGTAAATTCGCTAATAAAAATATTAGAGAACTAGTGTTTAATGTGAAAGATATACCATATTATACTGCACCAAAATTTGGTGAGCTTTATAAGGTTGGAAATGTAAATTATATAGCCATTAAAGATTATGATGAAATTGAAAAAGCAACAAAAATTGCTAATGGCTATGAAAACGCAATAATTTGTGTAAGGAGGCAATAAAATGTCAGAAGAAAAAATAACAATTGAAATAGATGAAACAACAGGTGAAATATCAGTTGTCGTTAATGGAATAAAAGGACAAGTATGTGTCAAAGAAGTTGAGAAACTTATAGGCAATCTAGCTATGACACTTGAAGAAACACATACAGAAGAATACTACCAAGAGCCCGAGGTAAGACAGATTTTAAAAAGTAAGAATCAAATTAAGCAGGAGAGTAAAAAATGAGTACTATAACATCAGCTAAAATATGTAAAACCATCAGAAACATAAATATTTTGAAGAAAACATTAGAAGAGATTAATCTTCAGTTCACTGAAACAAGTACAGGTATTGTATCTGGAAAAATACATTTCAAAAAATCAGGGGAATATTATTCTGCTGTATTTACAGCAACTAGATGGAATGGAGAAGTAAGAAAGATAAATAATCTTATTGATAAGATAGAAAAAACTTATGATAAAGTTTATAGTAAGATGGTTGAGGATTTAAAAAGAAAACAAGCTGCTTTGCAACAAGAAATTGCATTAAAAGAAACAGTTGAAAAACAAAAACTAGAAGAAAAAAAGAAAATTATTGATAAGGAAGTCAAAATTATTGAAAAATTGCGAAAAATGGAAGAGAAAAAACTTAAACAAAAGGTAGATTCCACCGTCTCAGAAATTGAGAAAAGAGCATTAGCAAGTAATTTCGAGGTAAAAATTACTCAACATAAAAATAAAAAAGTTATACAACTTGTCAGGAGAATATAATTTATGAAATTACAGATTGCAAATTACATTCCAATTTCACGTGTTGAAGGTCCAGGTGCTAGATTTGCGATATGGGTTCAAGGTTGTACCATTCAATGCAAAGATTGCTGGAATTCTCATTTATGGACATTTAAAGGTGGTAATCAATATGAGGTAGATAATATCCTCAATATTATCTTACAGTATAAAGAAAAAATTGAGGGTATTACAATTGTAGGCGGAGAACCACTTGATCAAGTAGAATCCATAATAAACTTAATTGAAAAAGTACAAAAAAATAATCTAACTGTGATGCTTTATACAGGATATAAATTGGAAGAAATTAAAAATGATAAGCTTAAAAATCAAGCATTTATGATGTCAGATATTGTTGTATATGAACCATTTATCTCTAAAAAACGAAATCTTTATTTAAAGTGGAGAGGTTCTGATAATCAAAAAATAAAAATAAATAACCCTATTTATAAGGATATAGTGATTGATGAGGTCAATGAAGTTGAAATTCATATAAATGATGATGGTAATATAAATATAATTGGTTTTCCTGATGAGGAAATATTAAAGGTGATTTTAAATGAAAGTGAAAAATAGTCCAAAAGATATTCTTTATTTAAAAATAGATGCAGAATTTCCACTAATACAATATGTTACCTATGAATGGCGTCGTTTATATGGTTTTTTAACAAATTATCTAGATAATCATCTAGACTATGCTTTATACTGGTGGGTTGCTGCAAAAGGTATGAAAAAGTATGATCGAGAAGATGATGCCTTGAAATTAGATAAACCTGAATTTAAGGATCCTGTTTCAGTATTAAATTGGTATATGGATCATGCAAAGGGTAATACAATTCTTGTAATTGAGGATTTACATTTATATCTTGATGAAAGTTACTCTCAACGTGCAGTTTTGTTGTCCCAATTGCGTGAAATAGCTAAATTTTCGGATAAAAAGCAATGTTTGATAATGATTCAACCAGTGCAATTGGTACCAATAGAACTAAGCAAAGATATTTTTATTTACGAATTACCCTTACCTGGAATTAAATTACTAAATTCAGTACTTAATGGAGTAATTGATGATATAAAATTAGATGATGAAAAGTATGATAATTTAGAAGATCTAGCTGAAGCAGCTCTTGGGTTGACAGTAGAAGAAGCAAAAATAACTTTTAAGGAAATAATTATTGAATATGATAAAATAAATCAAAAAAATATTATTGATGTGATACAGAGAAAAGAACAAATCATTAAAAAAAGTGGAGTTCTAGAGTATTTCCATCAATCTGAAAGATTCAATGATATTGGTGGAATGGATAATTTAAAAAAATGGTTAACTCTTAGAAGAGATGGATTTACAAAGAAAGCTCAAGATGCAGGGTTAAAACCACCAAAAGGTGTTTTATTACTTGGTATTCCGGGTGGTGGAAAAAGTTTAATTGCAAAAGCAGTTGCCTCAGCGTGGAATTTACCTTTACTGAAATTTGATCTGGGAAAAGTTTTTGCCGGTATTGTAGGTGCTTCAGAGAATAATATTAGAAAAGCAATTAATCTTGCTAATGCAGTAGCACCTAGTATCCTTTGGATTGATGAGATTGAAAAAGGTTTATCTGGTGTGGGTAGTTCAGATCAAACAGATGGAGGTGTGACCTCAAGAATATTTGGTACACTTTTGACTTGGATGCAAGAGAAAACTGAACCTGTTTTTGTTGTTGCAACTGCAAATGATATATCAAAATTACCACCTGAACTATTAAGAAAAGGGAGATTTGATGAAATCTTTTTTGTAGACTTACCTGGAGATGAAACACGAAAAGAAATTTGGGAAATTCATATCAAAAAGAGACTTAAAGAAAAATATGATTCTAATTTAATTGATTTTGATGCATTGGTAAAACAAACAGAAGGTTTTACGGGTGCAGAAATTGAGGAATCTGTAAATGACGGGCTTTATCGAGCTTTTTCTAATAATGAAGATTTATCATCTTCTCATTTAATAGATGCAGTCAATGAAACTTATCCATTATCTAAAGTAATGGGTGATAGCTTGCTAAAATTAAGAAATTGGGCAAAATATCGGGCAAGATTTGCAAGTGATGATCAATCATCAATTCCAAAACATGATGAAAAAGTACCTCGAATTAAAGGTGAAAAAATAGCTATTTTTGAAGAATAGAACGCAAAATGACATATTTTAATCGATTAATCACATAAAATAATTTTCAGAAAAAAATTATACAAAAATTATATTGTTCTGAAATAAATTGATAATTATGAATTATTTTTACAATCTAATACAATATGAAAATTGTAGTGGGAGATGTCAAGATATGCTGTAAATATGCAGCACGGCTTGGTAATTCATACTGTGAATGCGGTCTGGCAATATCCAGAGAACTTATTGATTATTTCAACTCATAGCATATTTAGACATTTAATGATACGCGAACCATTAGCATGTCCCTATACATTATTAATTAGACATTTAACGATACGCGAACCATTAGCATGTCCCTATACACTATTAATTAGACATTTAACGATACACGAACCATTAGCATGTCCCTATACACTATTAATTAGATATTTAATGATACACGAACCTATTAGCATGTCCCTATACACTATTAATTAGATATTTAATGATACACGAACCTATTAGCATGCCCCTATACATTATTAATTAGATATTTAACGATACGCGAACCATTAGCATGTCCCTATACATTATTAATTAGATAATTAACGATACAAGAACCATTAGTACCACAATCTATTAGTACCTCCACAGCTTATTAATTAGAATATACAGTGCTATATGTGATCTGCTTGCTCATATACAATTAACTTTAAAAAGTATAGAAATGCTTGATTCCCCGCAAATTACAAAAATAAAATATGTCTAAATATATAAATCTTACTCATAGAATCATGAAAAGAACACCAACATATATAATACTTATCCAATTGTAGTACTGATATGAAGTTCAATGTATCAATATAGGTATTTTATTGCATATCTCAATCAATCTCATTTAACAATTTTAGGAAAAATATTACTTTGGAAATAAAAAATCGTACTG
>JAJRQD010000114.1 GCA_024280435.1 archaeon | reverse complement strand
ATCAACTGTTGGACCCTCACAGAAGCAGGAAAAAATGGTTGTTTCAGAGGCAGCACCAGTTGGAGATATTAAATATACAGTATCACAGTTATTTGGATTACCAGCAGATGAATTCCACCTGTCACACGCAGGAAGGACACTTGATCCCGATGATACCCTAGAGAACTATGGAGTGGATAATGGGGATACAATTCTATTGATCCCCGTATCTACTGCTGGTGCAGGAAGAGTTGCATAACTTATTAAAATCAAATAGGACTAATAATTATCAATATATTAATTTGCTACATAAACATAATTTTCAATTCAGTTTAATTTTAATTGCAAATAAATTGAAAAAATAAAAGTTGTATATATTTTTTTTTAACTACACATTTTTTCAAAAAACTAAAAAATACGACATAAATTTTTTAGCAAAAAACAATAATCTTTTTGAACATTGATATTTACACTAACATTAGAGATCAATATAAATGAGTTCAACTAACTTTTCTACTGATATCGATTTATCACAGAATGAGGCAAGGGTCCTGCATTCTATCATTAAAATGCCAAATTATAGCGATCAGGTGATTCATGGCGCTATTGCAATGAAAAAATCAACTTTCAGTAGCATTAAAACCAGACTCAAAGAACAGAACTATTACAGCCGATATTTCGTCCCGAACTTTCCTAAAATTGGGTTTGAGCTATTATTGTTGACACATGGTAGATTAAACCAGTTCTCAACTTTTGAGGAGAGAATGAGGGTTGCAGGTGATATGTTCAAATCTTTTACAGAGGATTTTCATGTTGTTTCAGAGGCTAATCAGAAATATGGTCTATCAATATCACAGAACCTTACTGAATATATGAAGAATCATGAGAAATTTCTTAGCCTGTACCAGCAGAATAACTTCTTTGGAAGACAGTCTATAAAGAGTGTTGCATTCCCATTTGAGATCTCAAGAATACATTCATTCATGGATTTTGAAAGCCTTGTAGCTGAGATGTTTGGATTTGCCAGTGAACCTTATGATACAAGAAAGATAATTCCAACTGGGAAAACAAAAGTGGTGAAGCTGACCCGAGCCGAGAAAAAAGTACTGGTTGGACTGGTTAAATATCCCGAAGAGAGTGATACACTGATTGCAAATAATATAGAGGTCTCAAGAAATACTGTTGCCAATGCAAAAAGAAAGTTTTTGAATAACAATATCTGTTTTCCAAGAGTAGTCCCTAATTTCATCAAACTGGGATTAAATATACTTAATTTCACCTATCGTAAATTCAATACAAAACTTACAGAAACAGAGCGTAAAGAGGCTGTTGAGAAGGTAAGAGAATTATTTGCTCCTTTCATGTTTGTTAGTAATGATATTGAGGGCTTCTATATATCTGCACATATATCCATGGAGGATTACAAGCGTTCAAATGATGAGTTGATGGAATTCTATCAGAAAAAGGATTATTTATTGGAGGATCCAGTAAGTTATCAGTTAGATATAAGCAAGATGCATTTTCTCAAGTTCTTTGATTTCCTACCTATTACTCTCAAAATATTTGGATTTGATCCTGATTTTGGTTCACAGAAAAAAATGAATTTTGATTAGTCATTGAGTAGTCTGAAAATTTTTAATTAATGTCAGTACTATATCAGATATTGATACTGCATTTTTACCCCTTGCAGTAGAGCCTGTACGTGTCATATACTCAATTTTGAATTCTGTCAATTTTCTGTGCATGTCTGTATTAATTACAATTGTCTTATCTGATTTATCTGCAAATTTACCCTCTTTATCAATATCTTCTGGGCTTTTAGATTTGAGATGGTCTTCCATCACCACCCCTTCAGACTTATCAAATAGCAATTGAAAAACATCAGTATATGTGGGCTTCAGTTCTCTGAATTTCAAATTTCTCAATGCATTCCATGCTTCAAAGCTGAGTCTAACATTTTTATTTCCTGTCATTTTTCAAAACCACTGTAAATAATCCAAACTGATTGTCTGTAAATGATATTTGTGTGTATTAAGTGTATTTATTTATTAATATAATCTTTTCATTTTTTTTTAAAATAATGGTATTTAGATACAATTTAGTGCCTTATCGTAAGATAATAAGTTTTATGTGAAAATAAATTAGCATCTACACAAATTCAATTTTTCGACAATCAGTTAACAATTTTTGACAAAGCTTATTAGTATTTTTTGCCTTTTCTAATTTATAGAATGTTTCGGAAATCCAAGATACCAAGGGAAAAAAGACCTTCTGCAAAGAGGCCATCAGATAGAGGAGATATACCGAAAACAAAGAT
Source organism: archaeon (assembly GCA_024280435.1). Classification (GTDB taxonomy): domain Archaea; phylum Asgardarchaeota; class Heimdallarchaeia; order Heimdallarchaeales; family Kariarchaeaceae; genus JAJRQD01. The sequence continues at coordinate 6,455 of JAJRQD010000114.1, read as the reverse complement.
AAAGAAAACAACTATCGATGTAGTTGTGCCACCAAAACGTAAAATAAAGAAGATCAGTAGCAAAACACCATCAAAATCCAGGATAAAGGATAAAGGAAATAAAAATATAAAAAGTAAAACTCCTGATAAAATAAGAACTAAATCACCAGGTAAGTCCAAGATTATTCCAAAAAGTCTGATAGATGATATCAAAGTAAGCAACAAAGAAAAAAGAAAAAATATCCCTAAAAAAACACCTGCTAAAATCTCAGTATCTCCGGTTAAATCCAAAGTACCCACAAAGGGGAGATCAGCAAGTCCATTAACAGATGAGATGAGAGATATTGATAATAAAAAAAATAAGAGACTGAAAAACACACCTCCCAAATCCAGACCTAGTATAAGGAAAGACAAAGTGCTGGATAAATCCAGAAAGAAGAATAAAAAACTTAACAAGCCAATAAAGAAACCAAGTAAAAGAGATGATCTCAAAGATCTGAAATCACTCAAGGATATAAAACTGATGAAAAGAGAAAAAGAGGAGAGAGAGGATAGAACTCCTGAGACAAGATATGTGGAGTTGAGGGAAAAATCACCTAAAACCAAGTCTAAGTTTCCTAGAGAGAAAAAACCAAAGGATGCTATTGAGTACAAAAAACCAAAACAAAAACGTCCAAAATAATTCTCTCTTAATATACTCTCAAAAAGTCACTACCTTTAGGTGTACTAATTATAATTCTTATCGATAGAAAATACTCAATTCAATAATTCAGCAAGTTTTTTTGTCTGATGTTTTTTGTGTATCTTAACATTGAACTGTGTGATCCTCTTCCCATTGATATTGAAATTATAAAATATCATATCATCAAATTTCCAATCATCATCCTCTTTTGGTAGACCATCAAAATGCTCCAGTATATATCCTGATATCGCTTTTGAATTCTCTGATCTGAACTCTGTATTGAATAATTTATTAAAACGATTAAGAGACATGTTTGCATTTATTTTATAAACTGAATTGGTAATTTTTTGTATCTCAATACTCTCTATTATATCATCTGTTTCCTCTGTCAGATTACCAACCAATGCCTCAAGAACATCCTCGAGTGTGACTATACCGGCAAATATACCAAATTCATCGTAAACCACTGCAATATGTGTAAGTTTCTTCTTCATTTTCTTGAGCAATAGATCTAGTTTCATATTCTCATGAATACTTAAGAAGCCTCTTTTCACCTTCATTATATCAAATTCGTCATTTGTATACTTTCTGTATGCTAGCTCTTTCAAATGTAAAATACCGATAATATTCTCAAGGGTACCCTCATAGATTGGGAATTTCGAAAATTTTGATTTCTTTGCCCGGTTGATAAATTCATCCATATCATCATTCACTGACACCGCAATAACATCTGGCCTTGGTGTAAGAATCGATTTGACACTCATATCTGTGAACTCGAATATTCTATTTATTAGCTGATGTTCTGATGCTTCTATTACACCCTCTTTCTGACTTCTCTGCAGTATCACCTTCAATTCATTCTCAGTATATATTGGATTGTAAATATTCTTTGATGGCTTCTGTTTGATTATAGTAAAGAAAATATTGCTGATCATTCTGATGGGTAAGATAAATACAATGAAAATATATCTGAATGAATAGATAAAAGGGGCAATCACTCTTGATAATCCATCAATATGTCCTGAAGTTGCCATTTTGGGTATATATTCTGCAATCAGAGAATAGAAAAATACAACTATGAAAAATGATAAACTCATTGATACAATTGATAAAAATTCAGTATTGAATGATATTTTTTCTAGATATACTGTATTGATCTCATTGAATGCATTGAAACTCAATGCTCCAAAGAGAATATGTGATGCTGTAATACCAATCTGTGCAGTTAAAATATGTACATTTGGGTCTTCATTTATTTTATCAAGATATTTTGAACGTTTAGTATGCTCTCCAAGCTTCAGTTCATTTGGTTTGATTACTCTGATCAGTATAAATTCAGATATTACAAAAAGTATATTCAAAAATATCGACAAAAATATAAGAAAAATTAAGATGCCTGTGCTCATGATTAAGAGATAGTACTCCTAAGATTTCGATTATTGTTGAATAAAAAAAGACTATCTGTTTAATCGTCTAACTTGCTCAAAATTTTATTGTTTTTTGAATACTTACATTGATTTTAATTGGTGAAACATCTCTACCTGAAGGAGACTTACTATGATCAAATTTGGATATCCTTTCAATATCCTCTGATAATTGGTAATTTTCTACTTGATAATAGCTAATAGCAGTAAATTTTTATCAACCAAAAAATACCCCAATAGTACATTATATTCTTATAATAATTTGAATTTCACAAATGTTCTACCAAAGAGATTTAATTTTATTTTTTTAATATAATTTATGAAATATATATTCTTGAAGGAAAATGAACGATTTTTCTTGCTACATCTTGGAGAAGCACTTCTAGGCATATCACAGGATGAACTAGGATCCGAATTCACCCTTGAAGCAGACCAATTCATAGCAAATCTTGAGGATTATCTTCGCAAAGACATAAGGCTTTTGATGATGGTATTCAATTCCAGAATCACCTCATTTCTTCTATCTGGCTCTTTGAGTAAATTCACCTCCAAATCTATTGAAAACAAACAAAAATACTACCGGAAATGGTTATACAGCAGAATACCTCTGTTGAGAACTGGAGGTTCTGCATTCAAGGCTATATGTGGTTGGAGTCACTATGGCACAGAAGCCTCATGGAAGGAACTGAACTATCCTGGTAAAACTATCGGACGAGAAGATATTACTCCTACATTGTTAGAGGGTAAATCACCCTGGAAGGAGGTATCAAATTGATATACACCAGGGATAATAAACCAGATAAAATACATTTTGATGTGGATATTTGTATCATTGGCTCTGGGTGTGGCGGTGCGATCTCTGCTGCTAAAATGTCCTCACAGGGTTTCAAAGTACTTGTGCTTGAGAAAGGACCATACGTATCAAGAGATGATTTCGATCAGGATGAGAGTAGATTGATCAAGAAAATGTATGAGAATGGTGGTGGGCTTGCAACAGATGATATGTCCATACGAATACTTGCAGGAACAACTTTTGGTGGTTCTTCAACTATTAACTGGATGAATTGCTTCAGAACCCCCGAGCATGTGCTTAAAGAGTGGAGTGAGAATTATGGGCTGGAAGAATATTTACCCAATAAAATGATACCTCATTTCGAGGAAATTGAGAAGAGATTATCGGTGCATGAAGTATCGGATGATGAACATAGTCCTCAGAATCGGATAATACTGGATGGATGCAATAATCTTGGTATCTCTGCAAATAACTGCAAGAATAATTCAGATGGGTGTATTGGTTGTGGAAAATGTGGCCTTGGTTGTTATTATGATGCCAAAAAGGATATGCGACTTACTTATCTGGCAGATGCGATTACGTCAGGCACTGAGATAATCACTGATACAAAAGCTGAGAAAATAGAGTACAGGAATAAAGACAGTCAAATGATCACAGCCACTCTTGATCATAGAGGAGAAAGGATACCCATCACAATCAGCTGCAAGAGAACAATTGTGGCTGGAAATGCAATTGGTACACCATTATTACTTAAAAAATCAAAGATGGGCAAAGGTGTGGTTGGTAAATATCTGCACATTCATCCAGTTGTTGCGACAATTGGTGAATTCGAACATGATATAAATCCAACGTATAGCATTCCAATGTCCGCTGTTTCTCATCACTATGAGAAAAGAACAGATGGATATGGTTTCTGGCAGGAGGTACCTGACCTTGAAATATTTCTTGCAGGTGTAAATATGCCGGGTATAGGTAAAGAACGTCGTGAGATAATGAAGAAGATGAAGAATCTAGGTGTTATCATAACTCTTACCCGAGATGGTGCATCCAAAAAATCAACAGGTGAGGTCACATGGCGAGGTGGATACAACAAACAGAATGCACGGTTCTCTTTCAAAAAAGTGCCATCTATCAGATACAAAGTTGATCCGATTGATATGGATAATATTCTTGCTGGATACAGGAATTCTATGGAGATACAATTTGCAGCGGGTGCAAAGACTGTATATCCCATGCATAGCAAATTACAGGCATTGAACTCCAAGGACGATATTGATGAGTTTATGAAGAATCCAATGGGTCCCAATCAGATCACCATGTTCTCCGCTCATCCAACGGGTACTGCTAGAATGGGTAAGGATTCAAAAATCAGTGCTGTGAATGAGCAATTGGAATTACATCATTTTCCAGGTGTTTTTGTTGCAGATGGTAGTGTTTTACCAACTGCACCCGGAGTCAATCCCATGATCTCAATTCTTGCAATAATATCAAGAGCTGTGGAGCTTGGTAACTTTGGTCTATAATTTCTGATCTTTGGTTTCTTCAATAACTTTACCTTTGATTATTTTACTCAGTTTTAAAGCAGCCTCACGAGCATCATCCAATTCAAACCACAATCCAAATCTTATCTCAGGATATACATTTCCACTGAGCTTTAGCTGATATCCCGTGTCTAGTTGTCCCCTGATCAGTATATCTCTGTTTTTATCTGTGATTTTCACCTCCTGTACAAAAGGATTCATGGTATTTGGATATCCCGAAACAAATGTAATACTATTTTTATCCACACTAAGCTTACACCAATCTTTCATTAGTAAAGTGCCTCTTTTGACAAGTCGTTTGTGTATCAGTACCGACATTGGAGCTATGAATACGATGAAAAATGCAATTGATATGAATGAAAATCCCTGTGTCCACATAAATGCCAATCCAATCAATAACATGCCACTAACCAGTATTTTTCCTGCAACTGCTCCAGTCATCAGGACCGCAAACCAATGCATCGCTGAATTTCTCTCAATTGGAAAGACTAGTTCTTCCATATTTCTGAATTATTTTTTACTTGATAATGTATATTTCGATTCGTCACAACCTATTTCTTAAATCTCGAGAATATTCCCTTCTTTTTCTTCTCAAGCTCTGGTTTTATTGCATATTTCTCTTCATAATTTTGGGATTGAATTGCACTGACTGTGTTCAGTTTGAGTATTTCAATATCAATATCTTTGAAAGCATCCTCATTCAACAGATTATCGATTTTAATCAGCTCTAGAGTATCTATAAAATTATAGTTCCTGAAATAATCAATAAAATGATCAATAAGCTCTGTTTCTTGACCAATATAATATCCTTTTATCTCTACCTGATAATTATCCAGAGTGATGATACCATTACTAAACTCAAAAACAGTTCTTTCTTTACTCATAAACTCAAAAAAAATTACTTCTTAAAAAGATTTTTTGATTGGAATATGTTTGAATTAGTTGAAATGATTTCTAATATATATTGATAAATCATTTATGATTATATGTAAATTATTCATGTTGATTAATTTAATAACTAAACAAGCTGTATTTTATCAACTAATTTTTCGCACTTACGAATAACTATATAATTGTTCTATGCTTATTTGTATAATATGTCTGTTGAGTTGAAAGAGAGAACAGTTAGATATGTGGCAAAAAGTGTACCTGCAATGGATGGTGCAGGAGTTAGATTGAAGAGGGCATTTGGCAATCTTCAGGGAATAAATCTAGATCCATTTCTATTGCTGGATGATATTCACTCAGATGATCCCAAAGATACAATTGCTGGATTTCCAATGCATCCCCATCGTGGAATTGAGACTGTATCATATCTGTTAGATGGAAAATTTGAACACAGGGATAGTCTTGGTAATCATGGGGTGATTAATTCCGGTGAGATACAATGGATGACTGCTGGTAGTGGAATAATACATGAGGAGATGCCAATGCAGTACAATGGATCTGTTAGAGGCTTTCAATTATGGGTAAATCTTCCTGGCTCTCATAAAATGATGCAACCAAAATATCAGGATATAAAGAGATCTAAAATCAAAGAAGCGAGTATTGACAATTCAAGTACTATAAAAGTACTGGCAGGATCTTTTGGGAATACATCTGGACCTGTTGAGGATATCATATCAAGACCGACGTATCTTGACATACACATAGATCCGGAGAGTGAATTCAAATATGTTGTTCCTGATAACCACACAGTGATGGCGTATATTATTGGTGGAGTGGCCTATTTTGATAGTAAGAGAGATAAACTGATAACAGAGGATACACTGGTGGTATTTGACAAGGGTGATGAGATAAAAATCAGTACTGGAAATAAAGATACCCGGTTTTTATTGATGGCTGGTGAGCCTATAAATGAACCTGTTGCATGGCATGGTCCTATTGTGATGAATACACGCAAGGAGCTGATCGATGCATTCAAAGATCTTGAGAATGGTGATTTTATCAAGCATGATTATCATGTATGATCAAAAGGAGATATTTTTTCTATAATTCGATAAAAATCGAATTTATCTAATACAATGTTTTAATAT
>JAJRQD010000113.1 GCA_024280435.1 archaeon | reverse complement strand
TTTAATTTATTTTGTGCTGAGAAGATATCAGCAATTTTAGTTCTATACCTATTTGAGGCATCTGACCACATATTTAATGAATAATTTCGCTTGTTTTAAAAATCATCGAATTAAACACTATTTATTTAATTAAATTAGCTTATAGTTTTACTTATTTATTATTTTTTTGCGGATAACCAATGTGACCATCAACACAGAGAAGGCCTGTATAAAATTAATACTTGGAGTTTCTGCATTACTAGATGGAAGGGTATCATTTGGAAATACAGGAAAATCCTTTGTGAGATCAATAATCAAGTCCACAGGTACGTGATCACTTCCCATCTCCGCTGATGCACTATCACCCGTAGTCGAACTGATCAGCATATCAAAGAAGTATTGATTAACAAATATATAATCAATTCTGGAATATCCTTTGTAAGTGTATCCCTGATCAGAAGGATTTAATTTAGTGTGTGCATCTATAAAAGTATGCTTAACAGATGATTTTACATGATTTGAAGTGATCAACATCTTAATCGGTTCGATTCCAAGTCCTGTGGTATCACTTGTGTCTACTGGTGATAATGAATTCATATCACCAAGAAATATAATAGGTTTATCCATGGTATCAAAATAATTTATTATTCCCTCCATTTCTTTTACTCTGTTATCAAAACCATCTGTACAACAAGTAAGATGTGCTCCTACTATCTGTACAGTATCAGTGTCTGAGATCTCAATTTCAGATGTTAAGAATGGTAATGGTACGCTGAAACTACTACCATCATCAAGAGTTACCTTATTTATCATACTTGCATCTTTAATTGGAAATCTGCTTAATAATGTGATCCCATTCCATGCATTCTCAATATTCTGTAATGTGTATGATTCATATTTTATCTCATCAAAGAAATATTCATTGAATAGATTGGTGTAATTATTCAGTAATTCATTATTATTATCATCAAAGTCACCAGTCTCTACAAGCATCAAAATATCTGGATTTTCTTCCTTTACTACATCTATCCATTCTGAATATAGTCCAGATTCTTTGATATTATAGGTCATTATCTTGGGTTTATCATTCAATGTGGCGACATGGTTCTGATCCACAGTATAACTATGTGTAACTGAGGCAGTATTTCCGTTGTTGTCAGTGACCTTTGCAGTCACCAGATAATCTCCATCTGATACTGTGGTGGTATCCCAAACATATTCACCAGTTGTGGCTACCACATTATCATCAATTGAGATCTCATAACTTGCAATACCTGCAAGATCAAAAGCATCCAAAATGATTGTAACAGTTCCTTTGAGCACTGCCTTGTCATGTGGGTATATTATTTTCACCTCAGGATCTATATAGTCAGGGATATCTCCAATAACTATACTTCCATCAGAAGCAATAGTCTGCTCTGTGAAGTAATTCATCAGATTGCCAAAGAATACAGTATCATCTGCTGAACTGTCACCATAATCAAAGTCTGCCCATAAGGTGCTTCCTGTTACTGCCACTCTATCATCTGTTACATTCTCAAGAGTTACTATTGGAATACTATCACCACCGACGCCATCTTTGGTGTCATCATATACTGTTTCAGGAGGATCTCCAGTTTGATTTGTCTGATACGATTCTTTATTAGCATATACAAGTATCTCATTGGCATTTGCATTTGAGATTGAGCTTGGAGAGAAGAAGTTGATATTATTTACTCCTGTGAATAAATCAGAATAGTCGGTATTAAATACAGAAGTATCAATATACCATTCTCGGTTTGCATCTGCTCTGGTGGTGTAAATATTATCATCTTGAACTCTAGAATTTGCACCTATCTGTGTCAATATATCATTGAGATCTGAAAAGTTTACACTTGCAAAATCACCTCGTGATGCAATTAACAGGTTTTTAGAGCCACTATCCATCCATGTCTTGATGGCTGTGATATCATCTGTAGAAATTGATGAGTAAGTTGCTCCAATAATTAGGTAGTGTGCAAAGCTCAATGCTTCCGTCCAATTTGCAAAATAACTGGCATAATATGGAAGATAATTTTTCTCAATCAGATCATCAACTATCTTAGTTAAATCTGATGAGCTGTAGTCATTATCATGAATGTCATCAATAATAACCACTCCATTAGAACTGGTCAGTACTGATACTTTTTCTTGATCTGAAATAGTAATTATACCTATATTCGCAGTTGAATGTGGTAATAAAGCGGGTAATATGATCATCAATATAATCATAACTCTACTAAATTTCATAAGCTTTGATTGTTTTATTATATTCTAATATATTTTGTATGGCATTAGTATTTTACCATTTTATTTGGATAAAAAGTATGCTACTTTATTTTTCAGAAAATAAGCAATTTCACAAGATTATTTTTAAACCAATTAATGTATGAGTAATACTATTTTTTAACTTAAAATATTAGTATCAATTAAAGATGGCAGAGACACTAATTGAAGTTTATATTAAGATTGTACAGCTAGTGATCATATTGTCTTTGCTGATATTATTATCTATTCGGAGAAAAAAATATGAAATCAGATCACTTAATTGGTTCATTTCTATATTTTTCTTTGCATTGCTACATGGAATTGCAGAACTAGTAATCTACTATATCAAAGTGAAAATACTGATGTTATCAGATCCATCCATGTTCCGGTTCAATGAATTTCACAGTATACCATACTCAATTGGAATTATGATAATTTATCTACTTACAGAGAATATAATGAGCAGAGATTTCAATCCAATTAGAATGTTCTTTGCAGTATCTTTATGGACATCATACATGACACTTTTATTTTATGAAGCTTTCTTCAATTATGGAATTGTATTCAATTACAGAGCAACTGATAATATTTCAAATACTATTTTTGATTTATTCCAGATCTATGTAATGTCTCTGTTCACATATGTATTTTACAAATCTAGGCAGAAATCACATAATGAACAGCATAGAAGAGCCACTCTCACAATGTTTTTTGCATCACTAATCTATGTTCTATCGATATTGTATGAGCTTGGTGAAGATCTTTTTAATTTCCCTAATGTATATGGAGCAATAACTCTCGGCCTATCATTTTTATTACTCGCATATTTATTCATAAAATATCCATATTATATTTTCTCAGTTCCTACAGAGGTTTATCGTATTATAATCACTTCTAATTTTCATAGATCTCTTGTCTACAATGCAGAACTGGTAGCACCTAGCAAAGCACCAAGATCAAGTGAGTTATTGGCATCTGGTATTGCATCTATTGTGGACTTCATGTCTGATACCACAGGCTCAAACAAATCATTAGAATATGCATATCTAGGAGATAGAGCAATTCTAATTGTGAAAGGCAAATTAGTCTCAGGAATAATCATTGCAGACAGTGCTAGTAGAATACTTAGATCTGCACTTAAACAATTGGTGGATGAATTTGAAAAGAAATACTCAAATGAGATAATAAATTTTAATGCTAATATTAGTCAATTTTTTGACTCAAAATACATCATAGCAAGGACATTTCCATTCTTAGAGAGTGTAAATCTGAAAATTCAAAAAGGAGAATCTGCATTTTAAACAAGACTAACTTGACTAAATTATGGATTTGACAAGGAAATACTTAAGAAAAAAAACGAGTAGTTCAAATTACCAACTTATTTTGATCAAAATAAGTACTCGCATTCAGGGACAAGTTGCGAAATTTTACAGGAGAATGGATGAAAATTGCCAGGATTGACACTGCTTAATATCGACAGATCAACAGAAGAAAGCTCAGATCCATTAAAGGATATTAAAAATATATTAGATGAAATTTATGATTTCTCTAAAAAATTTTCTGGGAAAACAATGACTGCAAGACTCGTCCCATTAAAATCAAAATTGAGGCAATTGCAGGATATTATCTCTCAATTTGGCTCTGAAGGAAATATAGATGTCAATGAAAAACAGGCAAAGATAATGCAACTTCATACTGAGTTGCAGATGTTAACAAATAGCCTAATTAAATACAAGGGGAATTACTCTGCCTATGCAGAGATATGCTCAAATTATTTACTTAACCATCTCTGTACCACAGCCGCAGTTGACCCAAGAGCAGCTGTGATTGGAGTATCCAATACCATGGCTCAGGTATTATCAAATGATATACAACTGATTGAGGATCCTGAATTTGATCTATTGATCTCAGATCCTAAATATTTTGAAATATTCTCACTTAAATTCAACCATATGCTTACTATTGCAGGTCTTTTCGCAGCACCCGTATTGGGTTTGCCAGATATTCCTATCTCACAGCTTGGTTCATGGGCAGATCAGGCATTGAATCAATTTGCAGCACTTTACAGATTTATAAATTCTCATTATAAACCTCTAAAGTTCTATAATATTGAGAAAGAGATGAATGCAACAGCTTTTGATACCACAGGCGATATTCTGAGTTTCTATATCTACGCAAATGATTTCTTTGCTGCACTTATTGCAAGAGCTGATCTACTATCTGGATTGGAATTTCCCAAAGAATTCACAAGAGATGGAAAGGCGATTACTCTACAATCAACTGCACAGATAAATGAAATACTGGCAGATAGTATTGAATTGAATTGTGATATAATTGAAAGCCATATTGAGACAATAACAGATCTTTTTTCACGAGGTATTATTGATCGAAATGAAGATCCATCAGAGAATAAAGAACTGATCTCATATCAGACAGAAGCAAAGATCTGGCGAGAAATCTCTAGATTTGCCAAAATTATGCAATCTTTAATTGATGGTAAACCATCTGAGATTAAAATGAGTGATGACAAGAGAAAAACTATACTCAGAGAATTAAGTGGGAATGAAGAACTACCCACTGTGAAAAAAGATCCGATGGATATAGAATTAGAATTGGTATATTTTATCCACACACTCTACAAACATTTGGAATCTCTGTTCTCCGCAATTAAAGGTCCTGATGTTTCTGAATTCATTGCAAGCTCTGATTTTACCAAATTCAGAATATTTTTACAATATATAATTCATTCAGTTGCTGCACATGATATATTTCTTGATATACATGGTATTATATGGACTCCTTGGCTAAATTCCAAATTTGGAAAATTCTATTTAGAATCCAATGCTGCATTCAATCCTATTGGAGCAATGGAGGCAGGTGTATTGTCTATTATTCTTGGTATAAAGAAACAAACACCAATTCTCACTCAAGATGGGATTGCTATGCTAAATACAGCAAAGAAATATCTTGAATTCCAACTACATCATTATTTTACAATTGATGTTATAACTGCCTTGGCAAAATCAGATCTGAATAATATGAAACAGCATATTCCTGAAATGATTACACAGATTGATAAATTTCTAGAAGACTATCAGATTTCCGTTAATTCACTGTTATATCAGAGAGCAAACCTGTATAAAGGTATGTTAACAATCTATCAGATGCCAGGAGACGAATCTTCCAGTGGACAGGACCCTTTCTCACTCATGGCAATGAGAATGGTTACTTTTGATCCATTCAGCTGGATACAGATGCCAAAAGATTTCCAGCCTGTATTTCCCTATATCCCTCTGAATACGGCATTAACAAATCTGAATGCAGGGTAGAAAATATAATTTGAGTTATTGGCAGTTAATAAAATTTAACTGCAATTACTACTCCCTTTAAGGGTTACATCAAACATATCCAAAAATTCACCCATCAATGAAGTTTTATCAATAGCAACGGTTCCTAAGGCACCCATTTTCTTTGAAACTGGCAGTAAAGTATTTAATAAATAATTCTAAAACTATCAATGCAATGGCTACAGCTCTTATAGCTAAATCCGCACCTTCTAGAGTACCTTCATCCCACTCATAAAAATCTTAAATTAGGCTGAAAGCTAATAAATTAGAGCGGGGAGCGTTCAATGAACAATTCACACCCGTGATCCACAAATTCTTGGTATTTTCATTTTTAGATATCTGTCATATTTGTTTTTATATTATATTTTACAATAATAATTTATATGATTGATGGAAAACAGATATTGAATGAAAAACAGTATCTCAAGAATTATGACCGGACAGATCTATTGAAACGGGTAAATGTAGAATATCCATCCATAAGAACTAGATTGCGATCAATGTTATTCCTAACCATTGCCTCTAACCGGCTGATCAACCGAAGCATACTCAATAAATTAGGATTCTCAAATAAAATTATTGCCACTTTCATCAGTGATGCGAAAAATGATAATTTAATTTGTGAACGTAGTTTTTTCCTTTCTCTGAAAGATGAGGGAAAAGCTGTGATAATCGATATATTGAGAGATCCATTTATTTCAACATGGTATAACTCAATTTATGAAAAATCAGATATTAAAATCAGTATTGCAGGTTCTTAATTTATTTTCAATTTATTACCGGTTTATAGTGCATATACAATATACAGAATTCCACCAATCAGGATCACAACACCAGTGAGAAAACCACCTGCACCTGAAACTACTGCAAGAACTATCCATACAATGCCTCTCATCATAGCATCCTTAAGAAAGGATATTTCGATATAACTCATTTCTACTAGTAATATAAAAATTCCTGCAAGAATTCCTATAATACCACCAAAATTAAGTGTGATCAATGCAAGGATTCCAAAAATTGATGCAATTAGTGATCCAATTAAAGATAATACATGACCATATATAGCCATTTTTGGATTTTTAGCACCCAATTTAACATTAGGCTTCATTAATAAACTCATATTGAATTTATTAAGATACTATCTTTTATAAATTTTTTTACAAAAAGATCAGAATAAAAGTGCTCTAGTTTGGTAAATTTACTTTATCACGTATTCATAAACTTATACAAGATAATTAGTGCATTAATAAAAGGTGAATTAATTGCAGTCCAAGTATGAAATTATTGTACCTGACAAATATTAACAGAAGTTTTAATTTGCGTTTGACAATATAACGCTATTAATCAAGCATTGATGTTGTTGATTCACTAATTTCAAACATATTTACAATATTATGATGTACTGTATAAATAATAGAATGAATTCATATATTGCTTAGTTGAATAAAAATTTATAGAGTAAATTGCTTATTCATTTTATGTATATAGGAATTATTGGTGCAGGCATCATTGGAAATAGATTGGCCCAATCATTTGAAAAACATCCAGATATTGAAATAAAACGAGTATGCGATCTTGATATTGATAGAGCAAAGATACTAGCAGAGAAGTACAATGCAGAGTATACTGATAATATTGATGATATTCTAGGAGAAGATATTGATATTGTCTATATAGGTGTACCTCCAAAGTATCATAGCCAACTTGCAATAAAAGTTATGAATGCAGGTAAACATGTAATTGTTGAGAAGCCCATTGCATTGTCTGTATCAGAAGCAGATGATATGATTATATCAAGGGACAAGGCAGATGTGATCACAGCGATTAATTTACCATTTAGATTTGAGCCGGGTATCATTCAAATGAAAAAAGAAATTGAGAATGGATTGATTGGAGATATAAGATTAATCGAGCTCAGGTTCAGATTTCCCAACTGGCCTAGAAAATGGCAAGATACTGAGTGGTTAAAAACTAGTGAGCAGGGAGGAGCTTTAAGAGAGGTTGGCACACATTATTTCTTTGCACTGAATGAGATTTTTGGAGAGGTAGATGAGGTCACTGCAATTACGAATTATCCAGATGAGAAATCATGTGAGACACAATCTACTGCAATTCTCAGATTAAAAAATGGACTCAACTGTACTATGACAATGTTGACAGGAACAGATGAGGAGATGCAGAATACGCTGATAGTTTATGGCAATCATGGAATACTCTATCATTATATGTGGCATAGACTAGTTCTTGTGAAAAATGGGGTGGAAAAGGAATTGAGAGCAGAGAGGTTCTCATCAGAGTATGCGATGACTGAGAATTTTATCAGAGCAATTAATGGTGATGAGAAAAGCAAATCCAAACTTGTAACTTTTGAAGACGCAAGAGCTGCACAGAAAACTCTTGAGAGTATCCTTTGTAAGAAATAATTCAGCAATAATATTGATTTCAAATATCTCACAGATAATAATTCAGCTATAAATGATTCAACTATAAATAATTCAACTATAAATAATTCAACTATAAATAATTCAACTATAAATAATCAACAACTCATTCACTTACCTTGAAACCAAGCATCATTGCCAATTCAACTGCTATCTCATCAATTCGCAGTACTTTATCAGCCAATCCTGCTTCTATTACAGATTTATTCATTCCATAAATGACACTATCAACAGCCGATTGGGCAATACATTTACCCCCCAGTTTCTTGATCGTCTTGGTACCTTGACTGCCATCATGGCCCATACCAGTCAATATAACAGAGATCACACCTCTACCCCATACTCTTGCAGCTGAGAACAGAGTCACATCGACACTTGGCTTGACAAAATTAACTGTTGGCCCATCTGTTATCTGAATCAATGCATTTTTATCTGCATCTAGATATATCTCCATGTGATATCCACCCTGTGCAACATATATATTTCCCTTTGTAATCAGATCCCCAGTCTCAGCCATCTTCACCTTCATCTTACTTTTTCGATTCAATCTCTCTGCGAAAGAGCTGATAAATCCTTGTGGCATGTGCTGCACTACCAATACAGGTGGGAAACTCGCTGGAAACTGTGAGATCAGATCAATCAATGTTTTTGGCCCTCCTGTGGAGGCTCCTATGACAATCACATCTCGGCTTGTAAATGTACCCTTATCAGATTTTATCTTACGTGCAATTTTCCTTCTAGATAGATCGGGTGCAATATCCTTGGCTTTTCTATTGTCAGACCTTTTGACAAAAATTTGCTTGAATTCATTATTAAGATAGAGCTCATATTGAAATGCAAACCTCTTCATATTTAGCTTTGCAAGTATTGTGCATTTGATGGCGATTAAACGTGGTAATTTCAGTATCTCCATATTTTTATAATTCAGATTTGTAAGTATCTGAACTGTTTCAATAAACCCCAGATCAAGTATTTTTGGATATTCAGTTATATTTGAATTTGGATTTATTAGAGGTGCATAAAGTATTGGTAGCCCTTTGATTTTTAATACTGCCTCGATAGCCTCAATTGATGTACCACCTGCAACAGAATTACCCACCACAACAACATCATAATCTGCTTCTTTTACAGCATCACGTAGTTTTTCTATGCTTGCTACCTGATCAAAAACATGTAATTTTGCATGCTCATTAATAATTTCACTGAATTTCTTTCGTAGAATTGAGTTCTCCTCAGCGATTAGCACCTTCAATCTCATTAATACTAGCTTGTAAATACAAGTTGATTAAAAAATATAATTCAATTGCAATATCAAATTGTTACTTTTATTTTAATTTTTACTTTTTTAATTTATCAATGAATTTTTTCCTAAATTTACTTATTTTAGGTTCTATCACAAATTTACAATATGGCTGATTAGAGTTCAAATTAAAATAATTCTGATGATAATCCTCTGCAATGTAAAAATCAGTATACTCTTTGATCTCAGTCACAATTTTATTCTTCCAGATTTTCTCAGTATCAAACTCAACAATCACTTTCTCTGCAATCTTCTTCTGATCTGCTGAATGAAAAAGAATAATTGATCTGTAATGGTAGCCAACATCATTTCCCTGCCTATTTTTTGTGGTTGGATCATGCACAGTGAGGAACACCTCAATTATCTCAGTATAGCTTATCTTCTCATCATCATATTCAAACTGTATTACCTCTGCATGGCCCGTCATTCCAGAAGTGATGTCCCGGTAAGATGGATTTTTCTCATCTCCACCTGAAAATCCAGATCTTACATTACTTATGCCAATTAATTGTTGAAATATGGGCTCTATACACCAGAAGCAACCCCCACCGAGTGTAGCTGTTTTTAATGTCATAATTTATAGTATCTATATTGATATAAAATTTTAATTGTAAAAGAGAATAGATATGACCTTTTACAATTATAGTTATCAAATTATGTTTATAATTTACAAAAATTTTGTATTATTGTGATATTCTTTAAAATGCTTGTTTACAAATCTTATGTATGAATTCAGAGAGTAGAAAAATAGATGATAAACAAGATGATGAGACTGTTGAGAAAAAAGAGATTGAAAAAATTGACGAGAATAAAGATATAGAGGAAGCTAACAGACCACGTAAGGTAATTCGTATACCAATGAAGAGGTTCTTGAGGGATAAGCTGAAAGTGGTTGTTGGAGCATTGATAATGTTAATTCTTATACTTTTCATCATCAATCTGTCAAGAATGATAAATCCAGATCCAGATAGATTAAATCCAACAAATATACTGATATTGGATACTAACACTGCGATAATATTGACTTTTATTTCATCACTACTGTTTATTATAGTACTAATGGCATTCACTAAATCGATTTTTTTTGATAAGAAAGATGATTTTGGTATCGAGAAATTCAAATCTCCAAGATCGATCTGGTTTTTCCTTCTGACAATCTCATTTATCTCTCAGATATATATTCTGCTTGATACAGCTCTGATCAATGTATATCTTATCACAGGTCCGATCTACATACTTCAGTGGGTTAATAATTATATACCCATACCTTATCTATCACTAGGTGCTGATAGAGAGGCATATGCCAGTAACAGAGCATTGATATTCACCTCATTACTAGTATTCAATCTAATCTTTCCTGTATTCATGTCTATCTCTATCTTCACTAGATATGGCAGGAAAAATCTTAGGAAAGCTACGACTGTGAATAAAGACAAGAGATACTCATTCAAAAAATTTATCTTATTCATACTTATGATGCCTG
Source organism: archaeon (assembly GCA_024280435.1). GTDB lineage: Archaea > Asgardarchaeota > Heimdallarchaeia > Heimdallarchaeales > Kariarchaeaceae > JAJRQD01. Next base: position 2,603 of record JAJRQD010000113.1, on the reverse strand, counting down.
TGATGATATTATTGTTTGCAGGATTTGTCAGCTTAATTGACTACAATTCACTTATTGCAAATTTAATGTTAATTTTGATGCTGATGATATTTCTATGGTGGCTATTACAATTATTCATAATATTTTTTAAAGCCGTCAGAATAACTATGTTGCTTTCATATTCCAATATCTCAATGATTATACCCATAATTTTTACATTCTATGCACTTCCTGCAATTATATGGGCACTGTGGGATATTTCAGTGATGATTACCACTGGGAGTATAGTAAATACAATTTATGATTTTGAATTCATGGCCAGTACAGCAGTTCCCTATTCAGGTAATATTTCAGAATTATCTGCTCAGCAATTATTTGAAGTATTCATCTCAACTGTTTTTTATAATTCACAGTCATTTATCAGAATTATCCAATTGGATTTTATTTTTATTATTGGTATAGCAAGTATTGTGATTGGCTTTGCAGAGGGTTATACTATTTTTGCATTGATTAAGTCAGTCAAAACTGGATTATCTATTTCCAAAACTGGTAGAGTGGCAAAACAATCTGCTCCAAGGCTTGTAGTCATGACAAAAAATATATTACTATTCTTTACATGGCTATCATTACTTTGGGATAAATTCGTAGGTTTCTGGCAATATCTGATCAGTCAATTCAGTCTTGATCTACCAGCTATTTCATTCCCTGTAATTTTCGAACCTATATTCTATCTTTCCACAGAATTGTTAAGCTTAAATGAGATTTTCTTGCCATTGGCAATTCTCCTGATCCCATTCTATTTTATCATTATGAGCTCATTCAAATTTTTGTCTGTATCAATCGCTGCTGATAAGACAAAAGATGACAATCAGATATTCTTTTTGCTGATTTCATCTGCATTTATACTGATTATTACACAGATATACTCAGATATTGCATCACTGCCCTCGTTTATTGGTAGTCAGAATAGATTCCTTCCTCTTAAAATACTTTCCAATCAGAATATGCTGAGTTTCATACTGAAAATAACTGATTTGTTGGAGACAGTAGGTTTCTTTACTGGTTTCATTGCTTCTCTATTCTATATATTCAAGAAATATGTGGTTAAGAAATAAATTATAATCCAATAATTAATGTTAAAATGGTTTTAATACAGCCAGGAAGAAATTTAAGAACAGAAATGCATAGATAGCATGCTCAATTCTTAGCATTGCTTTGTTCTCCTTGCGAATATCATCTATTGATGAGGATTCATCATCTAACAGTGCATTGAATGATTTCATCTTATTTCTTAGGATAACTGATAATATTATTATTCCAATGAAGAATATCACTTGTTTCAAGGCCAACCAGAGCATATCCGGTGTACCAAAATCAAACCATGAAGAGCCTGCCAGATATCCTCCTGTTAGAAATACAATAAATTCAGATATAAATATCAATTTAGTTACTTTTGTCATATTTCCAAGAATAGCTCTCTCTTGATCCTCAAATTGTTTAGCAAGTAATCTGATTGTCAGAGCTATTGGTAGTGCAGCTATCCAGAAAGACACTGCTAAAAAATGAAATGCCATGAAAATTGTTCCGATTTGCATTGAACTCACATTAATTTATTCATTTAATAATACTTAGATAATTGAGATATAATCCTTTTATTGTAGTATATTAGATTATCATTTGCTATTATTCTAAGAGATGCTTAGACAACAGATCTGAGGTGATTTTTTCTCAAATCATTTAAAGATAAACTATTTGTGTTTATAATTTGTGTTTATAATAAATCACTGAAATTCATTTATATCTTGTTTTGATAAAATTTTTCAATGTGGTGAGTAATGCTTTCTCATCATCAGATAGGTGTCCATCAATCTTAGCCACTATCTCTGCTCTATCAAGTATTTGTTGCTTCAATTTAGATAACCTTTCTTCCTCTTCTGCTGTAATTATTCCATCTGACTTTGCCTCTGCCAAATGCACAGCATAAGAATCTGCATCAACTCTGACCTGTTCTAGTAGTTCAAATTCTTCTGAAGAGATCACTCCATCTTTCTCTGCAATATCCAGTAATTCTTTAATTGTTGATTTGAATAAATCATCGCTCATTAGAACTGTTTGAATAGTATACAATTAAAATATTGGTATTTCTAGAATATTGAATTCCACACAATATTAATACAATTAGATCAATCAGATAATCCATTCAAATAGTTCATTCAAATAGTTCATACAAATAGTTCATTCAAATAGTTCATACAATTAGTTCATTCAAATAACACATTCAAATAGTTCATACAATTAGTTCATTCAAATAACACATTCAAATAGCTCATACAATCAGCTCATCATTTAGATCAATCAAATAATCCATTCAAATAACACATACAAATAGCACATACAATCAGCTCATCATTTAGATCAATCAAATAATCCAATCAAATAATCCATTCAAATAACCCATTCAAATAGCACATACAATCAGCTCATCATTTAGATCAATCAAATAACACATTCAAATAACACATTCAAATAATCCATTCAAATAGCTCATACAAATAACCCATTCAAATGGTTCATACAAATAATCCATTCAAATAACACATACAAATAGCACATACAATCAGCTC
>JAJRQD010000112.1 GCA_024280435.1 archaeon | reverse complement strand
ATTCACGGCAGAAGTGATTTTTGCTATCCTGCCACCACTATTATTGATTGTTGGTGCATTCTTCACACTAGGGCTGATATATCCTGAAAAATGGAGGATCGAGGTACCTGTAATCTCTGCAATGTTGATAAAATAATCAATTACAAGAGTAGTAATATGTTAATAACTATTGTAAAATAATGAAAAATAAACAATTACAAAATAATATGTTAATAACTATTGTAAAATAATGAAAAATAAACTTACAAATCAATTGATTATTTGCACTAAGTCTAAATTATATCAATTATACTCCGTAAATATGAATGATCCATTTGAGCTCAACTGTGCATTGATTCATACACTAGATATTCTCGGAAAGAAATGGAATCCTTTTATCATCGCGGAACTAATGATGAGTAATAAACCTCTCACATTCACGGATTTACAGGAAGCATTACATGGCAATTATGGATCAAATATTTCTGCAAGAGTGCTCACTGATAAATTGAATAGGTTGATTAAATTTGATATTGTCAGCAGAACTGAGACAAGAGCTGGAAATGTATTCTATACCCTCACAGAAAGAGGTCTGGACTTCAGAATTGTATTTGCATCACTGAAATCATGGGGAACCAAGCATGGTGATGTAAGATATGATGATTGTAGAAATCAGACATGTCTGCATAAAACAGTTGAATTCTTTGATTTTGAAGAATTTGTTAGAAAATTGGAGATAAAATAGGAGGCTCCGGCATATGCTGCCACATATCCACATTTTACTTGATTAGAGCGTTCAGGGTGGTGCTATTATCGTCATAGCCTCGTGTCAATTTAAAATCAATCTTACAAAAATAATAGGTAAGCTAACTGAAATTATGCAATACTTTCAGAATAGTGATAATATGATTTATATTTATCACCTGTATAACTTCAAAAATATGTATAGAATATTTAATTAAGAGTATACAATTATAAGATCAAATCTGTATATTGAATTAATGAAATATGAACCCGTAGTTGATAAGTATATTTCATATCTCACTGATGAGGCTGGATTTATTCAGGGTAGTGCAGAGAGAATATATTTTCCAACAAATATCAGTGAGATACAGGAGATATTGAAAGAGGCTTATGATAGCAATATTCGTGTAACCATATCTGGTGGAGGAACAGGAGTATCTGGTGGTAGGGTACCTCTTGGTGGCTGGATAATTGCCACAGATAAATTAGTATCGGTAAAAGGTGGATCTCCATGGAAAGATGAGGAGAGTGGTATAGAATACTCGGTAAAACTATCAAGATCTGATACCACTGAATTGACTGTACCCGCTGCAATGACTGTCAAGGCAATTCAGAACTATGCACGGCAGTATAATCTATATTATCCTCCAGATCCAACTGAGAGATCATGCTTTATCGCAGGCAATGTAGCGAGTAATGCATCAGGATCAAGAAGTTTCAAATATGGTGTTACAAGAGATTGGATACAGGCTCTTAGCATAGTTACTCCTATGGGAGAACCCATCAAACTGATAAGGACAGGTAATAAAATAGGTGATAAAATTATAATAAAAACTGAGACAAAAACATACAATATACCATTTCCAGATTATTACCAACCAAAGACAAGAAAAAATGTGGCAGGACCAAATATTGATGAGAATAGCGAATTGATAGACCTATTCATAGGATCAGGCGGTATGTTTGGTGTGATTGCAGAGATAACAATCCGATTGATTGATAAACCTGCAGATATTATCAACATGTTTGTTTACTGCAATACTATTGATATTGCACTTGAATTGGTCAGTCGATGTAGATACCAGAGAGATAATAATATTCAACCAATACCACTATCAGTAGAATATGTTGATGATCGTGCGGTAAGGATAATACATGAGAAAGACAATAGTGTACCAAATGCCAAGGCATTGGTGATTATTGAACAGGAATTCAAAGATGAGATGGATAATTTCCTTGAATTTTATCTCTCTGTTTTTGATGAACTTGGAATCGAGGATACATCAGTTGCACAGACTTACAAAGAGATCGAGTATCATAAATTTCTGAGACATTTAATCCCTGAAACGATAAATGCACTGGTAAAATCATATGGACAATCTAAACTCGGAACTGATTATGCAGTACCACCAGAGCACTATAAGACTATAGTTGAGCTGGGTATTCAAGCAGGTAATAAATTTGAAAATGAATTTGGATTTGATAATATTGGATATGCCATGTGGAGCCATGCTGGAGATGCACACATTCATCTCAATTTTCTGCCAAGAAATGATGTGGAGATGCACAGGGCAAAGGAACTTATGGTAGAACTGTTAAGAGAGGTGGTAAAGCTCGATGGAACAATCGCAGCAGAACATGGATTGGGTAAGAAAACATTCCTGGGAAAACCTGCATTGTTCTATCAAATAGGTGAGAGAGGACTTGAAAAAATAAGAGAAATGAAATTGGTTATGGACCCGAAGAATTTATTGAATGCAGGAAACTTATTTCCGGTACAATTAGATTGAATCAATAAGTTTTTTGTATTAATTGAAATACTAAAAAAATGGTGATAATTAACCCATCTGTTTTCTGTACCGAAAAAGTCACCCCACCTGTTTATTTGATTTCTGAAAAACAATTAAGGAATGAATATAGGTGGCTTTATTGCATATCTCCTGTAAAAAACTGCTCTAGATTCACTTTCATGGAGTAGTGGGCAGGTCAGTTGTCCATCTCGTGATACATAATTTATGAATATGTGAAAAAATAAATATATGCTACTTTCACACTGATTAAAAGCTATATTTTTTTATTAAATATATATTAATTTAATGATTTTTATTTTAAATGAGTAAAGTATGTTTATAGAATAAATCGGCTAATAACAGGAGCCATATTCACATTGTTCTGAATTGACATTGAGTTATCAATATCAATAGATGCAACTGAAACTGCTGCTGGTGGATGAGTGACCTCTAATGTGAAATCAACAGTGCTTCCAGAATAGAAGTTTACTCTGATTGCATATTGACCTGTTATTGTAGCGGAATAAGTCATAGATTCTGGATTGGATGTTGTATAAGCTCTCACCAGATATCCAGTACTTGCAGTTGGATCTGCACCGGGTGCATACAGATACATATCAATATCTGTGGATCCAATCCAGTTCAATACTGCACTGATATCACCTGCACTTCCAACATCAAAATAGAATATCTGATCTGGTGATGCGGAACTGACTGTTCCTGTGAATGTTTCTGTTACTGCTGCTGGTGGGGGTGTGCTTGATCCTGGTGGGTGTGTAACATCCAGTGTGAATGATACAGTGCTTCCAGAATAGAAGTTTACTCTGATTGCATACTGTCCAATTGCAGTTGCTGCATAAGTCATAGATTCTGGATTGGAAAGAGTATATGCTCTCACAAGATATCCAGTACTTGCAGTTGGATCTGCACCGGGAGCATACAGATACATATCAAGATCTGTGGATCCAGCCCAGTTCAATACTGCACTGATATCACCTGCACTTCCAACATCAAAATAGAATATCTGATTTGGTGATGCGGAACTGACTGTTCCGGTGAATGTTTCTGTAATTGGACCGGTAGATACTGCATCAGTTGTAGCAGATGCAGAGCTTGACTGAGCACCCTCATTTCCAGCTGCATCATATGCAGTCACGGTATATGAATATGTTGTGGATTCAGTAAGTCCTGTATCTGAGAAACTTGTGGATGTTGTGGATGTCAAGAATACTCCACCTCTATAGATGTTATATCCTGTTACACCTACATTATCAGTTGCAGCAGACCATGAAAGATCTATCTGTGATGAACTAACAGTTGTAGCAGTTAATCCTGTGACCTGTGAGGGTGCAGTTGTATCTGGAATTGAATTGGTTGTAGCAGAAGCAGAGCTTGACTGAGCACCCTCATTTCCAGCTGCATCATATGCAGAAACAGTATAGGAATATGTAGTACCTGAATTCAATCCTGTATCAGAATAACTTGTAGAGGTGGTTGTAGTTAATAATGAACCTCCTCTGTATATATTATATCCGGTAACTCCTACATTATCAGTTGCAGCAGACCATGAAAGATCTATCTGTGAAGTGCTGACAGCAGTGGCAGTTAATCCTGTGACCTGTGAAGGTGCAGTTGTATCTGGATCTGCACTGGTTGTAGCAGAGGCAGAGCTTGACTGAGCACCCTCATTTCCAGCTGCATCATATGCAGAAACTGTATATGTATATGTTGTAGATCCTGTGAGACCAGTATCAGAATAGCTTGTAGCAGTTGTGGATGTTAATAATGAACCTCCTCTGTATATATTATACCCTGTAACTCCGGTATCATCAGTTGCAGCAGACCATGAAAGATCGATCTGAGAATTACTCACTGTGGATGCTGATAAACCTGTTACCTGTGAGGGTGCAGTTGTATCAGCAGTACCTGCTGGATGTGTTACATCAAGTGTGTATGATGAGGTTGCACCAGAATAAAGGTTTACACGAATTGCATAGGTACCTGTTGATGTAGCTGAATAGCTGAGTGATTCTGGATTAGCTGTTGTATAAGCACGTGCAAGATAGGTTGTGGTACTTGTTGTATCCTGTCCAGGACCATAAAGGTACATATCAACATCTGAGGTTGTACCCCATGATAGTGAAGCGGAAATTGTTCCGGTAGCATCTAATGTGAAATAATGTGTCTGATCTGGAGATACAGAACCTGTGAAGGTCTCTGTTACACTTGGTGGTGGTGGTGGAGGTGCTGTGCCTGTTAATGAGGCATAGAGATTTAATCTACCACCAGAAACTGTTTTACCACTGAGTGCTGCGATTGGATCTGCAAAGTCCATTAACTTAGCTTTCAGCTGAGCAGGGGTAAGACTTGGATCATTTGCAAGTATTAGGGCAGCTGCACCAGAAACATGTGGTGTAGCCATAGAAGTACCGGATATGGTGTTATATGTATTTGAGGGCCAAGTACTGTAAATATTAGAGCCTGGAGCACCAAGATCAACTGTTGTTGCACCCCAGTTTGAGAATGAAGACATTCCATCTGTTTCGGTAGTTGATGCAACTGAGACAATATTTGCAGAGTTGTATGTTGCAGGATAGCTTGGGGTTGCATCATTGTTTGATGCATCATTTCCTGCTGCAGCTATGAATAGACCTGGGAATGCCTCAATTGCATCCTTCAGTGCCTGATCATATCCACCTCCACCCCATGAGGCAGAGATAATGTCAGCACCCATCTGGGTGGCATATTGAATAGCAGATATTGCATTTGTGGTTGAACCACCAGTTGCTGTGAGGAATTTTAGTGCCATGATCTTAACATTCCATGATACACCTGCAACACCAATGCCGTTGTTTCCAACACCACCAATTGTACCAGATACATGAGTACCATGATCATCGGCAGTGGAGTCATAATAGGACGCATCATTGTTGGCGAAATCCCAACCGTTGATATCATCCACATATCCATTTCCATCATCATCAATACCATTTCCTGCAATCTCTCCAGGATTTGTCCATTTGTTGTTTGCAAGATCAGGATGTGATAGCTGTACACCAGTGTCGATGACTGCAACAGTCACAGAACTTGCATCAGTTCTTATATCCCAGGCAGCAGGTGCGTTGATCTTATCCATACCCCATAGCTGTCCATAGTCTGGATCATTGGGAACCACAGATACTTGATATATCTGATTCTCTTGCACTGATTTCACACCAGGCAAGGAAGCAATAATACCCACTGTGGAGGCAGGAACTGTGACTTCAACAGTTGGAATTATTGAGAATTGTGTATTGATCAAACCATATGATTCAAGAGTTGATATTGAAACATCATCAAATGAATTATAATTCACCAGGATGGTTACCTGTGGATCATTATATGTGTTTGATATAATAATTGAAGCTGATATCAGTAAAGCTAGAGATAGTATTACTTTCAGCATTTTAATATTTTTAATATTCATAGTAATCACGAATAACGATTTATGAGATTTTTATGCAACATTATTTATCTTATGCAAAAAAATCCCAACCTATATCGTTTCAGAAATAAACACTATATAAATTTTGTGAGAAGTTCGTCCATTTCGACCATATTTTACGTAAAACGAACAGAGAGAACATAGACATAATTTCCATGAATTTTACAGATATACAAGAAATTATTAAAGAATCGGGTTATAAATTTGAAAGTGTGTAAACTTAGTAGTTCATTGTCTAACATCTGCTAATTCCTTTACTATTAACTAATTGAGTTGCTATTGTATAGTAATTTTCATTGCGGTTTTCGAAATATATGATTATTTCATATTCAGATATTATCAATAAAACTATCAATCATATGATATCGATCAACCTTCCAAGTATGATTTTCAACATTAAAATTCTCATGCCAAAGATAATATTGAAACGGATTTCGTCCAAGCAGATGTACCTTGAGATTATCAAAATAATTATTCAACAGATCCGAGATAAGTAATATCTCAACTGGTGGAAGGTTTATCCATATCATAAACTGTTTATCATTGTAGTAGATACTAGCATCAAATGGTAAATAATTCTGGGACAGGGCAAAAAGCAGGTT
>JAJRQD010000111.1 GCA_024280435.1 archaeon | reverse complement strand
GTTAGTTTTGATGCATTTTATGAGGAACCAGTTGTAGTAGTAACAGGAGTTGCAACAGATAGCAGTGTTGTCAGATCAGGTACTGATGCAGCACAATGGCCCACAATCACCAGTGTTAACTCAACTTCATTCAAACTGAAACAAACAACAGATAGCGGAGATGGAGATGGTATATCAACCACCAACGTTAATTATATTGTGATGGAAAGAGGAGTACATTTTCTTGGATCAATTAAGATAGTTGCAGATATTGTCACAGCAAGTGGCGTTTACACAAATTACACCTTTGCATCGACATTTAGCTCATTGCCAGTTGTACTTGCATCTCCTCAGACAAATAATATGGAGACAACAGATGGTGGTGCAAGAACAAGAATTGATGGATTAGGTGGTTCTTTTGTAACTTTACAGCTGGAACATGGTGCAAATTCAAATCCAGGTGCCTCATATATTGAGACTGTTGGATATATTGCAATAGAGGCAGGTAGTGATTTCACCTCACAGATCCAGAGTTATATCACGGCAGATGCTTTTTCACATAAGTGGAGCCCAATTGGATTTGATCCAATATATATTGATGCACCAATAGCTTTTGCCCATATGACTTATGAAGATGGCCCAGATGCGTCCTACATGTCTGTAACAGAGATTACATCAACTAATTTCAAAGTATCAATCGAGGAGCCACCGCTCAGAGATGGGCCACACACCAATGAGAGAGTATCTTGGATGAGTATTCCTTCTGGTGCAATAGAAGGTACGTCTCTCTAAAAATAGTTGTATTATTTTAGTTTTGTTAGAAATATTGAATTTTATTTTAGTAATATTGTATTAGGTGTATTATACTCTCACTATAATTTAAATAACTATTTCTTACAAATTTATTGCATTTTGCATATTATAAATTCATCCAGAATAATAAACTGTGATTTGATCTTGTTCTTTTATTCTGCAAGTATATTTTCTGCTCAAGATGTGATCTTGTATTCTGTTTTTTCTCTCTTTTAACTCCAGTTAATCGGGTCTCTTTCATCATTAATTTATTGATTATATTTGGGTATGACATAATTATTACCTCTTTATGCAAGAATCTCTGATCTCATCATGCTTATATTGCCTATCACTTTATTGAATTCATCAAAATTGGGATTTAATTTTAGCTTTTTTATATTTGTAAATTGCAGAGAATTTCTTACTTATAATTAATAGTCCTCCTTCTTTATAAATAAATAGATAAACGACAATTGAAATGCAATAAATTTGTAATAATCAAACATAATTAATCAAGATTTTGATAAATTAACTATTCATAGTGTAGATATCTTTCAAGGAGAAGACATATTTATTCCAAATATACATGAATTGTTCTTGATTATTATCGGGTCTTCTCATCATTTTTTTACAAAATATCCTCTGTATCATTGAAGTTTGAGGTTTTGAATACAATTGTAGTGCAAATCTGGAGAAATCTCTTACAATAAAGTTGAATATTTGATCTAGTAATTCATCCTCAATCTCATATATTTTTGCATTCTCAATTATTAACTGTCCATATACAACAAGGGTGAATAACTCACCAAGTATCAAGAGGAAATCTATATCCTTTGATTGCTCTTTGCTTGGTTTACTAAAAATTAACATTCGTTTGAATGTAGCGATCTGTTTTCTGAATAATTTTATATTTGCAGTATTCTTACTTCTATATATTTTATTGTAATCATCAAATCTAATTTTACCAAGTCCAGAAGTTCGTCCCTGATCGAATAAAAATTCATCATCTACAATCTGGGATTGTCTACCAAAATATTCATACTCTTTGTGATTAAAGAAATAATTTTTCATGAATTTAATTATAAGAGCCATATTCACATGAACAGTGCCTTCCAATTTGGGTAATGCTCGGATATCTCTTGCTGCCATGGAGAAGAAAGTATCCTTCTCAAATCCTTTTGCAGCAATCACATCCCAGAGAAGATTGATCACATCTTCTCCCTGAGTGGTTACCTTTAGTTTTACCATGGGGTCAAACAGAAGATAGCGTCTATCATCAGCATTTGCAGTTCGCATATAATCTGCACCCCTTAATGCAAATAGTTTCATTGCTATCAGTCGTGTATATGCATCTACAAATAATTGCTTAATATGTGGAAAATCCGTGACATAGCTGTCAAATAATCTCCTGTGAGATGCATGATTAATAGACTCATAGAATGCATGTGTGCACATACCAACAGATGCCCATCCAAGATTGAATTTACCCACATTTACAGTGTTGAGTGTCATATCAAATGCATCTCTACCTGTTGCAAGAATATCCTCCTGTTTGATGGGATATTCATTCAGCTTGAACTCTGCTACATAACTTGTTGATGCAATAACATTTTTCACCAGCTCATATTTATCATGTTTACTATCCACTACAAAAAATACATATTTACCATATTTCTTGTCCTCTGGATCAAGAGGTGGATCTGCAATTCCAAAAACAGATACAAAAGATGCCTCATTTCCATTTCCAATGTAGTATTTGGAGCCAGAAGCAGTCATATTACCATTTTTATCTGTACTGAGTATCATATCAGATGTGTATATATCTGCGCCATGCTCCTTTTCAGATAATCCAAATGCAAAAATACCTCCTTTCTCAAGTAATTTGGCAGTTTCATTTTTTACTTTCTCATTATTACTGGCCCATATAGGTCCGAGACCAAGTATTGTCACTTGCCATGCATACCAGTGTTGAAGTCCGTAGAATGCCAGTATCTCGTTCATCTCGCAGTTTCTCCAGGTATCCCATCTGGTATTCTCACCATATTTTGCAGGTGTTAGAAAATTATAGAAAATCTTCTCTTCTTTTAGAAAATCAATAAAATCCTCATACCAATTGCATTCGATATTGTCCTCTAATAATTTTTGTTTACCTCTCTCTTCAAAAAAATTAATAGTTTTCACCATAATTTCCTTTGAGAGATCATCATGGTATTTTCTTGTATGTTTATTCGGATTGAGTAACATTATATTCGACTATTATATGATCATAAAATAAATCATTGCTATTAATTTTATATTATCGAAATAAAATAGTGTTTAATCTATTCTTTTTCAGTTGTGCGATTGAAATATTTTACCAAATTTATCTAATTACTCAATAAAACCAACAAATTCACAGATATTTAACTATCGTTTAATAAATAATGTATCAAATTGAATTAATATGACAGTTGATTATGATGGTATTATTATCATTGATGCTTACTCTGGAATACCTTTGTTCTCAAAAATAAAAAATATTGATGATACTCTATTTTCAGGATTCATTACTGCCATACGTAAATTCTCTGAAGAACTCAGTCTAGGTTCATTATCCTCATTCAGTACTGATGAGAAACATATTTTCCTGGTGGCAAGAGAAAAAATAGTAGTTGCAATAATTACAGACATTAAAATTGAATTTCAGAAAATATATTCTTTTGCATCTAAACTAGCATACAAATTTGAGGATAAGTATGATCTTGAGAATGTATCAGAGGTTTCCATATTTGATGAATTCATCTCAGATCTGAATGAGATTGAGAATGAAAAGACAATCCCATTCAAAGTCAAGGTTGCAGAATTTGTAAGCAAAGAAATGGGTTCGAAAATTGGATTGGACGTAAATTTGAATGGTAATGATGGAAATGAACATACGATTGATATAATCGTGGATAATGGTCAGAAATCAGTTGGTAGACTGAGAGATAAACGATTGAGAAAAATGGTATCAGCATTCTCTAGTGATATTATCTTTGTGAAAATAATTGATGGTACTGCTGGTAAGGCTGAGACTATTGATTTTATCAATTCAATGAAATTATTCGGTGCTAAATCTGATGAGAAAGATGTTTTTGCATATTTTCCAAGTAAGGCTGTGATTATTGCAAAAGAATATTCTCCAACAGTGATTGAAGAACTTAAAAATTATCCAAAAAAACAAAATCGCATATTTATTGCTGGAAGTCATATCACACAGAAATCTAATCTTAAAATTAGTCCTGATAGCTCTAAATGTTTTATTGAACTCTGGCAATGGTTTGATGACAAATATCCTGAACGAATATTAAATTGATAGATGAAAAGGGCCCCAACCCTGTTATTAATAGGACAATAACTTATATTAATGTAATCATTTAAGTATGTAAATAAGTATTTTAAATAATTATTAAAAATGCATATGTTGCTAACTGAATATCCTCTCTGGATATGATCCCGGAATCCATTTCCAAAATTCAACAAAGCACTTGGCAGATGATGGAACTCCTTTCATCCCTGCATCTGGAGCTATGTGAGTACCGGGAATATTTGCCTTTCCCTTATGTCTTGCAAAACCATCAGTAATCTCATCAATTGCAGGTGAGAAATCATTTGCCACCACAACTGCTCTTGCAGGATAATATGGGTATTCTTTTTCACTACTATTTTTAGATCTTAATTTACCAAATGTTTTGAGAATATCAAGAAATTCCTTTACCTCACCTCTACCAGCAGTACCTTCAATCACCTTGACAAAAGTCACATCACCTGAAAAACTCTTGATAAACTTGGAAACAAGACCTTTCTTCTTCCCCTTATCTAGAATTAGATCTATTTTCACTTCTTTCTGATCCCGATTTATCAATACAGGCTCAACTGATAGCTCTCCACCAAATTCTTTTTTGCTAAAATTTGCTACTGATATTAAAAATGGAACATTTGATTCTTTATCCATCTCATCAAGAATTTCTCCAAACCTGTTATAATTATCAAGATTTGGATTGAAATCAGATATCTCAAATTCTCTTTCAAATCTCTCACCAATTTTATATCCAAAGCTGTTGATCTCTTCAAATGGTATCTGTTTGCTAGATATAACTGCTACAATTACTTTGTTTCTAACCACCAGATTTACATTCATTTCCTCTGTTCTGAATGAGGTTAGACCACCTAGAGAGATTTCATTGGCAAAATTTCTAATTGCAGAGAGAAATCCAGAGAATAATGTTTCATCAATTGAAGAATCAAGCTTAGAGTACAATGGTAAGCCAGAGTAAAGATTAATTATAATTATACCTTTATAATCCATATCAAACAGTATTCTCAAAGAATAGAAATATAAAAATAATACTTAATAGAACTAATCTTGTTTGCAATTTCAAGAGAAATCTTATATAAAAACAATTTCAAGGGTTATTGTGATAATAAATATAATTTGTGTAAAGATAGAAACCTCTGGTAATCTTGGTGCAATTGCCAGGTTATGTGCAAATTTCCAGGTGAATAAATTGATTGTGATCAATCCACAGTGTAGAATAAATGATAAGGAGGTATATCAAAGGGCCACTGATGGAAGCAGATATATTGATAGTATTATCAAACTAGATACTTTGGAAGAGGCAGTACAGTACAATGATTTGATGATTGCATTGACAGGTGTTGATGCCGAGGCAAGTGTGATTAGAAATCCAATCTCAATCATTAAACTCACTGAGGATCTGAATGAATATAATTCAACAATTGGACTTGTTCTAGGTCCTGAGAGTACAGGATTATCAAATAAACATCTAAAAATATGTGATATCAGTGCAACAATTCCAATGTTATCAAACATTAAATCAGAGAGAATATTGAATATATCACATGCATTAACCATTGTATTGTATGAATTAACAAGAAATTTGAATAAATACAGTAAACATATGGAATTGATGGATAAAAATACTTTTGAAAATATATTGGGATACTATGATAAAATAATGGATAGATCTACACTTGTAGTGCACAAAATTGAAGATGCAAGAGTTGTATTCAAAAATATGATAAACAGGTCTTTACTTAGTAAAAAAGAGGCATATAACCTACAATCACAATTGAGATCTATTTTACTAGGTTTTTCATTGGATTAACATAATCTTTCATATCTCTGTGATCAAATTCATTCACTAAAAATACAAAATCGCTTCATATTGATGAAAGAGTTAAAAATAATTGATATGATTACATTTTATGAAATCATGGTTTCTAAAATTAATCTTGGTTAATTTTATAACTTTTGTATTTATCTTTTATCTTTATGAAACCATGTATGAGATAGTAACAATACCAAAATCTATTTTCTGGATATTTATTCTCTCAAGATCTTTATCTTTGATCATCATATCATATATTATTATATATTTAGTTGAGATAACCCGATCTCATGATAGTCTGATAATATTTCTTATTGCAGGTAGTATGTATACACTTGCATATATTTTGGAAACAATATCTTTCATATATCTAAATACTAAAATTGAGCACTATAAGGTATTTTCCAAAAATATATTTATTCTATCGCAGACATTACTCACCATCTCACCTATTCTTCTGATGTACTTTATAGCTTCCTACTTCACCAAACGTCCAAGTTTTCTGATCTTTCTTCCTGTAATTCTCGAAGCTATTATGGAGATTATTTTTCAACCATTGGACCTTACTCTTGGTAAATCAATATATTTCATCGATGGAAAAGTTATATATTATTGGATATATCAACCCAAAATTATTGAAATAAGTATATTATACTTTGCTTCTATTCTATGGCTTGTATCATATCTAATTACTCTAGTTTTAAGGTCTAAGAGAGATACAGATGACAAAAATCTACGATTACAACAGAAGATATTCCTGTGGGGTATAATTCTAGTATTTATATTATCTCCAGTTTTATTCACAATTGGCTTGTTCATATCAGACCAACTTCTAAAATTCATATGGATTGCAATAATTAGCAGAACCTCAGTTAATATTGGATTATCATTTTTCATTATCACTTACATAAAATCTAATGATAAATTTGATTTTTTCCAATCACAACCTATGTATGGTCTATATTTAATGAATATGCAAAAAAAAAGGTATTATACAATAAATTATTTCGTGGTCATCTAAATTTTGAAATAATTGATTATTTGACTAATAATCTGGATAGTCTGAATTCTATGTTATCAGAAATAATTAACATCAATGCAAAGATAAGATCAATTGAATTAGATAATTATGACCTATTAATCAGTGCAATTGAGAATACAGATTTGATAATAATATTTCATGTGAAATATCAAACAGCAGTTATTTTAGATCGATTTCAAAGGGTAGTAGATGATTTCTCAAAAACGATGAGTGAAAAATACAGTATGGATAGTATTAAGATCATAATAAACAATATTTTTGGAGTGTGATTACTATGGAGAGAGAGAATAGAATATTACTCAAATTTACAGTGGTCTATATACTGATCTCATCAATAATTATCTTGCTAGGAATACATAATTTTATTGTTTATCATAAATTTATTCTGGTCTTCATCTGTTTTATCATGGTAGTAATACTAAGACCAAGAAAATTATACATAAATCAGCTACTTGGATATAAAATAATGAGATATACATTTATCCTTTTTATGCTTTTTTTGATTTTAAATGCATTGGCAAATTATCTGATAGTATTGAATTATGTATCAATAGCGATTACGATTATGATTTATTCCAATTTGATCAAAAGTATTATTCCACTGATTATGATAAGTTTCATTACACATTACAGAGAGAATTTGTTAAATTTATTAGAAGCTATTCCATCATTGTATATATTTATGTATTACATCACCATGATTTTTGTTATTGATACAGATATTTATTATATAATCAATTCACAGATAGTTAATCCACCATCCTTAATTAATTCATTTATATTCAAAGCGTTTTATTTTATCGTAGGTATCCAAATATTATCCAAAACTGTTCATTTCAATAAATATGAAGGATATGATCGGAACATCAATAATCTAAGAAAAAATATATTATTTAATTTTGGTATATTAGTTTATTTCATAGTCATCCCATTAATAAAAATAATAATATCTAATAATCCAGAAAATTATTTTGAACTTATTAAAACAATGGAATTTATGTCCTTGTTCATTGTATTCATATCATTCAAGATAGACAATCAACAATACATCTCGATGATAAAGCAACCACTGATGAAGCTGGTTATTATTAACAAAGCAGGGTTACCACTTGTAAATTTAAAGTTTGATAAGAACCAGGAAAAAATAGAGGAGAGCTTTCTTTATTCTGGATCTATTAAATTGATTGTAATGCAACTTCAGGGTGTGAATAACTATACAAATATAAAATCAATTGATACAGATAAATTCAAATTATTATTTAAAGTAGAAGCCCAAACTCTGTATATTCTCCAGACATATTTCTCAACTAAAATAATAGAGAATGCATTTAAAATATTTAAGAAAAATTTCGCATTATTTTATCAATCAAGATCAGATGAGAATTTGAGTATTACACAGAACTATAGTAATTTTAAACCTGTTAAAGAAATGATATCAAATATTTTTGCATATGAATTCTAGGATTTACAATAAATTGCAAATAATGGATAAAAAAATACGTATGTGATAATAAAATTCTAGATCTAACTATTATTTTTTATAAAAATAAACAGATTTATATTTTAAAATGATTTCAATAAGTTTAAGGATATTCAATATCTGTTGAATGTGAAAAATATGTACTATAAAATTGTTCTACTAGGTGAGCCAGGTGTGGGAAAAACTACACTAAGACGTTCTTATATGGGTGAACGTCTCAAAAAAAACTATGTGCAGACGCTGGGTGTTGATTTTTCAGTCAAAACATTCAATGATTGTGCATTTCAGATATGGGATATTGCTGGACAATCAAATCTTGCCAGTATTAAAAATTATATTGAATTTGCATCTGCTGCAATAGTAGTATTTGATGTGATGGAGCAGTCAAGCCTTAATCATAGTAAAAAGTGGATAAATCATGTAATATCAATCTTACCTGATAATACACCAATAGTACTTGTTGGTAATAAAATAGACCTGAGAACAATTGATGATGGTATTCCTAAATTGCTGATAAATCGGATAAAAAATAGCATAGTAGAGGATTTTGAATCCACAAATCGTAAATTTGTGTATTTTGAGACTTCTGCACTGATGGGTGAGAATGTCAATTCAGTATTTGAATGGATGTATAAAATACTTAACAGGGAGGAAATTGAATGAGAGAACCCACTATAATTATTTATCTAAAATTAGAAGATAATAGAATAGTATCAGCTGTACAAAATATCGATATGATAGAGATTACTGATGAATTCTATGCGGAGGTAATTCAAATAATCTCTACTGATGGAACAATTCCTAATTCTGGAATAATCTATTCGTATAAAACCAATAGTTTTTTCTACATGAATTATTTAATATCTGGTGAAATTAAATCTGTATTCTTGTTCTCAATTTCAATAGTTGACGCAGTATCTTTTTACTACTTAAAATCAAGAATAGATTTATTTATTGCAAGTCTATTTGAGAAAACTGATAATATTACAGATAAGATAATTAATTTTGAGAATTATCTCAATAGAATCAATTTAGGTAATAAAATAGATCTGCATTCAAATATCTTTGATAATAATCTGTTTGAATTCATTCTTAACTATTTTGAAAAAACAATTGATATAATCATATATTCTTTACTTCTTGAAATTCCAATAATACTAGAAAATGTATCTGATAAGCATGAGTATATTAAAGAACAATTTTTAAAACTTATACCCGAATTAAAGATACTCATAATTGATAAAAAAAATTCATTTACTAATGATAAATATCACATTATTATCACAGATAGATCAAATACCAGCTATTATAGAGATCAACTTGTATATGATGCCAATACCAAAAATATTGTATCTAGTTTTGATTGTCCAGCTATTATTAAAAAATTGGTGGATGAAGCGATATATCTGCACAGAGAAAGTTTTATACCATTTATTCACTCAATTTATGTAAAAATAGAGTGGTCAATAAATAAAATATTTGGAATAATTGCATTACAGAGGAGTAGAATAGATTTCAAAGATCATTTACTAGAAGATGAGTTAGATTTTCTAGCTATTTTTAATAAACTATACTTGAAATTGGGATATAACAAAAGTTTACTTGTGAAAATGAATAATTAGTTCATATTCACCAAGTATTTATTGTTAAAAAATATCATAATATTTGATAAAATGGTAAATTTATACATATATGATTATTCAATAAGGAATATAATGAATACTATTTCTTTTAAGAAGAATATTATGATTGAAGCAAATTTAGCTGAAATTCATATTCCTGTTTTATACCCATTAATTATTTTAATCTCATTAGAATAATAGTATAGTGAAACCTAATAGAAATAAGAAGAATAGATACAAAAAGAAAGGAGGAAAGGGATATACTGAGAAAACAGTTGCATTCACCTCTGTGATGGGTTTATTTGATAAAGTCGAGACGAATAGAAATAATTTTTACCTTAAAGTGGATGATATCTACAAAATATTTGAAGAAGAATATGAGAAAGATGAATTCATATCAGATGCAGAACTAATTTTTGAAACACTTAGAACACCAATACAGTTAGCCTTGTGGACACTTTATCCTGCAAAGTATCTGAATTCTCTTAAAATAAATGAGAATGACAATTTCATTATTGAAGGAATGCAAATATTCTCTCAACTTGCAGAGGATCAGGAGGATATTTATTCATTTATATTTCCAGAAGAGGAGTTTCCAGAAATAATATATCCTGCACTATCAAGTTACAAAAGAGAAGCTAGTAGTATTATGAAAAGTGTAGAGAAAAAGATGAGTAATAATATTGAGGATTTGATAAATTTAAGTGATAAATTCATTGATGAATTATATGATATGATAATTTCAGAGTGGGATGAATTAGAATTGAATAATGAACAATTGCTTGCATTCTATACAATTGCTATATATCTATTCAGAGATATAATTCTGTATCAGAGAGAAGTAGAGGTTGAAAAAATAGATACGTTATTGAATAATATTAAAACACTTGCTGAGAAAGAAAAATATCATAGAGTACTAGATCTAATTGATTCTTACTAGGATACAATAAAATCTACAAATCAAAAGTGAAGTTTTTAGATCGGCCTATTTTATTGAATAATATGAAAGCAAATTGGAAAACTGTAAAGGAATATAAAGATATTACTTATAAAAAATCAGATGGGGTTGCAAGAATTGCATTCAATCGTCCAGATATTAGAAATGCATTCAGACCCAAGACAGTTGGAGAATTGTTCGAGGCATTTCTTGATGCACGAGAGGATACTTCTATTGGAGTAGTATTATTATCAGCAGAAGGTCCTTCTTCCAAGGATGGAGTGTATTCTTTCTGTAGTGGTGGAGATCAGAATGCTAGAGGTCATCAAGGATATGTTGATGAGGATGGAATGCCAAGATTGAATATACTTGAAGTGCAGAGATTAATCAGGTTCATGCCAAAGGTGGTTATTGCAGTAGTACCGGGATGGGCAGTAGGTGGTGGACATAGTCTTCATACAGTCTGTGATCTTACTCTTGCAAGCAAAGAACATGCGATATTCAAGCAGACAGATGCAGATGTGACTAGTTTTGATGGTGGATATGGAAGTGCCTACCTTGCCAAAATGGTTGGTCAGAAAAGAGCACGTGAGATATTTTTCCTTGGTAGGAATTATTCTGCACAGGACGCATATGATATGGGTATGGTTAATGCGGTCATCCCACATGATGATCTTGAGGATACAGCATATGAATGGGCACAGGAGATACTTGATAAATCACCCACCTCTATTAAAATGCTGAAATTTGCATTTAATCTAACTGATGATGGAATGGTTAGTCAGCAGGTATTTGCTGGAGAGGCAACTAGATTGGCATATATGACTGAAGAGGCAAAAGAGGGAAGAAATGCATTCTTGGAGAAAAGGAAGCCTAATTTCAGAAATATCAAATGGTTACCTTAGAGTTATATGATATTTGTAATAATATTTATCAATACTGCAACAATTAATATTTTATCTGTATGAATAGAAACTTTCAATATCTTAAGATTGTTAGTCAGATATAATGGGAAATATGTTCTTAGAAAAAACGATGTCCATGCTATCACTATGGCCAATGTGAAGTAAATTTGCATAATGATATAACTTATTTTGAATATAAATAGATTGTCACCAACGAGGTTTTTAGCTATTTTGGAATAATTATACTGAATACAGTTCTAACTCCAGGCTCTGAGATCACATCAATAGTACCATTAAATGATTTCTCCACAATCTCCCTGGAAAGAGCCAAGCCAATACCAGTACCATGTTTTTTTGTGGTGAAAAAAGTATCAAATACATTACTAATCAAATCTTTATCAATACCATAACCATCATCTTCCACAGAAATAACTACTGCATCTTCTATGATTCTGGCATTCAAGCTCAGATTTCCACTCTCATCAATCGCATCAATACTATTGGTTAATATGTTGATCAGTACCTGGATTAACTGGGATTCAAATCCATATATTGTAATATCTTCTGATAATGCCTGATAATTCACATCTGCATGGATCAATGGTTTGATAGATTTAGAGATCACTTCAAACAGACTTGGTAAATGAATATACGTTTTTTCCTCATCTGATGTGGATCTCATCTTCTGGAGTAATAGAATACTTTTGTCAGTAATATCTCTTAACACCTCAAGATCATCATAATTTTGAGTTCCAGGTTCTGTATTTTCAATAAGAAATGATATATGATTACTGATAATCATATGATAATTATTCAGATCATGAAACACACCAGTGGACATCCGATTGAGTACATACATTTTATTTGATCTTATTACCTGTTCTTTCCTTCTCTCTAATCTGTTAATATTATATTCCTCTATATCAGATTGTAATCTCTTCTGGATAATAAAAATAAATAGTATCCCAATCAGTAATATCACCTGAGTCATGAAACCATCAAAATTACCACGGTCCTTGATTATATTAAGTACAAATATAGCACTTATCACACTCAAAATAAAATTCTCTTTATTTGATAAGAGCATGAATGATATACTCATAGGAATTAATAATAGAAATCCATATGATTGTTCAGGAGAGAGGTATATCACAATCAGTATAAATGAGTAGATTGATACAACACTTACATAATTCATTAATTCATAATATTTGAACCTCATTAACAGATAAATTATTATAAAAATAATTGTGAATATACTGTATTCAAATAATGTTAATAATGGTCCCCGTGATGGATCATTAATTGCTCTCAGAATTCTATTAACTACAAAAAACAAAGCTACAACTAGATTTATTGCTGTTAATGCTCTTCTTTTTGCCTCTGTTGGAAATGATAGGTTATTTGATCCAAGAAATAAATTAACTACTGCTTTTCTATCAATTCTTTGCACTTACTTATTAAATATGATATTAGTAAAAAAATATTGTTCACTCTTGTTAGAATAAAATATTTTAAAGCTTTAAATATTCACAATTTTTTATAGGAATAAAATCCATCTATTATTTAACTCAAATAATTGTGAAAATATAAAATTACCAAATTGTGACTAGTATTTATTTTACTGTTCACAATCCCATCAAAATAGTAAATGTCTATGTCTCAATATTGAATGATAAAATAATATATATTTTTAAGAAAATTCTAGTATTATAACAAATAAATGTAGTTTATTTTATTGGTTTACAATGTTTACATCAAAATACAAAATTCTTATAAATGTATAATAATTGAACAGACTGAAAATATATGAATAATAGAAAAAATGTTTTCAATTTATTAATAAATTTGATTATAATTATTTTGTTAGTTTCGGGATTCTATCCAATGGGAAACTATGAAACTACTTCAGACAATAAAATTATAAGTATTTCACACATACAATCAAATACTGATGATATTTTTAATTTTGTAGAAAATGAAAATATTGTAGAAAGCACGATTACTCTTGATTCTATTGATAATTACGAGATTAAGGATAAAGAAGTAAATCAAATTACCTCAACAAAAATTGTATCAAGGATTGGAATTGATGCAACTAATCCAATACTAATATCACCTACTGATGGAGCAAGAATTTCTGATACAACTCCTTTGTTTGATTGGAATGATCAAACCAATGTACTAACTTATAGAATTATGATTGCAACTGATGCATCATTTACAAATATAATTACAGATACCAATAGAACAACCTCAAGTTTTTTACAGACGACTGCATTATCCGATGATATTTATTATTGGAAAGTTGGTGCAATTGACCAACTTAATTTTTGGTATTGGAGTGGTACAGATAGTTTTGAAGTTGAAACTGTCGCACCTGTTTTTACTGTTAGTCCAGCTGATATATCATATGAACTGGGAACAACTGGAAACTCTATCGCATGGACAGTAACTGATCCATACCCTGACACCTACTATATCCGAGTAGATAATGTTCTACAAGATTCTGGTACTTGGACATCAGGGACTTCAATTTCATTCTCAGTGGATGGATTATCAGTTGGTAGTCATAGTGTAGTTTTGCAAGCCAAAGATACATCAGGGAATATTGGTTCAGATACTGCGATTGTAAATGTAATTGATACTGTTATTCCAACGATAACAAATCCAGCAGATATAACATTTGAAATAGGCTCAACTGGTAACTCAATAGCTTGGACTGCAACTGATCTTGATCCATCTACATATTCAATCACAGTAAATACAGTAGAGGTTGTTGCTGCAACTTCTTGGATTTCAGGTACTGCTGTATCATATGATATTGATGGATTACCAGTAGGTTCCAATAGTGTTGTCATCACATTTCTTGATGCTAGTTCAAATTCGGTTTCTGATAGTGTTACAGTCACTGTTACTGACACAACTGCACCCTTAACAAGTAATCCTGCTGATGCGAGTTATGAACTTGGTTCTACTGGTAATTCTATCGCATGGACTGCAACTGATCTTGATCCAGATACATATTCAATCACAGTGGATGCAGTAGAGGTTGTTGCTACTATATCATGGAGTTCTGGTACTGTTGTATCATATGATATTGATGGATTAGCAGTGGGATCCCATACTATTATCATCACATTTCTTGATAGTAGTTCAAATTCGGTTTCTGATAGTGTTACAGTCACTGTTACCGATACAACTGCACCCTTAACAAGTAGTCCTGCTGATGTGAGTTATGAACTTGGTTCTACTGGTAATTCTATCTCATGGACTGCAACTGATCTTGATCCATCTACTTATAATATTACAATTGATTCTATTCTGAAAATTAATTCTGCATGGATTTCTGGTACTGCTGTATCTTATAATATTGATGGATTAGCAGTAGGTTCCTATATTGTTATCATCACATTTCTTGATAGCAGTTCAAATTCTGTTTCTGATACTGTTACAATCACTGTTACCGATACAACTGCACCCTTAACAGATAATCCTGCTGATGTGAGTTATGAACTTGGTTCTACTGGTAACTCTATCTCATGGACTGCAACTGATCTTGATCCAAATACATATTCAATCACAATGGATGGTGTAGAGGTTGTATCCACAACCTCTTGGGGTTCAGGTACTGCTGTATCTTATAGTATTGATGGATTAGCAGTAGGTTCCTATACTGTTATCATCACATTTCTTGATAGTAGTTCAAATTCTGTTTCTGATACAGTTATAGTCACTGTTTCCGATACAACTGCACCCTTAACAGATAATCCTGCTGATGTGAGTTATGAACTAGGTTCTACTGGTAATTCTATCACATGGACTGCAACTGATCTTGATCCTGATACATATTCAATCACAGTAAACGCAGTAGAGGTTGTATCCGCAACTTCTTGGAGTTCTGGTACTGCTGTATCATATAATATTGATGGATTAGCAGTAGGTTCCTATACTGTTATCATAACATTTCTTGATAGTAGTTCAAATTCTGTTTCTGATACTGTTACAATCACTGTTACCGATACAACTGCACCCTTAACAGATAATCCTGTTAATGTGAGTTATGAACTTGGTTCTACTGGTAATTCTATCTCATGGACTGCAACTGATCTTGATCCATCTACTTATAATATTACAATGGATGGTGTAGAGGTTGTATCTGCTACATCATGGAGTTCTGGTACTGCTGTATCTTATAGTATTGATGGATTAACATTAGGTTCCTATACTATTGTCATCACATTTCTTGATAGTAGTTCAAATTCTGTTTCTGATACTGTTACAATCACTGTTACTGATGCAACAGCACCCTTAACAAGTAATCCTGCTGATGTGAGTTATGAACTGGGCTCTACAGGTAATTCTATCTCATGGACTGCAACTGATCTTGATCCAACTACTTATACTATTTCAATTGATTCTATTCTGAAAATTAATTCTGCATGGAATTCTGGTACTGCTGTATCTTATAATATTGATGGATTAGCAGTGGGTTCCTATACTGTTATCATCACATTTTTTGATAGTAGTTCAAATTCTGTTTCTGATACTGTTACAATCACTGTTACTGATGCAACAGCACCTTTAACAAGTAATCCTGCTGATGTGAATTATGAATTTGGTTCTACAGGTAATTCTATCTCATGGACTGCAACTGATCTTGATCCAGATACATATTCGATCACAATGGATGGTGTAGAGGTTGTATCTGCTACATCATGGAGTTCTGGTACTGCTGTATCTTATAGTATTGATGGATTAGCATTAGGTTCTTATACTATTGTCATCACATTTCTTGATGCTAGTTCAAATTCTGTTTCTGATACTGTTACAATCACTGTTACCGATACAACAGCACCCTTAACAGATAATCCTGCTGATGTGAGTTATGAACTTGGTTCTACTGGTAACTCTATCTCATGGACTGCAACTGATCTTGATCCAGATACATATTCAATCACAATGGATGGTATAGAGGTTGTATCCGCAACTTCTTGGAGTTCTGGTACTGCTGTACCTTATAGCATTGATGGATTAGCAGTGGGTTCCTATACTATTGTCATCACATTTCTTGATAGTAGTTCAAATTCTGTTTCTGATACTGTTACAATCACTGTTTCCGATACAACTGCACCCTTAACAGATAATCCTGCTGATGTGAGTTATGAACTGGGTTCTACTGGTAACTCTATCTCATGGACTGTAACAGATTTTGATCCAGATACATATTCAATCACAATGGATGGTGTAGAGGTTGTATCCGCAACTTCTTGGAGTTCTGGTACTGCTGTATCTTATAACATTGATGGATTAACATTAGGAATATATGTTATTGAGATTACATTCACTGATATGAGTGGTAATAAACAAACAGATATAGTTATTGTCAGAATTAATGATAATACAAAACCTAATGTGACTAGTCCAGATGATTTAAGTTTTGTAGCAGGAACTACTGGTAATTCTATCTCGTGGACAGCAACTGACCTTGATCCAGATACATATACAATCACAGTAAATGGACTAGGTGTTGTATCAGCTACCTCTTGGACATCAGGTTCAGAAGTATCATTTAGTGTTGACTATTTAGTTATAGGAGAATATACTATCACTATTACTTTTACAGATGGTAGTAAAAATTCATCAACTGATAGTGTAATAGTAACCGTTCAAAATTCATCAAATCCAACATCTGACACAGAAGAATCTCCGGTTCCATTTTTATCTATGATTATATCAATATTCATACTTTCAGGATTGGTTCTCACAAAAAGAAAGGAATAATTTCATTAAAACCTATTAAAACATATATATTCCAAAATTTTGGATTTTTTACTTATCATTTAATTACAAATGAGTTATATTTTAAAATAATTGAATATAGTCTTTGATAGTATCTATTTTTTCAGTTACATTGAAAAAATACAATTAGTTTTCCATTTTTTTCATTCCTAGTAATTGGGTTCATCTGATATAATTCGAATATAGCGCTATTGCAACTAAGCTGTGGGATACACAGTGGTAGATATTCTATTGAGATCTAGATACAATTTTTTCAAATTGTTGACTACTTTACGAATGTCGAAATCTATCCAGTATAAATAAACATCTAAACAAAATACTTTTATAATAGTAATTCATCATACCAAAGTATATATATAATGCGAAATAATATGACTACAATAGTTAAAAAAGATGAATTTCACACTTTAAAATCTAAACAATTGACATCTAAATTTTCATATGCATCCATTCAGAAATTATATTTATGCTGAAATAATTATTAAATAATATAAAAAATCCAATTTTTCATTCCTTAATTTAAATTCAATATTATTTCAAAATTCCAAAATATTGGAAAATAAATTGCTGTAGCATCAAATTTAGATAATTAACTAATAATTCAAAACTAAAACACGATACATAATTAAAATAATGTGAATACATGAGTAATTTTTCAAATAATTCAAATCATTAATTCATAGATTTGAGCCATTGCACAAAGAATTTTTTTTTTCTTACTCCATATACGGATAGATTTACTAGAAAAATATCCGGTAACACAACCTAGTAAAACTTTCCTCTAATAATATATTTAAGAAAATAATACATATTTATTATAGAGTTAATATTATGTTAAACAAATACAAGATTCCGAATGTTATTCTGGTACTAATGTTGTTTACAGGTCTCACCCTCGGTGCGTTACCAGCTTCTGCTGATAATTCTAGCTCCGATGGATTCAATCCCAATTCTTTTGATCTCGAATTTGACCTGGATACAATAAACCCAGAAGCATTCTTTATGCAAGGTTTTGACATGGAAGCATTTTTCATGCAGAGCTTCTTCATGCAAGATTTCTTCACTGACTCTTTCTTTATGCAAGATTTCAATAGTGATGCATTCTTTATGCAGAATTTCTATATGCAAGATGTCTTTTCACAGGAGTTCGAGGCTGAATCTTTCTGGATGCAGAATTATTTTATGCAATCCTTCTTTATGCAGGATTACACAGCAGATAATTACTTCATGCAGAATTATTTTATGCAGAGCTTTTTCATGCAAGATTTCGATTTTGAGAGTTTCTTCATGCAATCATTCTTTATGCAGGGAGATTTCAATATAGACCAGTTCTGGATGCAGAATTACTTCATGCAAGATCTAGGTTTTGATCTAGAAAGTTTCTTTACTGAATCATTCTTCATGCAGAATTATTTCATGCAAGATTATGATATGGAGAGCTTCTTCATGCAATCTTTCTTTATGCAGGATACTTTTGATCTGGAAAGCTTCTTTATGCAATCATTCTTCATGCAAGATGGTGTAGATCTGGCTTCCTATTTCATGCAGAGCTTCTTCATGCAATCATACTTTATGCAGAGTTTCTTCATGCAAAGTTACTATATGCAATATTACTTCATGCAGAGCCTTGGATTGGATTCAACAACTCTTGATAGCTATTTCATGCAATATTATTTCATGCAATCCTACTTCATGCAGAGCTTCTTTATGCAGTCATTCTTTATGCAGGCTTATTTCATGCAATCCTACTTCATGCAGGATACTTTCGATCTGGAAAGTTACTTCATGCAGTCATACTTTATGCAGAGCTATTTCATGCAGGCATACTTCATGCAGAGCTTCTTCATGCAGTCATACTTCATGCAGAGCTACTTCATGCAGTTTGATCCAGATAGCTACTTTATGCAGACACTAGACCTTGAATCTTACTTCATGCAGTCATTCTGGATGCAATCATATTTCATGCAGGCATACTTTATGCAGAGTTTCTTCATGCAGTCATTCTGGATGCAATCATATTTCATGCAATTTGATGTTGATAGTTACTTTATGCAATATTACTGGATGCAGAGCTATTTCATGCAATCCTATTGGATGCAGTACTACTGGATGCAATACTACTGGATGCAGGGTTACTTTATGCAAGGATTTGATTTAGAAGCCTACTGGATGCAGTCTTATTGGATGCAATGGTACTTTATGCAGTCTTATTGGATGCAATGGTACTGGATGCAGGATTATGTTGATGCCTGGTACTTTATGCAGTCATACTGGATGCAATCCTACTGGATGCAATGGTATTATATGCAATGGTACTTTATGCAATCATATTGGATGCAGGGAGATGACCACCATGATGATGATAACGATGTAGATTTACCAAAGAAGGTCAAGAAATTGTTCAAATTCTTTGATAAACAGATTAACAAGGACAATGTGAATGAGAGAAAGATACTGAAGAAATTCCGTAAGTTCCTCAAGAAATTCACTTTCCCCGATGCAATTGATACACCAGCTACTTGGAATGCAATTGCAGTTCTTGGTGATGATTTAGGTGAGGAATTTGATGGAAATGTAGATGTGGCAATACTAGATACTGGTATAGACACAGATCATCCAGATTTTGATAATATTGCCTGGACTTATGATGCTACTGGTTCTGGATCTGTTGAGGATACAATAGGACATGGTACTTTTATTGCAGGTATTATTGGTGCTTCTGATAATGGAGTTGGAATGACTGGTCTTTATCCAGATGCAGATATCTATGCAATCAAGGTAATTGATGATGTTACCCAAGAAGGAGAGTGGGATGTGCTTGTAAATGCAATCTATGCGGCAGTTGCAGGTCCTGATGGAATAGTTGGAACTGATGATGATGCAGATGTGATCAACATGTCTTTCTCATCTGGTGATGAGGTGCCTCCACAATCTGTTGCTAATGCAATCGCCTGGGCATATGACCTTGGTGTTGTTCTTGTTGCAGCAGCAGGTAATGATGGTGATGGTGATTATACAACCACAGAGAATGCATGGCCTGCTATGTATGAAGAGGTGATTGCAGTTGGATCTGTTGGGCCAAACTATGTTTATTCAGAATGGTCAAACACTGGTGATTATGTAGAACTTGTGGCACCTGGAGAATTCATACTATCAACATTTCTTGATGGTGGCTACACAGTAATGTCTGGAACATCCATGTCAGCACCCCATGTCACAGCAGTTGTGGCAATGATGCTTGCAG
This sequence comes from archaeon, assembly GCA_024280435.1. GTDB lineage: Archaea > Asgardarchaeota > Heimdallarchaeia > Heimdallarchaeales > Kariarchaeaceae > JAJRQD01. The sequence continues at coordinate 573 of JAJRQD010000111.1, read as the reverse complement.
CCTATGGTGATCTCTCACCTGCAATGGTTAGAGTAATGTTACAGAATGCAGCACTTGAGCTTGATTACGGCATGTTCGTACAATTCCCATAAAATCTGAATTAATTAAAATAAACCGATAAATAAGAGAGAATTATTCAATTAAAATCATTAAAACTCGAATATCATTTTGATATTTGATTAATAGGTAATTCATTGCATTGAATAACTGATAGTAAATTAAACAATTACTGAATTATCAAACTAAACTTCTATACACTATATTGAACAGAGTATATAGATTAACTAATACAAAAGTGTTCTTACAAATATTGAACGGATTTGATTATTATTTGTTCTTTTTAATTAATTCAATCAATAAATCCAGTTTAGTATTTAATTCCATTACTATATTCTTCATATCATCATTGAATTCTTCTTGTTTCTCATTGAATTCTTCCTGTTTCTCATTGAATTCTTCCTGTTTCTCGTTGAATTCTTCCTGTTTTTTCAATTTTTTCTCTATCTTATCATGTCTTTTGAAATTAATTACTTCAAGTAATTTATCCAGGGGAAGTTCATGTATCTCATACCC
>JAJRQD010000110.1 GCA_024280435.1 archaeon | reverse complement strand
TGGGTTTACCAGATACGAACCAACCAAATATTAATGCTATTGCATAACTTGCAATAATCAATGAGAATGTTGTTAAATCTATTGCCATAATTCACTTGTCTAAGTATCCTTTTTTATTCTATTTGAGGATAGTCTTATTATTTGCCACAAACTAGCAAATTTATTTTATTTTATTTTTATAAAATTTCATTATCAATAAATATTTAATATAGAAAACTAAGTTAAACTTATCACATAAAAGAGTGAGATATTATGATATCAAGTATAATAAAAAACCTATTTCCAGTTGAAAAAGCATATGCACACTGTGATGCCCCATGTGGTATCTATGATCCCCATGCAGCAATAGAAGCAGCAGATACTGTATACTCCATGGTAAACAAATTAGTAAACCTGCAAAAAGGTGATAATGAGATGGCTTATCTGAATACCTTCACCAGATTTGTTGCCACAAAAGAAGAATTTGCAGAGAAATGCAAAAAAGAAGTATTAATTCTCTGGACAGATAAATTCACCGCTGATGGATGTGCAAAGGCTGGAATATCACTAGAAGAATTGCATGAGACAGTGTGGATGACCACCAAACTATGCTCAACAAACAAAAGAACCATTGATCTTGCAAAGGCAGAGGAATTAAAACAGGCAGTAGCTAAAGTTGCAGCCTTGTTCAATAAAATGTAAATTCAAAGTATAACAGAACAATAAATATTGAATAACAATAGTAGATAATAAAATGGAGTGTTAGTATAATAATATATGAGAATTATAGAAGTCATTGGTAATTCAATGATACCCACATTAAATGATAGACAACTGCTTCTTATCAAAGAGACACATAAATTCAAAGTAGGTGATATAATTCTTGTCAAATATGAAAATAAAAAACTAATTAAAAGACTTATGGGACTTCCAAATCAAAAAATCAGAATAATCAATGGAACTATATTTATTAATGATAAAATTATAAAAGGTAAATATACAAAATATCTGAATTACAATATTGATAAGGAGTTCAACCTTGGTATTGATCAATATATTGTACTTGGAGATAATGGATTGGATTCTCTTGATTCCAGAAAATTTGGACCTATTTCTAAAAGTCAAATTATTGGTAAAGTAATAATAAAAATATGGCCTGTTGGCTTAATTTCTTAATACTTTGAAGTTGAAATCCTCAATTGAGAGACCGAGATCCTCATCTTCAGATAACTCTCCTCTCTCTCTTAGTACCTGTGTTGCAAGTAATAGATATACTCTTGCCAATGCTCTTCTACCCTTATTATTAGCGGGTATTACTAGGTCAATGAATGAGGTGGTGTTATCACTATCACACAAAGAGATAACTGGAATGTTCATCAGAACTGATTCTTGTAATGCCTGTTTGTCTGCACGTGGGTCATTGATGAATATTATTTTGGGCTCGACAAATGATTTGCTCTCAGGGTTTGTCAGAGTACCGGGTACAAATCTACCAGGTATTACTTTGAAATTGCATAATCTTGCCATTTTTGTGGAGGGGACACTTGCATACTGCCTTGAACCCAGTATCAGAACATCTTCTGGGTCATAAGTGGCCAGTAATCTACCTGTCAATCTGATCCTCTCATCGGTCTTCATAATATTTAACACATTCAAACCGTCAGGTCTTGATCTGAAAATAAATTCTTTCATATCATTTGTTTTAATCACGGTTCCGATATGTACACCGCTAGTAAGGTATTGTTCTAGGCTTATTAATAGCTTAGAATCATCAATCACATTTTGAAATAACTCAAGGTCTTGTGAACTCATATCTTGATTCACAACTTGTTAAATTTAAAGCATATGATAGATTACAAATTATTCGTAGGAAACATGTTTGATAACAACACAAGTAAAAAATCGTCAAGTATTAATATTCTCTTTATTTTAATTTAGAATTTATTTTTGTGGTCTACTTTCTAAATAGTTATTAATATAAATAAGAATAGAAGAATATAAATGATTATTCCAGTTAGATGCTTAACTTGTGGCTTCATAGTTGCTGACAAATACAAACCATTTCTAGATGGTATAGAAAAGGGTGAGAAATCTGCAAAGGAATTACTAGATGATCTGGGATTGTACAAAGTATGTTGTAGAAGAATGATAATTGCACAGGTAGATCTTGTGGATATAATTCTACCTTATTCAAAAGATTAGTTCAATTACTTATCGCAATAATATTATCAGAAGATGGACAGAGTTCTTTCAGTACACATCTATCACAAAGTGGTTTTCTCTTACAGATCGCTCTTCCATGATCAATCACCAGAGTAGTAAATTTTACCCAGTGATCTTTTGGAACGATTTTCATCAATTCTCGCTCTATCTTGATTGCATTTTTAGTATTCACAAAACCCCAGCGTATAGCTAATCGAGTAACATGTGTATCAACAGTAATTCCACTGTCAGGAATACCAAATGCATTACCCATAACCACATTTGCAGTCTTTCTACCCACTCCTGCAAGAGAGATCAACTCCTTCATTGTACTTGGTACCTCTCCATTGAAATTTTCTGTGAGAGACTTTGCCATCCTCTCCAGTGATTTTGCCTTGTTATTGTATAGTCCAAGAGTCTTGATATATGGTTTGATCTCATCAGCAGTTGCCTCTGACATACTTATTGCATCGGGATACTTAGCAAATAATGCAGGTAAAACAAGATTAACTGCTTTGTCAGTTGTCTGTGCAGATAGAATTGTGGCAACCAGTAATTCAAATGGATTATTGAAATCTAGGCTTGGCTTGGTATCAGGATACTCTTTTATCAATTCATTGACTATCTTTTCCATTCTCTGAGAAGCAGACATTGATCTGATACTATTACTATCAATTGAAAATATATTGATTGAAGAATATGAATTTATACCTATTTATTGCTTATATTGAAGATTTTATACCGTGTATTCTTTTAAAATAATCTTGCTGCCAACAATCTGTTCTTAGAGGTGTTCAATCGTTTAATCTCACCATCATTATTCTTTATCACAGCAAGTACCTCATTATACTTCTCCTTGACCTCTCGCAATGCTTTAACTTTTATCTTGAGATCTCTCTTTATCTTCTCAAGCTCAGCTTTATATTTATTGTACTCCTCTTCTAGCTGATAATGTCGTTCACCTTGATCTTTGAGCAATCTATTTGCAGCAAGTTTAGTTGATACTTTGGCAGTCTCCATCTCAGAGTTCAGTACACGATACACAGATAGTAGTTTAGCATAATCCTCTTTGTGTGCTGCTAATCGCATTCTTAGCTTATCATTATCCTTGATACGATTGTATATGGGGTCAGATAGTTTATTAGCATTGAAATAATCCATCTGTAACCTCTCAAAATACCGGATCAGATAATTACTACCATAGTATGTCTTTCTCTTAACAACATCCTGATCTGATAATTTTGCAAGAAAATATGGAAGATCTGCAAGATATACCAACTGAGTATCATCTATCTTGGTATATCCTTCGGGTATACTTGTAACAATGTAAGATCTGATCTCTCTTACATCATCATACTTATCACGTATGAATTCCTCCTTGATTGGCAACTTGGCAACTGCCTTCTCATAGTATTCTCGTCGCATATGAGATCCCTGTCGCCACATCCAACCTTTCCAGAAAGAGAAATCCTTCACCTCAAAGGTGAGTATTATGCCAGGGTCCATGATTGATTGTGCAATAATATCAATCTCTGTGATAACCTCATTTCTATTCTGAATTACATCTGTATTCGATTCCAATACTTTCCAGTACTTAGTACTCTCAATTACCTCTCCAACTGCTTTCTCAGCACGTCTTGACTTCTCATCAAGATTATCACTGTTAAATCCAGAGATAAACATTACAAACATTGATAATGCACCTACTGATACATAATATTCAACTTTACCATCGTTGCGATCATCTTCTATTCTCAGTGCACTGGTGAATTTAGGACGCCTGTCCTCCTTATTCTTTGGTGGAGTAAGTATCTGCATCAATCGATCTGCCTTGGAATCCCGGGTCAATCTGATTTTAATCAGTCCCTCATCAGTTATCTTGGATCTCTGAATCAGTTTTGAGTGGAATTCTAATAACTGACCATGCTGTTCCTCTCTCAGCATCTGCATTGTCCTGTAGAAAGTTAATGGAGATCTCAGTAACATCAGAATTGAATTCTCCCAGTACAAACTTTTAACAGAGGTTAATTTTGCAATTGGATCCAATTTTTTCTGCTGCTTTGATGCTCTTTCCTGATGAAATCTCTTTCTTGCTATATCAATACGAGAACCTGTTACCTCCACATTGAATGAATTGAGATTGCTGAAATGAACACTGCCGAATCTTGTCTCTTTCAATTCTTCATTCTCCCATACTAGTAAATTATTACGAATTGATTCTTTGAGAGTATGGAGGATCATCAGTTCAGCACCAAGTTTACCTATCTCAACAACATCTGTTTTCAGATTTCCAAGATCTTTGGTCTCTTCCCACTCCCATCTCATGATAGAATGAATTGCATTATCAAAACCGGTAAAACTAGTAATCTCAGCTAGATTAGGAGCAACTGTATGTGTCTCTCTCAATTCCAGTAATGCCTTTACCAGTTCAAATTTGGGATAGCCAGCCGATAGATTATATATGGCTGTTTTAATGAATTTCCAACGGTATTTTACGAGAGAGGGCAGCTTGTCTTCGGGTAAATCAGGCATAGCACTCATTTTGTTGCAAGCTCCAATTTATCAACAACACATTGCCCAGATTCAGATCAAAGGTTTTACTCTGATTGAATTGTTCTACAGACTCAAATCTCTCATCAATTTCTGTCTCGTCGTGATCTAGTACTCGTTGCAATCTTCTAATTAATTTAGGAGGAATAAATTCTATTTCCTCAAAATTTATATATTTCATTATATCATATTTATATTTTATTTTTAAAAGGACTTAGAAAGATGCGTATTTGCATTGCTTAATTTTAGAATATGATAGATATATAGTTTAAACAGTATAATTTTATTCTATTTTTGGATAATCTCTGTAATAACAACGCTTATAATTAATATTTTTAGTATACAATTATGAGTCCTGAGACTAATAAGGTTCAAGACATGACACATGCCCATCTGAGCATACTGGAGTATAAAGGTGAGCATACTGCCATATCAGGCATAGGTATAATTCATGGATTAGCATCCAATGATGAACTACTACTATTGTTCACATTATCACTAGGTCTTTCTGATTATATTCAGATATTTACTGGCCTATTCATATTTACCCTTGGAGTGGTATTCGGCATGATATTATTCTCAATGCTGGTTAAATTACCATTCTCAAAGTATGGACAGGAGAAAATAATTAGAATTGTCAATGTATCAATTGCATTGATAACACTATCTTATGGATTATATTCATTACTAGGTGGTGAGACAGTCAATCTAGTATCACCGATAATCAATGAGGATATCACCGGTGCATTGTTTGTCATCGCATTTATCCTGGGAATAAAGCACAGTATGGATGCAGATCATGTTGTTGCAATATCATCAATATTATTAAGAGCTCCAGATCTGAAGAAAACAATATCTCTTAGCATTGCATGGGCACTCGGTCATATGGTAACTGCTTCAATTATCACTTTCATTCTATTTGGCTTCAAGGATATATTTCTTGACAAAATACTGGCTAATTTTGAATCTCTAGTAGCAATCATGTTAATTATTATCGCAGTATTGACATTGTTATGGGAATTCAATATTATTCAGTTTGGTAAACACAGCCATGGGCATGCTCATGAAGATGGTACTATACATCATCACGATTGAAGGGCATTATTAATACTGATCAGTTGCATAAAAAAGAAAAAGATCCAATAGAATAAAAAAATATGATTACTACATCTTTTGCAAACAGTCCAAAAGAGCATGCAGGTATTATTGCAGAGTTATTGGATGATCTTCTGTATAACCATATAATTATTGGCGATATACATGCGCCGATGAATAGAATATCAGATATATACAAAATAGTGAATAATGACAGAATTATTGGTGGATGGAGTGTATTCCATGGATTTGATCTACCAACCGTGGTGTTACCACCAACTATTCCCGAAGCTTGGGAAAGTATACATTCTATGATTAACTTCCTGGGTATAAAAGAGTTCTATGCCCCATTTCCTGCGGAGATAAATAATCAGAATATTATTCCGCCGTGGGCTGATTGGAAGGATTTCAGTTCAGAGTTACAATTCACAGATGTGGCAATGCAACTTGCAAAAAAAGAGATTGAGGTGATGGATATTTCCAATCTACCAGAGATCAGGGGTGCCAAACATGAGGATGCAGATAGAATTCAAGAGTATTTTGATAGTGTGGAACACCAAGGATTTTTCAATAAACATCAATTAGATACTGATATTTTTGTTATTGCAGAGGATAATGATGAGATCATTGCAGTGGGTGGTGCACATTTTGAAACACCCCTGACAGTACAGATTGGAAATATACATGTGAAGAAAGAGTACAGAAAGATTGGACTGGGAAGAGCCATCACCACTGCATGTATTCTTGGAGTGCTACGTACCAAAAGATTACCAACTCTATTTGTCAATGAGAATAATGATATTGCTATTGATCTTTACAAATCATTTGGATTTGAAGAATATAATAGATATAAATTCTATAAACTGACTGCTGGATAATTCAAATATCATTATCTTTTTTAATATACATTGTACTTCTGAAATTATATGACTCTGATTGCAATAGGTATAGAATCCTCAGCAGATAAACTAGGAGTTGCCATTGTGAATAGTGATGGTGAGATACTAGCTAACAATGTTAAGACTTACAAGCCTGGAATTGGAAAAGGAGTTATTCCAAGAGATGCAGCAGAGCATCATGCAGATAATGTGTCCAAGCTAATCAATCTAGGATTGAAACAGGCAAATATCACCTCAGCAGATCTAGATCTTATATGTTTCACACAGGGATCTGGAATGGGACCTTGTCTGAGGGTAGATGCAGTTGCAGCAAGAACACTTGCAGTGAAACTTAATAAACCCATAATTGGGGTTAATCATCAAGTAGCACATGTAGAGATTGGAAAATTAATAGGGCAACTTGACGATCCAATAGCGCTTTATGTATCGGGTGGCAATTCACAGGTAATTGCACTGGCAGAGGGTAGATACAGAGTATTTGGTGAAACACTGGATATTCCAATTGGAAATTGTCTGGATGTATTTGGAAGGGAAATGCAGTTTGATAACTCAGAAAAGCCAATGGGTGCAGTAGTTGAGGAATATGCAAATATGGCAAAAGAAAGGGGTGGAGATATATTTCATGAGTTACCCTATACTGTGAAAGGATTTGATATATCATTCAGTGGTCTGTTGACAGCAGCAATCAAGCTGGCAAAATCAGGTATACCAGTAGATGAAGTGTGTTTCAGCCTGCAGGAAACTGCTTTTGCTATGCTGACAGAGGTGGCTGAGAGAGCTCTTGCACATACGGGAAAGAAAGAATTACTTGTGTGTGGAGGTGTGGCTGCAAATAGCAGATTGAAGAAAATGCTTGAGCAGATGGCAGAGATACACGGAGCTAAATTTGTGGGATTACCAGCACCTGTTGCCATAGATAACGGTGCTATGATCGCATGGAATGGAATACTTATGCATCAGGCAGGACACACACAGAACATAGAAGATACACTGGTAAGACAAAGATGGAGACCTGAAGAGGTTGAGTTGATTTGGCTTGAAAACGAGATAAATAACTTAATTTGAAATAATATCACTATAATATCAAAATGTGGTAAACTTATTCAATTTATTCGAAATTACTCCATTATGGCAAAAACAGAGAGAAGATGATCAGTATCTCTTTATTGCCATGTTCATTGGTATAATTGGTCTAACACATACATTTTTTGCTTTCACAATTTCATTAACTGCAAAATTCAGCGTTGCATTATTTGAGGTGGCAAATACAGAAATACCTTTATTGCTGTATATATTATCCAATTTTCCATACTCCTTTCTAATTGCATTATTCATTGATTTTATTGCAGCCTATATGCTGGTATCCAGTGATAAATTCATGCGAGATATAGATTTGAACAATGAATTTGATGAATTGAGAGAATCTATTGAGAATACTCTGGAAGTAGAGGAGAGTGACAGATCTATCAACTCTGTTTTGATAACCTACATTATTTCGGTACTAGTACTGGGAATGATTGCAGGATTATGGTATACCATCATTATGTACATACCATTTTTCATACTTAGTATATTCATATTCATCATTCTATTCACCAGCTTTAGTTCAGGTACGAGTATTACCATCAGTATACTTATTTCTTGGAGTATTATTCATTATTTCCTTATCAAGAGTAAATTCAGTATTGAAGAGGAGATATATGATAATAAAACTGAACTAGATATATCATCTAGAAGACTTAGTATTATTGCCAGCAGAGAGGAACCAATTGTATGTCCTGCGTGTAGAAGTTATATCTCTGCAAAAAGTAAATTCTGCCAGATATGTGATGAGAGAATTATTTCTGAGCAATCAGCTTCATCAGAGGAGCAAAATAAAGACACTGATCTTCAGGCATGAGTGCAGTAAGCATAGTCATATCAGTGGATTGTTTGTACTCAATACCCCTGGCAACAGCAAATGGTATCTGTTCATCAGTCTCACCCATCACAAGATTTGTACAGTTTGCCACATTATCAGCAATTGCACGAGATGAAATACTCATTGTATAACCATAGAGGTCTTTATTTCCACGCTCATCAATAATAGGTTCCATACCTGCAATTCCTATGGCAACTGCAGTAGTACCACGTCTGAGTGGTATTGTTCTTGAATCTGTTATGATCACCGCAACAGTTACCCCATATCTCTCTTTTATTTTATCTCTGAAAATAACTGCCTCCTTATCAGGTTCTCTGGGTAGTAGCAGTGCATATCCCTCTGGACAGTTTGATAGATCAATACCTGCATTTGCGGATAGCCCATATGGAGTTTTTGCAAGTACTGCATGGAACACAGATCCAATGATCTCACCCTTTGATTCATCAATAATCAGCTGAGCAACTCTAGGATCCAAAGATGCCTCAATCGCCAATTCTCTTGCCTCAATTGTAGGCTTTACATCATCCAGTAATACTGCTGATTTCTGTTGCATGGTGAATACTTTTGAGGTGATAGAGACCACATCACCATCTTCCAGCACTACATTCTCCATCTCTAATGCCTCTGCAAAAGTATCAAATACACTTTCTCCCCATGATATTATCCGGGGAGACTTAACTGGATGAATACTTACAACCATATGTTCATTAAAATTAGATATGATTAAACTATTTCTTTTCAATCTATATGATCTGAGCAAGAAGGAATTATAAATTAAAGCAATAACAGACCTGAGAGTAATAAGGCTGCTTCTTTTATATCCGCATCTTTGATCATATCAACAACATCTTTTGTTCCCTCTGTGATCTTATCCACAACTTCCTCAGTTGTTTCATTCACTTTCTCAATTGAGTTCTTTATTCCAATCCTGCTCATATCAACAGAATTTTTTAATTTATCTGCACTAAATACCCGATTAATTGATTCTTTTACCTTGTTTGTACTATCAATAACACTTTTTACTAATTTATTATCCTTCTTCTCTATCATACTACTATTATTAGCATACTATATTAAATACATTCCGAAAAATAATCTACAAAATTTGTACAATAGAAAAATTCATTCAATAAATAATAAATACCTATGATAAAATCTGTACTTGTGTCAGAATATGATTGCATTGTAGTAGGAGGAGGCCCAGCAGGCGTCTCCACTGCATACTCAATGGCTAAATTCAATAGAAAAGTATTGCTAGTTGATAGAAAATCTCATGATAATATTGGAAATAAAACATGTGGAGATGCACTTGATATGGCATCAACTAAGATATTGTATGAAGCATTTGGATTGGAATTACCAAATGGAGACGAGGTATCTGAGTATCTTAAATTTCTATCTGTTGAGACCAAGGATGTGAAGGTAAGCTTCAATGCACCTGGATATACAGTGGACAGACATATCTTTGGACAGAGACTATTGAAAGAGGCTGAAGATGCAGGTGTGACTGTGATCAGCAATGCAACTGTCAGAGAAGTTATTATCGAGGATAACTATGTCAAAGGTATAAAGTATCTGAAAAATAAAGAGATGCATGAAGTACGTGCAAAACTGATTGCAGATTGTTCTGGCACTCAGGCAGTTATCAGAAATAAATTACCAGATAATTTCTCACTTGGTATGAGAAAAAAACTACCTGATGAACATATTGCAATATCATTCAGAGAGATTATTGAGCTGAAAGAGGATCATGAATATCCACAGGAAATATCACTGGCATATCTGGAAGATATCCCACCACCAGGATATCTATGGTTTTTCACCAAAGGTCCTAAAAAACTCAATGTGGGTACTGGATGGTTGAAATCAGAGAATACATTTGATAAGAGTATGAAAGAGATATACAAAGATGCTCTGCATAAATATTTCAGTCCAGAGGATTATACTGTACTCACCCATGGTGGGGGTCAGATACCTATTAGACCACCTTATGATAGTCTAACATTCAATGGAGGATTACTTGCGGGAGAGGCAGGTTGTATGACTGATCCCACAACAGCAGAGGGACATGGCCCTGCACTTGTATCGGGATACTATGCAGCAGTTGCAATGAACGAAGCACTCGATAAGGGAGATATATCCCGAGAAGGGCTTTGGAATTATAATATTGAGATAATGAAACACTATGGTAAGATACATGCAATCTCATGGGTGGCTTTACAGTTTCTAAGAGAGATTAATGGTCCGGGTCTAGAATTTCTGCTCAAGCGGAATATAATCACCAATGCAGAGTTAGAGGCGATTCTAGATGGGGATATGGTTTCAGTTGGTTTCTTTACAATACTAGTGAAAGCAATGAAAATATTCCCCAGATTTGGATTACTGTTGAAAATCAAAAAACTTGTCGATGGAGCTGGCAAAATGGTGGATATATATGAAAAATATCCTGCAAATCCAGATAAACTTGCAGATTGGATCAGATTGAAGAATGATGCAATTGGAGTGGAATTCTAAACTCGCTTCTTCTTTCTCTTCTTCTTATCTTTCTTGAAATTCTGTTTAACATGTGCAAATCTTTTATTCTGAACTGCTGACATCCTGTATCCCATACTATTCTCCAATTTATCAAAATCCAATCCATTCAGATATTCAGGCATTCCAGAATTAGGAAAACATTCCTGCCAGAATATTATAGACAGACCTTTTATCAGATTGTATATACCCATCATTGCCTTCATCCAGCTCTCATCTGAATACAGCAATGTTTGTCTGTACTCCTCCTCATATCTGAAAAGTGATAAGTATATACTATTATAGAATTTGGGATATGCCTCCAGTATATCAGTGTATTCTTTGAGATTATGTTCGGGATTGATCACTTCTATAACATCTCTGTACCGATCGACCATAGATGCAGATGTATTCTCAAGTATTTTCTTCTTATCCTCATCAAGTTCATTCAATTTCAAATAATTCACTGCTACACTGTTAACAAATGATTCAAGAAATCTGAACAGTAAATTGATTGAGGTTCTGCAATAAGTTATGATATTCATACGCTGTGTTTGAAATAGCTCTGCAAACTTAGTATCTCCATATGATTCCTTCTTCAAAGTGGTGATAAGACTGTTGAATTCATCTAGTGAATGCTTGGCCAGTGCATGATAATACAGAGCATCTTCCAGTAATAAATACTCCTCAGTGATATTTCTTCTGATCAATTGCCTGAATCCGATTCTTGCATGAAGTGGTAGATCCTTGGCAAATAGTCTGAGATCTCCACTATACTCAATAACATCTGTGAATTCACCATATGTGGTATTGAAATTACCTATCTTTGATAATGCTTCTGCAAAGCTCAATAATATTTTATTTGTCTCTTCCAACTCTATTTTAGGTCTAAATATTTTACTAGTCTCATCAAATTTTTTCAATAACCACTCATCACTGAATTCACCTGCAAGATATGTTGCATTTGCTTTCTGATAATCTTCTTTGGTATATATACCTGAGAATAATTCAAGTATAAGTTTATTGAACAAAGTTTTCTGCTCGATACTCATTATTTTTAGAAAAGTAATGTATCTTATTTACTTTTACTTGAATTCAGATTTAATTATAAGTAAGTTAAAAATCAATGTACAATATCAATTCAAAGATATGATGAATTAATATCAGTAGAGAAATGAATACTTAAACTGATAGTACATTGATCATATGTGTATGATTGTATTATTGTTGGTGCAGGTCCTGCTGGAATGGGTACGGCACTGACACTTGCCAGATCAGATTATAAAGTTGTAATAATTGATAAGAAAAAAAGGTCTGAGATTGGAAATAAAGTATGTGGAGATGCACTTGATAATTTTTCACCTGATTTTATGCTGCAAAAAATAGGATTAGAATTACCCAAAGAGGATGAGATCTCAGATAGGATAAACAAGGGAACAATAGCCACAAAAAATGCAAGTGTCACCAGATTTGCCCCCGGATATACTGTTGATAGGCACAGATATGGACAGAGATTACTAAATGAATGTGAGAAACTGGGGATTGAAATAATAGATGGGGCAAGAGTACTTGATCTGATTATAGAGGATAATTACCTCAGGGGGGTGAAATATCTTAAGAATAAGAAGAAAAATAAAATACGTGCAAAACTGATTGCAGATTGTTCAGGTACCCATGGAGCGATTAGAAGTAGATTACCAGATAATTTCTCAGAAGGATTACCTGGTAAAATCCCTGACAGACACATAGCAGCATCATACAGGGAGATAATAGAGCTTAAAGAGGATCATGACTTTCCAGGTGAGATCGTGATAATTTATGATCCTGAGATCCCACCACCAGGATATATCTGGAAATTCCCCAAAGGGGACAGGATTATCAATGTGGGTACTGGATGGCTTAAATCAGAGAAAATTGATGGAACAATGAAAGATATATTTCATGAAGCAATCTCAAAACATTACAGTGATTACAGAGTGCTCACCAAGGGAGGAGGTTTGATTATGATGAGACCTCCCCTTGATTGCCTAACATTCAATGGTGGTCTAGTTGTTGGAGAGGCAGCTTGTATGACAGACCCTTTATCAGCAGAAGGACACGGTCCTGCACTTGTTTCAGGATATTTTGCAGGAAAGACTATTATCAATGCTCTTGATACAGATAAAATGGCAAGAGAGGATATGTGGCAATACAATACCGATATTATGAAACACTTTGGAATTAGAAATGTTATTTCTATGATAACTTCCAAGCATCTCAACAGAATTAGTGGAAATGAGATGGATTTTGCATTGAAAAGAGAATTGATCACTGCTGAGGAACTAGATACTGTTTTTGAGGGTGGAGAGATTGATATGGGTATCAGAACAGTACTGTCCAAGATCAAAAGAGCATTTCCAAGACTTGGAATACTGATAAAAATTAAAAAACTTGTGGATGAGATTGATAAACTAACAGCGATTTATGAGAGATATCCCAAGGATCCAGATGAACTCACAGATTGGAGAATACAAAGGGATAAAATCATTGGAGATGTCCTATAATGTTACAAAATATAAGAAAAATGTAACATCAGATATATCAATGGTAAAATGATTATTATACATTACAATGAATATATCTCGTGTCAGAACTGGAATTAGAGAGATCCAAGAATATAATCAAAGTGTTTCAGAGCAGGGTGAAGTCACAGATTATTCAGATATTATCAATTTACAGAGAATTGAGTACCAAACAGATTGCAGAGAGACTATCCAAATCAAAAACTACCATACTGAGAAATATGGAGACGGAGGATAAAACAGGTCTAGTAGATCTTGATCTTGTAGGATACAAAGAGAAACAGTCCTCTGGAAAATATCCAAAAAGATTGTACTATCTGAAAAATATAGAGCATATTGATCCCAGTGAACAATTGAATAAATTAATGCATGATAATCCATCCCTTGTGATAGAGTATAATAATTACAGACTATCACTGTTCACAGAGCTAAAAGGAATAATAGATTCATCAATATCTTATCTGCAGAGGTTAGGAGATGAGCTGGATAAAAACAAAGATAAGCCAGAAGAGTTGTTGAACCTGAGAAAGGATAATCTGGGTACACTCTCATTCAATTATATATCACAGACACAGTTGAGAAATCTAGTCAATCCAATTAAACAACATGTGGACGATAATGAGATCAAGGAATATCTGAATATAAGAATGATACTTCCAATAAAAAGATTAATAGAAATGCACAATAAAGACTACTGGGAGAAAGATGGCGGACTATGGTTTTATCGAGAATAATGCAGTATAATCAGTTCATATCCCTTCAGTACAATATCTGTCAGCTCTACTCTTTCTCTATCAATATCAGTACTCTCAAGTATTACTGACTGGGGTACTCTGTATTTTTGCTGTTTATCACTAAAATTGGCAAGAACTATCAGATGTTCTCTATGAAATTCAAGTATGTATTTATTCCCATTCTCTATCAAATCGAGTGAACCATACTGTAATTCAGAATTATTATTCCTGAATCGCAAAAATCTTTTGAAACAGTTAAGCAAACTGTTTGCATCTTCTTTTAGACACTCCACATTGATAGATGTGTAATTATCATTCACAGGTAACCAAGTATGGTCACCAGATGAGAAACCTGCATTTAAAGATGTATCCCACTGCATTGGAGTCCTGCATCCATCACGGTTCAATGCTCCATCAGTCATCTTCATTACAATACCCGTAAGAAATGATGGTATCCATTTGTATTTCTGGGCTATCGCATCTTTTGATTCTTTGAATGAGAATTTGGATTGATGCATCCCTAATTCCTCACCATAATAGATATATGGTACACCTCTGAGAGTTAATTGCAGTGCAGCCAGTAGTTTTGCACGTTCTACACTATTATTCAGTCTATGAATGCTTCTGAAACGATCATGATTTGAGTACACCCATGTAGGAATAAGTGGTTCTTTGAAATACGTCTCAAATTCACTTATCAATTCTGAATATGCAGATTTACTGAATTTTGTCTCCATAGTCTGAAAAAGAAATACACTGTGCAATCCATTAACACAGTATCTCTGCATCTTCCTGTAATCACCAAATACTTCTCCAACTAGAAATCTATCAGATTTATAAATATCAACCAATTGCCGAAGTTCTCTGACAAACTCAAAATTATCCTCCAGATTAAGTGTCATCTCTGCACTTCTGAACAACATGCCCCGTTCGTCAGATGTTGGCAAGAGCTGAAAAGTTCTTGGATTATCTCTGAATTCAATATCCTCAAATACAGAGCCGATTATATCCAATCTGAAACCATCCACACCCTTATCCAGCCAGAACCTCATATTATCAAACATAGCTTGCTTAACTTCAGGATTACGGTAGTTCAGATCGGGTTGGAAATCAAGAAATGCTGCATAGTAATATTCATCTGTATTCGCATCATAATGCCAAGCAGAGCCACCAACCATTGAAGTCCAATTGTTCGGAGGTTTACCACCTCTGCCTTTTCTCCAAATATACCAATCTCTTTTAGGGCTATCTAGACTGGATCTAGATTCTACAAACCATGGATGCAGTGCACTGGTATGATTTAGAACCAAATCAAAAACTATTTTCATATCCCTTGCATGTACCTGTTCTATTAATTCAGTACAATCATCAAGATCACCATATTCTTGTGCTATATCTCTGAAATCTGATATATCATAACCCATATCCTGTTGTGGACTTTTAAAAAACGGGGAGAACCATATTGTCTCAATACCGAGTTCCTTGATATAATCCAATTTACTGATAATACCCTTAAGATCTCCAATACCATTGCCAGTACTGTCCATGAATGATCTTGGATACACCTGATATACAGTAGTCTTTTTCCACCACGGTATTTTATCCATAGTTCATATTTGATAAAAAATTATAATTGCATTACTAGATAGAGCATTTTGAATTTGATAAAGATGATCAAAATTTAGTGAATTTATCCCTATTATCTTCGGGTTTAAATGAATTATCTGATTTTATAGTGGATACACTTGTACTGTCATTTTTCTTTACTTTCACAGAATATACACTCCATAATCTATCCAATGCAGCTTTATCAAGGTAATCCATTTTTTTATCTGTTTTATTCAATAATTTCACCGGGTATATTATCCATCTGTTATGTGTATTTTTAGGTTTAGGTTAGCAAATTATCAATATTTAGCATTTTGATAACTAATATAATAAACAAGTAAAATAATTACAATAATCCATAAATTGTTATAAATCCAATACCAACGTATTTATGATTACAATATATTGGTAAATTATGACCACAGTGAGCGCTGTTGTAAGAGAAATCATCAGGAACAGGTCATTCCTTGAAGATGCACTTGCCAGAAATATTATCAATTACAATAGTCTGGCGATGGAATTGGAGGAAGAGATAAAGAAAAAGCTGCATCCTAAACAGGTTAAACTAACCTCTATCTCCATGGCATTGAGAAGAATCGGGGAGAAATACCGGCTGAATTATGATCACAAGATTGATGCAAAATTACGTGAATTCACAGATAGTGAGACCACTATCAAATATGACCTGTTTGAGATCACAATCAAACTCACGTCTATGGTTAATATCTCCAAACTTATCTCAGATATATATTCAAAGATAGATACTGACATATCTGATTTTCTATCAATCATCAAAGGTCGGACTGAGATCACAATAATCACGCATATAAAATACAGAGAGATAATTAAAAAAATATGCCAGCATTTTATTATAAAGAATGAAACCTATGATTTAGCAGCATTATCACTGAACATTCCAAGTGACAGCCTTATCACCCCCGGATTGTTCTATTATTTCACCAAGGCATTGACACTTGAGGGTATAAATATCTCAGAATTGGTCTCAACTTTCAGTGAGATGCAATTCATTCTTGATGAGCAAGTGGTCAATGATGCTTCAAGAGTGATTCGTAATATGATTAAAAATACAAAGCAATAGTATTGTAATAATACCAACAATTATTGAGAGATTGTCTCATAAGTTTTTATTATGTAATAATAAAAACAAATACTTTATATTTGATGTAGTTGTCATACAATATGCACTTGGAGGTGCTGAAACAGTCGATTGATACCACACTCTTTTATTTTTAACCCCAATTAACAGTTGGTAATTTTTTTGATAACCCCCTAAATTTTGTGAACTCATGCTCTCACAAATTTTGTACCTCATAATTTTTTTCTGTATTTTTAATTCCTACAATGATAATCGTTAATTAATATAATTGGTTCATATCTATTGTGCATCTCATCGGCAAAGTACTGAAGGAGCCAAAAAAAGATATCATCATAGCTTCTCAGAATATTCTCATACGTGCAGGATATTTTGTATTGGATGATAAGCTAATTTCACTACCTCTTGGAAATATGTTAATCAAGAATATCATGGAAAAATTTCTTCAGCTATTCAATTCAACACAGGAAGTAGATATGGGTATTTCAGTAAAAAAAATATTGAATAGCAAGTTTTTCTCAGAATTTATCAAAGCAGAATTCAATTCTCACAAATCAATTCCAAACTCATTCTACTATAACAATAATGAAACCAATGATAGTTACAACACCAGCAAAGGATTGATCAGTAGCAGATATGAGAAAATGCTTCATATAATCAATATTTCAGATACATTTCAACAGATAGAGCTATCAGATTATTTACTCAGTAATTACAATATCAAGACGATGAAAGCCTTACATAATGGTTCAGAACAGATCTATACTCCATTTGTACTGGGAGATGATAAATACTTACTCTGCAACGATTGTGATTACAACAGCAGGAAGGATCTTGCAATATTTGATAAAAATATAAGGAGGGAGCATGATATCAGAGAGATTGAGAGAGTACACACTCCTGCTTGTAAAACAATAGAAGAGGTTGCCAATTACCTCAATGTGCCAACCTCAAGAACTGCAAAGGCTGTATTCTACACAGTTGATAATAAACTAGTATTTGCAGTAATCAGAGGAGATCTTGATATAAATGAGATGCTATTGATGCAGGTACTGGGAGTTGATAAGCTGGAGACTGCAACAGAGGAGCAGATAATTAAAGTAGGTGCGGTACCTGGATATGCATCTCCTGTGAATATATCGGAAAAATGCATAATTATCATAGATGATAGCATCGCTCAATCAAGTAATCTTGTAGCAGGTGCAAATGAGCTGGAATATCATCTGAAAAATGTGAATTTTGATCGGGATTTTAATTGCGATTACATTGCTAATATAGCAGTTGCCAGGGAAGGCGACCGCTGCGTATGTGGTGGAGAATTAAAAGAAATAACGGGAGTACCTCTTGTAGATATTGATATCATCGAGAATGACAAACACAGATATATCAACACTATGGGCAAACCTAGACAATTGATTGTCTCAGTGAACTCATTCCATCTTCACAAAATTATTGCAATGATAGCTGAGAACAATCATGATGAGCATGGACTGATAATTCCAGAGAGTATAGCTCCATTTGATGGAATACTGATCTCATTATTAAAGACAGACAAAGATAGAATTGATGAGATAAATCAAATAATCGATAAATCAGGTAAGAAATTCATAGTGGATGATAGGAAACTAAAGCCAGGAATTAAATTCATTGAAGCAGATATACGAGGATACCCGATCAGACTAATAATCTCTGATAAATTATTATCTAACAATGAGATAGAGATAAAATACAGAGGAGCTGAGAGATCAGTAATTAAAATATCAGAGCTTAAAAGATTTCTCAAATAAATTTATAATTTTATTCAATTACTAATATATTTGGAATATACGTAAGGTGAACAATTTAAAATTAATGAATATTCAATAGTTCTATGAGTGAAATGATCAAACCATCAATAGAACAGACAGCAGGTGTCCCTTTCATCAATAGCATCTCAATTAATGATAATGGTAAATTAATAGCATACACAATAACAGAACAGAATATTCGTGAGAATAAAAAAATAAATTTACTGTATATTTATGATTCAGATAAAGACAAGAATATACAGCTGAGTACCACTGGAAGTGTATCAAATATACAGTGGGATAATGATAAATTATATTTGCTGAGAACTGAGAAAAGTAGTGAATCCAAGCCTCAGATATTCTATCACCCGAATATATATGGCGAGGGTATTCAGCTGACATCTGAGAAATCGGGTGTTAATTCTTTCACAGTAAAAAATGGAGTATTGATATTTCAGACAGTTGATAGTAAA
Source organism: archaeon (assembly GCA_024280435.1). Classification (GTDB taxonomy): domain Archaea; phylum Asgardarchaeota; class Heimdallarchaeia; order Heimdallarchaeales; family Kariarchaeaceae; genus JAJRQD01. Next base: position 27,383 of record JAJRQD010000110.1, on the reverse strand, counting down.
TTGGTAGAGAATACAGAGGAGAAGTATGGTCAGATCATTCATGAAGAGGAGGAGAACAGTAAGAATATATATCTCTACACCTCTACTGACAGAATACTTGAATATCTGAATAACATAAATAGAATTAGTAAAACAGCTGGAGATAAGCTCACAAGACCTTACCTGAATATTAGCTCAATAATGGAGATGAATGAAACTGTTCAGAGTTATTTTATAATAGAGAAAGGAATGATTTTCACCACACGCACAAGGGATGATCTGATATATCTCAAGAATACAAGTTCATATATATTTGAGATTGATATGGAGAATGCTCTTGATGCATATATCAATAAAAAATTAGATGAGGATTTCAAATGGGAGGAATTCAGACTAATCAAACTAGATATGCCAGAAGGTGCAACTATCAATGGAATATCATCAGATATGAGTGAGGTACTTGTCTCCTTCAAAATACGCGATCAGAAGTTCTACACACAGCATGATAATTCAGTAATCAGTATCGATAAATTATCACTAGTCAGAGCCCAACTGATGAAAGAGCTGATGAAGAATGCTTACACCAGAAAACTTGATATTTCACCTGCAGGTTCTAAAATAATCAGAGATGGTGTACTTCAGATGTATTACTGGGGAACGGGAGCAAAATTAGGTGTATTCAGCAATGAATTCAAGCTATTTAATTTCGGTGAATACATGCCAATCTCTTTTGATGCCAATGAACAGGGAGATATTGCAGTATTATTATCCAAAAATGATAGATTGCCAGAACTGGCATTAATTACATCTGATGAATGGAGAAACAAACCTCCTGTGAGATACAGAGATTTTGAGAAAGATGATAAATTGGCAAATTACCACCCATTACCACAGAGAATAGTTATTTCACCAGAATACAGCATTCTCACCAACATATCCAAATCAATTGATAAGTGGAAACTTGGTTCTGTTGAGACAATTACATGGAAAGCATCAGATGGACTTGAGATTGAGGGCGTACTGAGAAAGCCTGTTGATTTTGATAGTAATAAAAAATATCCACTGGTATTTGTGGTACATGGTGGTCCTACATGGTTATCAAGAGAGATACTACTTGATCATCAGGATAGAAGCTACTATCCGACAATTCAATTTGTAAATAATGATATTCTTGTGGTGTATCCAAATTACAGAGGATCTATGGGAAGAGGTCAACGATTTATGGAGATATACGGTGAGAATATGGGGTTTGGAGAACAGGATGATATAGAATCCTGCATTAAATATCTAAGTAAACTTGGATTCGTGGATGAGAGTAAAATTGGAAGCATGGGCTGGTCCCAGGGTGGATACATATCTGCATTTCTAAGCACTCATTCGGGTAAATTTGTGGCTACAAGCGTAGGGGCAGGAATATCGGATTGGAAGACATATTATATTAGCAATGATATCAGACAGTGGACAACGGATTATCTTGGAGGTACGCCCTATGAGAAACCAGAGTACTACAAAAAGACTGCACCTATGAACAGAATTGAAGAGGCAAGCACACCCACACTGATTCAACACGGTGAGAATGATCAGAGAGTACCCATTGCCAATGCCAAAGAATTGTATCGTGCACTGAAAGAAAGGGGTATTCCCACACATCTATTCATCTACAAAGGAATGCCACATGGGATTACAAGACCGGTTGAGAATTTGAGTGTACTTCATCAGAATTTTACATGGTTTATGCATCATCTAAATGGTATAGAGTTAAATTTTGAGTGGAATGAATAATTCTATTTTAATCTTCTTTTTTTCAATAATACAACGGGTATTGCAAATAACATATAGATAGATCTGAAATCGTTTTTATTGGAAGCACTCTCATTAATACTTGGATCTATCAGATCCATCAGCTCAATCAGCAGCTCATATGATTTGAGAAATTGTTTATCATCAAATGCCTTCATCACACCATTGAATTTCTCGGTATAGATTGCAATATTCTCAGAGGAATACTCATCTTTTGTGTTATTATACAGTAATTCTAGTTTTACAAGTACCAGTTCAGACCAGTATGTCTGCAATGAGATCTCAGAAAACTTCTCAGTTCCAGGATAGTATCCCATCACTTTGTTTGAGAAATCAGCTGAGAACCTATTATAGAATGGATGAGGCATACCAATTGAATGACCCAGTTCATGTATCAATACCTTGCTAAGACCTGCCTTCCTCTCACCATCTGGCATGAATGCTCTATCCATCTCATAAAGAATTGCAGTCTTGCTATCACCACCAAGTCCTGTATACATACCTCCAGTCCAGGGTATCCATTCTTCATAGCCCACAAAGCTTGAATTCTCAAGTAACAGGATTAGTCCACTGAGTGTGGTTCCATTTTAAGGATTATCAAAATATTTCTTCCTGATATCTGGATTTTCTGAAATTCCCCAGTGCAACCTTCCTCCATCATAATAGGTCCAATTACTAAATGCAGTGGATGATGGTTGCAATTCATTATAATCCACCTTTGCCTCATTTACAAAGTCTAGCATTGTATTCTCCTCATTCAGATCTACAAAATCTATTTTAACACCTACTCGCTGTGTTTGAAGAATAATTCCCATCTGTTCTCTGATCACTGATGGATTAACAATCCAACTCAGATCCTCTGCACTCTTCTGGGTTGAGTTATATACAATCACGATATTAGTATTGACATCTGTCTTTATATCAGTAGGGAAATTATACATGTTGTAGGAATAAACAATTAAATCACCAAGCCAAGTGATCATGGTATTCGCGATTATTGATCTGGCCTCACTGTCAAGCTTACCCCTGATCATATCCTGCAACTGTGAGAAATAACTGTCATCAGAGAGTACATCTTTGTTCCAAATTGCTCTCCAGGTAAGATACCATTGAAAAGAGGTTAGATCTATGAAAGAAGTATCTGTAACACTTGAATAAGCCGCATAGGGAAACCTCACATCATAATTCATGGAATAATCCCATTCCAATCTCCAGTAAAATCTCTGTCTACCAGAATCTGGATCAACTTCAGTCACATTGAACCAGTGTTTGTTATCGGTGGTATCTAATCTTGTAAGATTTAACATATAGATATTATAGGATACCTTTCCACTCTCCACTGATCTATCATCCAGGTATTTCTCTAATTTACTTGCATCAATTGATGTACCATTCTGTCGTTCAAAAATATCCTTTCTCTCAAAATTATTCTTCTGTTCATTTAAAGCAGTATTATTCAGTTTAGATGTCCAGGTATCAGTTGTACTGATACTATCCACATAATTATTGAAATCTGATTCAAAATCACTACTGGCAAATACAATCTCATAATTTAAGGTAAAGGTGTATGTATCATATATAAAAAATTCAGGAAGACTTGCTTCGATCATTCTGGTATCAATCAAATCCTCATTATAATTTAACAGAGTAATAGTGAAATTTTTCTCAAGTGTGGGTTGTAGATTAAGTGATTCTCCATTCACAGGCAGTGAATATGACCCTATCATCATAATAATTAAAATAATTAGAGAATATTTTTTTCGCACGATTACCTAAATCAATTCACATTAATAAAATTATGCGAGATTTATCGTTTTTGTATCTCATAAATTAAATAAATTGCCTTGATAAATCATCGAGCAGGGAGAGTTCTTCTTTACTTAACTTGAAATTCATAGCTCCTGCATTAAGTTGTGCATGGGTAGGTTTGGTGGCACCTGGAATTACAACGACTGTATCACCATTGTAATTGATCAACCAATTCAATGCCACCTGTGAAGTTGTGACACCATGGTTATTGGCAATGCTAGACATCTCATTTATCAATTCAGTACTTTTCTCAAACTTTCGCTTCAGGACTCTTTTCCGGATAAATGGTATTGAATCAAGTGAGGAAGGGTTTTCATGAAATCTACCACTAGCCAATCCCTGTTCCAAGGGTGAGTATGCAATAATTGTCACACCCAATTCTTTTGCCCGGTCAACAAGCTCTTTATCTACTCTTCTATCAAGTATACTGTATTTCACCTGATTTGATACCATAGGATATCCCAATTCTTCGAGACGCTCAAAAGCCCTTACCATCTGCTTGGTATTGAAATTACTCACACCAACAGCCTCTATTTTTTTATCATCCAATAATTTGAACATCTCCTCCATCTCAGTCTCGGGTTTGGAGAAGGAAGCAGGATTGTGTACCTGATGCAGAGTAATTGGGTAGGGAGATAAATTCTCAACTCTTTTTGGAAAAGTTTTGACAATAGATTTTGCCCTTCTGAATAAAGGATTCCATTTTGTAGCAATCCTAACAGCAGGATAGTCAATTTTTAGTGATTGCAGAGCTCTGCTCACACCACGTTCAGATCTGCCATTCCCATATATCTCAGCAGTATCTATCCAGTTGATACCACCCTTCAAACTCACATCAATAATCTTCTCTGTGGTTTCTGGATCAATTCCATTCCAGAAAAACTTGTGAAAACTTGTAGCTTCTGAGAATTGCCATGCTCCCAAGCCTATTGCTGATATCTCAATATCAGAGTTTCCTAATTTCCTATTCATAAGATAAATAGAATAGAGGTGTATTTAATGTTTGTAGTCCTAGAATAATTTGAACTATAAGAGAGTAATATCATTTCCAATTCAAGCAAACATATGTTTTTGATAAAGATTTATTATTAAATAAAACATAGATATATTATGTCATCAGTATTGATTGAACGCAATTCAATAAAATATCGAAAATCAGATGGTAAGATATTTTTTTCTTATTGCGAGAGTTAAAATATTGAACTCTCACCTCATTTCCAGTTAAATATTAATCTTCTAATTCTAACTTTATATTGTTATTCTTAATAAAATAATCGATATTATCCCCAGGAGATAATTTCACTATGGATCCATTTTTCATTTCAATTGATATTTCATATCCGTTTTTGATAGCGTTTTTTGCAGCCCTCAAATTAAAAGGTACTAGTAATGTTTCTTCATTGAAGTGATCAACAATATAATCTTCTTCCAACATAAGGCGATACAATTTCTTTTGCCTGTTATTCTCCACAATGGTTCTTGATTTAAGATGTAGATCTTCTTCTAACTCTTTCAATATAGAATGAATAGACCCTATTGGCCAATCAAAATATTTTTGTAAATCATATACTGTTTGATTAGGGTTTAGCTTTAAATAACCCAGTACCTTCAATATTCTCTCCTCTCTTTTTTTCCTACGTTTCATCAAAGAAATTTTTCGGGCATCACTCATTATTTCACTCATATATTATCTAATATGAAATATATATATTAGGATATATTAATATTATCTTAATAAAATATACCTGTTTAGTATGTTTAATATGTTTAATAAGCGTTATAAGATATTTCATTATAGAAAATCACTAAACATATTTATAAGTAAAGCAAGATATAATTAATTATGGTAAAAATGCATTTACCTTTAGACAAACAAGTCTTACGAGGTTTTTTTACTTATGCAAAAGGTTCTATTAATGCTAGAACATCTATTGGAGGGATAATTAAATTTATACCACGAATTTTAAAAAATAATCAAAAGCCAATAAAGAAATCTGTTAGGAGATTAGTTGCTCTTGGCTACTTAATCGAACATCCATCTGGAAGAAATATAACATACGAGTTATCTAAACTCGGAAAAAATTATATTTTATCATTATAAATCCAGTATTACTAAAAGTAAAAATGATTGATGGGATTAGTATAAGAAGAATAATAACACCATAGTATATTTTACGCATACATGTATCTAGAATATCACATAAAAAAAGTAATCTAGTAATATTAATTAGATCAATATAATGCCAGACCATTTTATTCCCCTACGAAAGTTGCCAAGAAATTTGCCAAGAAATCTACCACTAGCCAATTTCCTTTTATGGCGATCATAATGGAATGATACACAGAGAAAAACAATTGCAGATACCAAATTGCGTATAGGGCATGCTATACGCAATTATGGATTTATAAGTAATAAAAAATATTTACAGACTTGATGTAATTTTCAACAGGTTGTTTTTTAATTAATTTTTGGTATTTTCAAAGTTGAAAATACAATTTAAAATTATTACTGAGAAATGGGAATAGCAGAGCTTTGGCTCTACTACTTTCTTTTCTTTCAGCAATTCTTAATGGTCAGAGTTCTATAAATACAAATACATACTCAACACTTGTTCTCCATTTGGCCATTTGGATTTAACATTGTATTTGTATAATCCATTAAATAGCAAAAGATGTCATCATGATAATATTCAAGATGGGCATGATCCACCACATATCTAATAAAAATACTAGGTATTTTCCGGATTATTGCAATATAGTAATACACATCATGATTAGTTGATAATAAAATTACGGTTTAATTTTTTCAAAATATTTTCCCCATAATTTGATAAACTTGAGATTTCACCCAAATATAAGGAAAAATTTATTAACTTAAGCTATTAGTGAATTAAATTGAAGATTATCATTTTGATTGACTGAGTAAACATAGTACCATACTCTTCCATCGCATCTAAACTTCGGAATGGCTTTCCATTTGATCTCTATGCACAATTACATGTTTTAACTTTAATTCAGCAGGGTTGTTTGTGGTTAGTATATCTGGGAGCTTAAGAAAAGTGATGAAATGTTCGCTTCTGTTTTTCAAGCTTTTCTGAATTTTTTTCACTTCCTTAATATTGATTTCAATTCTAGATTAAGCATGAATTCTAGCCAATACCACATTATATTCCTCATCACTAACTATTTCATCATTCTCAAGTAATCAAACTCTTAATTCTAATAATGAATTGTATAAGTTATACAATTTATCATGTAAAACTTAGCCTGATTGGCAAAGTTTCAAGATCATTTTAGTGTCTCGTACTACTGATGATTGAAAAATGTAAAAATCATAACAATTACCAACAAACTTAGCGCCAAAGGTAGAATGAAATTGATCATTTACAAACTAAGGACATGGGTGAAAGATATACAAGCAAAAAATTAATAATATAAAAATATGAATACCACATATGAAAATTCAGAATTTAATACTATTTTTAATATTAATAAGTAGCATATCAATTGTTACTTCAGAAACAACATCTTCACAACAATTATCAAAAGGAGGTTCGATGTATGAATACTTTACAGATATTAGTGATAATACAAAGTGGCAATATGGGGTTGATAGTAAACTCCAGCAGGGAATTAGATTGCTCTCATTTGGAAAGGGAATATATGATTTTCATGAAATTGAACTTTCATTAAAATTTAAAGGGGCTAATGGATGGGAGTATGTAATACATGATAATACATGGGGTACTTTGAAAGAAGTTAATGAAGAATTTATCATAACTTGGACTATAAATCCAGATAGTACTTGGCCTAATGTAGTTTCAGTATATTTCACATCTGAATTCTGGGAAGATGTTGGTTGGGGAGATCCATTTACAAATGATGATTGGATTTATATGATTGATATCTATATATTGGACACAACCAACCCTACAATTAGTTCACCTTCAGATATCGTATTTGAAATTGGTCAGAGTTCTTCTATCACTTGGTTAGTATTTGATATGCACCCATCAACTTATGAAGTTTACAAAGATGGGGAACTAGTTTATTTAAATTCATGGTTTGAGTTTGATGAAACTATAACTTACAATCTGAATTTTCTTAATGTAGGTGAATATATTTTCAAATTAGTATTGACTGATACGTATAAAAATACAAATTCAGATAGTGTAAAAGTAACTGTGATAGATCCAAATAATCCAAATAAAAGTGAAGATGCAAGAGTATCATTTTCGGGGTATTTATTTCCACTATTTATTATCGGATTATATATAAGAAGAAGAAAAAATATAGTTGAAAAATATGTTTAATTTTTAAAAGTTAACACTTATAGTGCATGAAATACGCAGTTATAGGTTTTAGAGTGCTTAGTAATCTAACTTAAAATAATAATTTATTCAAAAGTAATTGGATGAATTTGATTTAATCTTTTCATCATCACCTTCTGGACCTAGATAGACAACCCATTTTTGCCGAGATTTACCATCTATTCTATGATTTTGCCTCAAAAAAAGATAAGATTTACCTTTTTTCTTCTTCTTCACTAAATGAACTATAATCCATATAGGCGTTACTTATAGCAAATTATCTAATATTCAATGTATAAACTGCACTATATTCTAAATTAATATGTAAAAAGTAGGCGTCACATGATAATTGAGTGAATACACACTCGAAATAATCAAGAAAAAAAATATTCTTGATAAGTGGGTGTTACATATGGTTTGGTGTTTTAGGCATTAATTTTACAAAATTACACGTTTCAAATATCATAACTTATTAAATCAAGAATTTCCAATAATACTTCTAATAAAAGAAGGATAGAAAATAGGAGAATATTCGTATATTATTGCGTTTTTGTATTTGTGTGTTGAATAATTCTTTTATAATATTCTGCAATTTATTTGTATAGGAGTATTATATATGAAGAACAATTTTTTCTCAGATGCAATGAGTGATAAGGAAACAGAGAGAATGGATAGACAATTACGTCTACCCGGTTGGAACCAGGCTGCACTGAAAAAATCAAAGGTATTGATTGCAGGTGTGGGTGGTCTTGGTACTGAGATAGCAAAAAACCTGGCGATGGCCGGTGTTGGCACTATTCATCTGGTAGATATGGATACAATTGAATATTCAAATCTAAACAGACAGATATTGTTTCTTGATGCTGAGGAAGGAGAGGGTAAAGCTGTTGCAGCTGCCAAGATGCTGAAAAGATTGAACCCATTCGGAGAGTATATCCCACATTTCATGGCATTGCAGGAGATAGATCCAAAGATATATGAGGAGGTGGATCTACTGATCGGAGGTCTTGATAGTGTGAATGCAAGAGTAGAGCTGAACAGACGTGCGGTATTGTTCAGAAAACCTCTTGTGGACGGTGGTACTGCCAATTACAATGGACATATCTATACATACTTCCCAGAGAAAAATTCATGCCTTGCCTGTGACCCCATGCGTGAGAGAGAACAGGAGGATCTTGCTGCATGTACCCTTGTTGGTATACCAAGGAAGAAATCACACTGTATGTTGAAAGGACAGTTATTCTACGAGAGTGAGAATGGTAGATTGCCAGAGGCCGATAAATTGGATGAGGTGAAAATAGTACTTGATTATGCAAATAAATTGCTAAAAGAGCATTTTCCACATGAGGAGCCCTTCACTGTTGATGATGCGGTCAAGAAGATAGATCATCATGAACCTGCAATTATTACAATCAATGCAGTCATCGCATCAATTCAATCACAGGATGTTTTAAAGATACTTCACCACATACATGGAACAGAACTTGGTCTACTACCCTATCACTACACTATATATAACGGGTTGGGATCAAATTTCTTCAGCTTTCCCAAGCCTCAGAACAAAAAATGTGATACCTGTGGACCTAACGCACCGAGGGTTATCAAATTAAAAACTCCAAAATCAACCACTTTATCCACAATTTTGCTCTTGTTATCCAAGAAGGGCTTCAAATATGATCCAGAATTTGAGCCAATGGTTTGGAGAGTGGATGCCAAGGATATGGAGGAGATTGAGACGAATATGACACTGGCAGAGGCTAAAATAAGAGATCAGGAGACATTGATGATAACAGGCTTTGATAAGGTACCCAAATCCGAAAATGATGCCATCTATCTTAGATTAATACTTAAGTAGAATTTTTTATATCATTATATCTTGTTTATCAGTCACCACTGATATGAACTTTTTTATTTCTGAATTTGAACAGATCTTTGAACACTTTATATGTCATCTTATCTGATTCGAGGAAACCAAAATACATGAATGATACTGAGATAACCTCACTGATGTAGAGTGTACCAAGACCATATCCAGATAAGGTGGCACCAAGTGCAAGCACATATGCACCAATTGCGATATACAGATTGTACACTCCTTTATTTGGCTCAAATGATCCTGTATTCCTCTTGATTGCCATCTGCCATGTGATATATGAGTATATTCCACCACCTATGAGTGCAATAGCACCGGGTACAGTGTGCAATGGTGAGAATAATCTGATAATTGCCCTTGGTCCATCGGGATTATCAGCAGGCTGCCATGGAATACCGCTTACCTCTTTTCCAGTACTCAAGAGATCCTCTTGCAATGGTAAGGTCCATACATACAGGTTCATCAACATAAATAAGAATACAATGTTTAATAGAAAGAGATGACTGAAATTATCACCTTTGAATACTCGCTGGAATAATCGGGTATATTTTGATGATTGATAACTTTCAATTACTTTGCCCCACTCACATTCATCACAACTATCCTTCATCTCCCTTTTACATGAGCTGCAGATGGTGCTAGACACATTTTTTAACCTATCAACAATATCAACTGATATGTAAACAACAGACAGGGCTATCAGTATCAGAGATGGGATATACACAAGATAGAATATTGGATCTCTTGCAATGAATAATGATGAGAACAGTAGCCAAATACCCCAGAATATCAAAACTGCCTTAGCTGCATTTCTGCCATGTATCACATTTCTTCTTGTGAACAGATACAGAAGACCAACACCCATCAATGATACCTGGATCGCTGCAAATAGATAATAGGTACGATATACCATGGTATTCCAATTACCAGTTATCAGACTGACTGCCTCAGCACCTGCGGTGATGAAGAATAGAAACATTGATATTGACCACATTAATTGTTGTGGTTTCTTTTTACGAATATACTGCTCTGTCACGGAAATGAAAAACAGAAAGGATATACTTGTGGTGAATATGGGAAAGATAATCTGCCAATTCATATATGATTGATTTACTATAATATAATAAGAGATGTTACAGGTAATTCCGAAACTGAGTGTATATCATTTAATTGCCTCTTTCCACATTCTGGAGAATATCCACTCAAATGTCTGTATCATTTCCGAACTATTTACAGATAGTACTTTGGTGGAGAAAGTATCTGTTGCCATAAAAAAGATATACAATTTATTATCCAGTAGAATAAAAGATGATTTCAACTCTGCATTGGATCGTATTTTTATATTCAAATTACTGAAGGGTACAAAATGCTTGAATGCAAAAATCATCTTTTCAGCCATTTTACTATCAGAATACAGATATTTTATATCAAGATCCTTCTTATAAGCCTTTGCCAATCGCTCTCCACTCTTTTTCCAATTGATACCACCCGTTGAGTCAGATGCTGCTATATACACTCGGCACTGTATATTCTCCAGTTCTTTCAGATAGCCAGCCTCTATATCCACATAGGACATGATCTCAATTCCAGGGGACACCACATCAATTGCTGCCTCTCTCCACACATCAGTCAAGTGAGGTATCAATTCAGTCAGTGCATCAATTCTGTTCTGTGTATGAAGATGTATTTTTTCCTGCATCAGCTCAATTGCAGTCTGTGGATGCACTACCCGGTATCCATCAGTTGTTTTGTCAACTAGATTTTTTGAAATAAGCTTTGATAAAACCTCATACACTCTTGTTCGTGCCAGTTTAGTATCCTGTGAGATTGTCAGCGGATCTGCCAGTGGAGAGGATAGCAGAGCAATATATACCTTTGTCTCGTTAGTTGTAAGTCCTAGTAAATCCTTCAATCTTTCCTGCATACAATATATTGCAAATTCTCACATATGATTTAATCTTTTTCAAGCAGAATGATAAAAGAGATATTTTTTTATCCATCCACAAGAAAGCTAATAAAAATTCGGGAAACAATAACTATACTCATGAATTGGGAAATAATTCAAAAATGGATAAATAATCCTGAAAACTCAGATCAGAACAAAGAAAGTAAGACGAGATTTATCCAGACTGCATTGGCAGGTGATATCACCTCTCTGTATGGTATGGGAATAAGTAATGGTAGTCTGAAAAAATATGCCACATATGTTTACAAAAAGAATAAGAATATTGAATTTGAAGAATTGATTGCTAATGTGGATAAACTGTTTATGAGTGCTAAAAGTATAGAGATGCGAGTTTTTGTATTTTTCCTGCTTGAGAAATACAGAAAGCTGATAAAAAACAACTCAATCCAACTATTCAAACATATCGATCAGAAATGGATTGATGAGGTGGATCACTGGACAAGCTCAGATCATTTATGCATTAATGTAATCAAACATCTGAACATTGATGATCAGATCAGAGATACAATCCAGTTATGGAGAGTATCAGATAATTTCTGGAGAAGAAGGCTCTGTGTGACTGCATTGCTGAAACATACCAATAACAATGCAGAATTTATCATCACACAGATAAACTATCTGAAAACAGATAAGAATTACTATGTAAGAAAATCATTCCCATGGTTATTGAGAACTATTAGTCAATCGCATGCAGATATGATATACAACTACCTTCTGGATAATTACCAGTATTTCTCGAAGACAGAGTTGAGAGAGGCATCCAAAAGACTTGATACAAATAAGATAGAAGAGATTATCGATTTGTACATTAAATACAAAAAATCCTAGAAATATTTATTGCTATCTCAAAATATATAAAATTCAGTGAACAGGAATTTACGGGTAATATTATCCATTTTATTGGTATTCATGACCTCTGTTAGCAATTCATCTGCAAATCCACATGGGATAACATCAATCACCTACAGTCCTCAAACTGTATATCAAGGAAGTAAAGTAACAATCAGCGTAACTTTTGGGGATAGTAGCAATATCACCAGTGTGGATTCATTTTATTGTAAACTGACACCTGAATATCTGTGTCACACACCTTATATGATACTGACAAAGGATGGAAATACATACACCACTAGCTTTACAGTTGAGGAAACTTCAGATGCAACAATAGGCTTTGATGTTATTATCAAATATAACGATGATAGCAAGGTAACTCTCCCTGGTGATGAACAACTTGATTTTGGCATGGCGATTGCAGAGCCGTACACCGGGATTTTCTACTATGAGATAGATATATCCAGTGCTAGCTCTATTGACAATACAGAGAATGAAAAAACCAGTATGACCACTAGCTTAATACCATTTGCATTGCTAATTCCAGTATATTTGAGAAGAAAATAGATTAATATCTGAAATGATAAAAATAGTGAAATTATTGGGTTTTTGTATTTGTGTGTTAGTAATACTTTATATATAATTCAGTTGTAATTTCTGTTAGAGGAGACTACATGAGTATCAGACAGAAAAGAATTGCAGACGATTATAAAATTCTTAAAACATTGCACAAAAAAAAGGTCATCAAGCAGGTAAAAGGCTACCCTGGAAATGCAAAAAAAACTGTGGAACACCTTGCAATCACATTCGAAGGGCCTAAAAGCACACCCTATGCAAAGGGGCTATACAAACTTGAGGTGAAGTATGGGCCGAATTATCCCTATAAGCCACCATTTGTGCGTCTTCACACACCCATATGGCACCCTAATTTCTGGCCCAATCCAAAAGAATATCCAGGAAAGCGTAATATTTGTCTAGCACTGGTAGATCAGGAACTTGTGGGAAAAAATGGTGGATGGACCCCCTCTAAGAATATTGGTACTGTTATCCAGTCAATAATTGCCATGCTTAATGTCGATGGTGCATTTTTCAATCCATCAGATGTTTTCAACAAGAAAGCAGCAATACAGGTGATGAAATCCAAGAAAGATTTCAAGAAGAAGGCAGAGCAGATCACCAAAAAATATGCCAAGAAGGGATGGGATTAAATGTCTAAAATACCAGAAGATTATATTAAATTACTCAAACGTATTGAGACTGTTGAGGATAAACTATCTGTCCTGGTGGGAGATACTGATATGAATGTATCATCTCATGAGAAGGATAACAGCCTGGAATTGGATGATACTGACCTGCACACAGAAAATGACAGAGTACTTGTCAAATTACATTCTCAGGCATACCTCAAGATGGCACTGCATGCCAAAAAATATGCAAATAAAGATATAAAGCCCAAAAAATGGGTAGAGGTAATCGGATTGCTTACAGGGTATGTGATAAATGAGAATACACCACTTGAGCAGATTGTGATCACAGATGTATGGCCCGTTGGTCATGGAGATGCAGTATCAGTTTCAATTATGGAGTCAAGATCATTCACAGATATTGTGAGCAAGATCACTGGCACTCAGACTTATATTGTGGGATGGTATCATTCTCATCCAAGCTATGGTAACTTTTTATCAATTGATGATTATGAGACACAGGCAAGATATCAGGGGCTCTGGGGTAAATCAATTGCAATTGTGATTGATCCCACTGAGATTAGCTCTACAGACTATGGATATGCAGTATTCAGAAATATATCTGATAAACCATCTGCACAGTTACGACAGTCTTATACTGAATTATCAACAGAGGTTGAGGGGATGATACCAGGTGCAGCATATGAGACATTAAGGCTGATCCAACCTGCATTAAAAGGTAAAAAACAACAGTACTTCGAGTACTAGGCAATAGAAAAGTTATTCTTTATGGAATGTGAAACTAAATTGATGAGAAAGGAAATTCATATAGCAATAACCATTACAGGAATTGTGACCGCATTACTCGAATGGTATGTTGTTGATGATGAATATTTCTCACGATCAATTGTTATGCTTACACTCCTTCTGAACAGTTATCTACATCTGTTATCAGAGTGGATATATTACAGGCAGAACAATGCAGTCATAGCCAGCTCTCAGTTCCTGATAATTCCATATATTAATATCATAGTTGCACAGATATTATCATCCTATGGCTTTATGTTCCAATTATTTGAATCCAGAGGTAGTTTACAATTCAATATATCTGCTGTGTCTCTACTGGTTATACCATTATCAGCACTGTCAATTATGTTAACTGCAAGGTATTATCAGAAAAGATACACAGGATTTGTGCTGAAGAGAAAATTACATGGTCCAGTTAAATTTCCTCTTTTCTTCAATACTTTGACTATTGTGATAATTATTATTATTGCAATTGAGATCGAATTTATCGGATTAAACTCAGTTTTAATACTACTTATGTATTTTATACAGGTGATTGCATATCTGATCAGACCAATGTTCAAGTCTGAATACGATGATACTGCAAGAAGACAGTATATCAACAGTCTTAGTAGATCACCATCAAGAAGATCAGACTACACACCTCCAAGACAGAGGACTATCACTCCAAGCAGACCATCGCAGAGAGGCGAGAGAAAGAAAAGAAGAAGTATATCAACAGCTCCATCAAGTGGATACAGAACAGTTCCCACCACTAGCAGGAAGAAGAAAAAGGAGAAGAAGACCAGAGCTGTGCCCACGGTCTCAGGGAATAAAAAAACATCCTCAAAAACTGCTAAATCTAAAAATAATAAGGTAAGTAAACCAAGAAATGTAGCTGCTGTCAGTGATGGAATTGAGATTGTGACCAAGCCAAAAGCAGTAAAAAGAAGGGCTAAATTGGATCAGAACCTGCTACCCTCTGGAAATGTATCCAAAGATGATTTGAAGTGTATGATCTGCTATACAGAATTTGAGAGCAAAAGTATGATGACAGTCACACTCTGCCCTCTTTGTAAATACCCTGCACACGAGGAAGAATTGAACCAATGGCTATTTCAATCATCACATTGCCCCAGATGTGCCAAGGATATGAAAGGTAAACTAAATAAGCGATTGAGAGTAAATGAGAAAGATTATGCTAAAATGATAGGTAAATTATAATTCAATTGTTTCCTGATTTTGCAACGATATAATTAACACCATCTTGCAACTGTTTACGTACTTCTTTGAATTTCAGTTTCTCTAACTGGTATTTGAAATAATCACCATCTATGGGATCAAAATAGCCTGATTTTGAGAGGGAATCTATGAAATGCTTGATAATATAGTTACCACCATCATCTAGTTTCTCCAGATGTAGTATAATTAAACTACCATCTGCACTTAATAAACGCTTTATCTCAATAAGTATCTCTTTATGATCAATACTATTATACTCAAAATTACGATTATAAAGTGGAAAGATGATCAAATCAAATTTATCAACTGATCCTTCTTCTCCACCTGATATTACTTTATCAACACTCTGATTAAGATAATAATCGTATAGCTCCCTTGTAGAGAGTAAATATACACTCCTGCTAATTTTACCTATTGCTTTCACAGTTTCCACAGCAGATGGAATTATTGAAGCAATCAGTTTAGTGGAACCCTGTGTCTCGGGATCAATAATCATCACATTGTTGAAACTATTTCTCTTACAAAGTTGTTGAATAATTGTCAATGATTTTGCTGCTTTCACCTTTGGAGATTTAATCTGATACTGTGTGAAATAATAGAACATATATCCCAGTACTTTCTCAGTTAATGCAGTTTTATGAACTGCCAATGATTTGGGATCTTTATTATCAATTTTTTCAAACTTGATATATTTTTTTTTCTCAAGTTTCTGTAAACTGTTATAAAAACTGGAGGTTGATAATTTTTTGTGGGGAGAGAGTAATCCATTGATTTCTTTATAAAGATCATATCGTAGTATTTTCTTAGATAATGTTATCAAGTGGCTCAAAGTAGCCATCTCTATTATCGATAGATCAAAAATATCAATAAATTGAACTTCTGGACTTGCTTCAATATTGAAATTAGACAATGAATATCAATAGTTTTGAAGCAAATCTATCATTTATATATATGTGTGCCAAATCTATCATATTGATCATTTTATTTTTGAAATAGATCGATTTTTCGATTTATTTTATCTGAAAATTAATCAGTTGCTAATTTCACATACTTATGATTATTATACCATAAATATAAAATCTCAATATATTTATGGATATACTTAACAGAATACTTGGCTCAAAAAACAGAGAATTGAAAATAGGTGTACTGGGACCCAGTAAGTCAGGGAAAACAACATTGATACGATATCTAGAGACGGGTGAGGAACAGGTGAAATCTCCCCGTACAACACTTGGTTTTGAATATCGTGAGAAAGGATTTACATTTCAGAATATCAATTTCAAAGTATATGATACCGGCGGTCAAGAGCTATATCAGGAAATATTTTGGGATATAGTGGTAAGCTCATCTGATATAATATTCTACCTAGTTGATGCAGTTGTTACCAAAGAGAACAATGCAGAATTATTAGAAGCACATATAGAGCAATTCAGTAAATTCTGTGATCTGCTAGATGAGGATAACAAGGTGATTATACTTCTTAACAAACAGGATCTGGAGGATAATAATCCTATGAAAGCACAGGAATTCAAAGATCATTATCCATTATCAAAAATAAATATCAAGGCACTTGGTATTGAGATGATTTCTGCCAAATTCGGCAGTAGAATTCCAGAAGTACTAAAATGGGTGACAGAAGTAGTGGATTGAATTCATTAAAAAATAAATGTCAAGTATCTGAATTAATCACTCGCTTATTGTATACTTTCAGTCCGATGAAAAACCAGATTATAGAGAATGAACTCAACCATATCAATGAACTGATAACCTCTGTGATACCAGAACCCTGAACAATTATACTCTGAACTGCTGTAACTGCATGATATGATGGGATAATTGCCCAGAATTGCAAATCAATGGATTTCACAATATAAACATCTGGTAATGGCACAAATACACCACTCAAAAATCCAAGTGGTGATGATAGAATACCTGCAATAGAAGTTGCATCCTTCTGTGATCTTGAGAATGATGCTATGATCAATCCAATCCCAGTAATATTCACATTCGCAATTTGCATGACTATAAAGATATTTATCCATCCGATAAATGATATATCTACTCCCTGTAATTTTATAATAATTGCCGAAATGAATAGCTGAACAGTCATTGTCAGTATCTGCATGACAGTGATTGCAATGAACAATTTATAACTAGGCATCAAAGATAATTTAATTCGATTAATTGTACCTGTTTCTTTCTCTTCTGCCATTATTCCAGCAACATTTATCATATTGAGCAAAACCAGGAAGACCAGAAAGCCACCTACAAAGTAATGATATTCTGAGATATCACTTCCAATATTATGTATATTATATTCAATTTCACCACCTGCAAATTCAGTATCTGAGAATACCTCCTCTCCATATATACTCTCTGTGAATGAATTCAAGATATCTGAGAATAGAGAATATGCAGTCTGATAGTCAGTCAGACTTGGATCACCCAGTACTCTGATTGTGGTGTTACTCACCTCAGTTGGAAGATCCTGTAAAAATACACCATTGATTGAGTAGTAATTCAAATTATAAATACCTAGTATCACCTCTGTGAAGTCGGCAGGCATAATTATACCAATATCAATTCGGTTTGTTTCCACATTATTAATCATAGTCTGTTCATCAGAATAGGAGATCAGATCTAGTTGTGTATTCGATCTGTTGAATGACGGAAGTACTGTGATAGTATAGTTCTCAAACAGATCAAAAAACATATCAGATAGTGTATTTCTATCTGCACTTGAGAAAGAATTTGGAATTATACCTGTGTAATCCGAGGAATACCCCGTATCCTCATTGATAAAACCAATATTCAGAACTAATCCAGACTCTTGTGGAGTAAATACATATCCAAAGAAACCAAAGAATAAAATGGGTGAAAGTATGATAATTAATAATCTAGATCTATTTCTAACTGTTTGTTTGATTGTTTTCATTATTAACGCGTATAACATAATTACACCTCGATTGCAAATCTGCGTTTGCTATAATAGTATAATCCGATAATATACCATACTATACCCATAATTACCAGAAGTATCAGATCTCCAATCACCTCTGATAAGTTGTAATCCAGTAATAACACCAGCTTCAATGCATTATTGGCATGGGTCCATGGTAACAGATCCCATAGTAAAAGATCGGGACTGCCACTTGTAAATGGTAATATATTTTTTATCAGAACAATTTTTGGCATGTTCATGAATGAACCCGATGCAAATCCAAGAATAGAGCTTGCAAATCCAATGACAGATCCAGCAGTGTCTGATGATTTGAAAAATGCACCTGCAGTGAATATGAATCCAAGATTTGCAAGAGATAACAGTACCAATATTATGAATGCATAGATGAAGGAACCTGCAGGTTTGAAACCAAACAGAAAATATGCAGAAGCAAGTAAGAATACTGCCTGTATCATCATGATTGCAAATGCAAATATAGAGAATGCAATGGTATATTTCTGGGGATTGATCAATGATACCTTGTACCTGTCCATTACTCCATTTTCCTCATCAGTAAGTACTAATCCTGCAAAATAGGATGTACTAAGTATAGTAGCGAATACAAATATACCCGATGCAATAAAATCAAATATTGTTATATCCTCTCTCACTGGAAGTATGGATTCTGTATTGATTATAATACTACCCGTCTCAAAATCCACATCTCCAATAAATCCAATAAATGTATTTATCAAGTTCTGAAGTATAGTTTTTGAGATATCAAAAGCTTGAGATCTCTCATCACCATACATATCAATAGTGGCAGATACCACCTCCAGAAATGGAATAGAACTCTGATTTCTTAATTTGGCATTGTTATTCAGTATATTAAGAATGGACAGTGAGAAATTCTCAGGTATAATCATTACCAAAGATAGCTCATTTTCAATAGCTGAATCAATATCTGCTCTGTCAACAACAACCCTGTTGAATAATGCTTTTCCATCCTCCTCATATCTCATATCAAAAATTATATCAGTAAGATTTTTACCAATACCATCTTCAATCCAATTCTGTGGAAATCCGGTATTATTGAGAACTGCTGCAATATCACCTGGAATACCACTATCATCATTGATCACTGCAATATCATACGTACTACCAGAGGTGATCACAGTACCTCCAAAAGATACATTGAAAATGATAAGAAAGAACAGTGGAAATGCAAATACTAATCCGATACTGATCTTGTTTCTGATGAATTCCCTGTAGAATTTGTTCATAATACTTGAGATCATAGCTATTCCCTCAACTTTCTACCTGTGAGATGCAAAAATACATCCTCAAGTGTGCTTTTTCTTATCTTCATATCAGATACCTCTAGACCATCAATTGCTTCTATTGCATTAAGAATATTTGCCAGTTTTGAGGGAGCATTCAGAGTTCTAACACTGAGAATGCTATCACGTACCAGCACCTCTTCCAATCCTTTGAAATCCTGTAATCTTCTCTCTGCCTCAGCAAGTAAATTATCATCATTAAGATTAATCTCTATAAGATCTCCCTCTCCAATTGAATTCTTAAGATTATCTGGAGTATCTATTTTCAGTATCTCACCATTGTCTATGATTGCCACTATATCAGATAGTTTATCTGCCTCCTCCATGAAGTGAGTAGTTAGAATCACTGTTTTATTCTTAACTCGGGTGAGATCCTGAATAAAATCCCATACCAATGCACGTGATTGTGGATCAAGACCAGGAGTGGGCTCATCACACACTACAATCTCCGGTTCATGTACCAATGCCATGATTATATTCAACCTTCTCTTCAATCCACCAGATAATTTCTTGCCTAGTGTATCTCTTTTATCCTCAAGATGTATATCACAGATCAACTTTTTCACACGTTTCTTGGCAATATCCTTTGGAACCTCATAGATTGCTGCCATCAGCATAAGATTCTCATGAACTGTCAGATCATCCCAAATCACAATCTCCTGTGGAATCAATCCTATCATACTCTTGATAGTTGTATTATCAGTTGATTTACCCGGATCTAGATCATTAATTCTAATCTCCCCACTGGTTGGAATAAGCAATCCAGTCAGCATTTTCAGAGATGTTGTCTTTCCTGCACCATTTGGACCAAGAAATCCATAGACAATTCCCTTGGGGATCTCAAGTGTTACCTTCTTAACAGCCTCAAAATCCCCAAACTTCTTTGATAGCTGCTTTGCTTGAATTATCAATTCACTCATATATTTTCTACTCTTTTGATGACATCATCATAAATAAATATATTATCTATAGATATTCTAATAATTTGTAATATCGAATAAAATAAAGACAATAGTACGAACTGAAACACAAGGGTTGAACAATTACCACAGTCATTATTTATCAATAATTTACAGGGAATTATCACTGGTACTCTTTTCTGATCCTCAATATTTTCATGAAGGAAAGAGGACTTCTGGTGAGTAAATTAAAATATTAAAAATATATTGTAAACATATTTTTGAGAGAGCTTACTGAAAATAAGGTGTTTATCAGCTGTTGATACTATATTTAATTTTAAAATTTAATTAAATACTTTCAGTTGGATCTGTAACATAATCAGATTTAAGCAACATATAACAATTAATATCATCAAATGAAATACCAGGTTGTAACCATCTATCAACCATATTCTGATAAGAAATGAAATTTTTTCTACCACTTACTGGAACACTCAGATCGAAATTACAAAATTCACCTTCAACTCTATTGGAAGTTATGCCTTTCTTGATAAAAACAGTTGATAATTTTATGATGACATGTCCTACAATACCTACTTTATTCTTGTGAGAAACTATCATATATTTGCACAATTTGAAAATGAAGCCTGGAAATGTCTGCATTGTTAATATATATTGGGATTTGATCAGAAATGCACATGTATATAAATTTCAATATGCTTTTGTTAATTTTTTACGGATTGATCAATACACAATTTATACTGTTACATATTTGTAAAAATAATGATTTGAGTATTACTATGTTTAGTGATTTCTGTATAATTTAATGATTAAGCTAGTTCTTTTATATTGTTAATTAATGTTATTTTCCAAAAAAAAAACTTGGCATATTTTAATATAATTAAATACAATATTAATAATAATTGTAATTATATATCTTTCCAATCTTGATGGATAATGTTTATATTTCTGTTAATTTCGGATAATGGTGAGAAAGTAATAAATGCGATTAATATATAAATTCTATAAAAGTACAATAAAGTTCAATATACAATCGATATTACTTTATTTTGTATTATTTATGTTAATTGGATTGGTTCTGATAGGTATTACAATTCCATTAAATAATAGCACGGTTAATAATGTAGAGGCTGTCAATATAGATCTATTCACTGTTGTATCACGCGGACAGATAGACAGTACAAAATTTTTTACATTGAAGGAAAATATGATAAACCAACAATTAAATAATTTTATTATTTTTTTAAAAGCAAAAGTATTAATCAATAATACATTCTCAAACGTGACTTATATTGGGCTTTCAACAGATTTATTAGCTAAATTTAATATGAATACCAATGAAGTCTATGCCAATTCCAAATTATCCTCAATTGATGATCAAATTAAATTAATTGATAATTCCACGATAAATTTTCTACCTACAAATATAGAAAATAATGATGTGTACAGGGATATTATAATAACAGAGAGTATATTTACTGATCTTGATTTTATTCAACCAGATATAATGTATGGAACAATAGAATTAGGATGGGAAATTGTGAGCAAAAACAGTGTGGACATTGATCAAGTAAATGTAATGATTGCTTCTACCTTTCCAGATGGTTGGACCAAACAGAAATCAATTGATGAACTGCGTGATTATATTGCAAATTATCAAAAAATAATTCTTGATGAATTAATTATTTATGCAATAAAAAACACCGAGATTTACTTTAACTCAATGGTATCTAATGAAATTGATGCTTATGACAGATTTATTGAAGAACAGGTAATTATAATACAAATTCTTAGTATTCCAAACTTATTAATTGCACTTGCCATATTTTCTCTTCTTTTTCAAGAGACTAAAGAACATAAAGAAAAATCTAGACTATTATGGACAAGGGGTATGTCAATAAGAAAAATACAACAATTATTGTTAATTATTGAGTTTATAAATTTAATTATATCTATTTTATCAGCAATATTTTTTTCAAGTCTAGTTATTTTGACTTTTGGATCTTTATTTGATTTCAAAATAATTATAGATGTATTTTTATTGTTATTTATTGCAATCGCAAGTATTAAAGCCTATCAGATAATTTCGGTATCACCAATCGAAAATCCTAAAATAGAAAAGCATGGGAAGAATGACACAAAAATATTTAGAATAAAAATTGCAAAGATTGCAATTACAATAACCTTTGCAGTTAATCTGCTGATGACATTTATTCTACCTAAAGTAGTATTTCCAATTTTCAATAATAAAATTAATCAAATAATTGATATGGCAGGATTAATAATTATCTCACTTGGATTTATTGTCTTATTGAAACCGGATATACAGCACAAACAACAATCATTATATGATGTAAAACCACTTGTTACTAGATTATTCAACAGGGGAATACGCAAATTCAACAGGCAAAGAGTAATTACATTATCATTGTTCGCATTGATCATATTCCTCATCACAGCACAAACAGGTCAAAATTATCTTGATGATGCCTTAACATCTGAAACACCCATAGGTGATTTTAATATTAATAAAATTGAAGGTTATTTTGGCAATACCGATCTATTGAATCTTAATAAAAATGTTGCTACCATAGATAGAGTAGTGCCATTTTCTCATGGATATGGAGCTTTAATTCAAGAACAAAAAACTTATTCAGATATTAATTTCAATTTTATTGATAAAACTTTTTATTCATTACCTGAGAATTCAAGATGGAACCATGCCCTTGGTGAAGATTATTTCGAGGATTTAGTTCAGAAATTAACAAGTGAAAATTTGATTATTTCTCAAGAATTAGCTACACAAGGAGTTTTTCGCAAAGGTGATCAAATAGATATTTCCATAGATTTTGAGGATTCCAGCACACATGTTACAGAGACGATAATAATAAAAAACCTCGAAATAATTGGTATAATAGATGAGTTTCCAATAATAAATGAGTTTATAAGTGGAATTATATTATCACATGATCTGTTCAATGAATTATTATCAAACAAAAATTATAAACCTGGAGCAAATGGTTTCATAGTAAAGTTAAAACCTGAAATTTCATCCAATTCAGATATTCTTGATAAAACAATTGAGGACACACTTGCATCATTAAAATTAACTGAGAATGATGTATCTATTAGCAAACCTTCTGATACATTTATTGAAAAAAATCCATCTATAAATTTATTCATCACATTGGATTTGATTTTTGTGCTGTTCATATTACCAATAGCGTATGTGATATTCGGACAAATTGGGCTAGATCATATTAAAGCAGAATTAAAGCAACTTGGTACCAGAGGATTATCAGACATTTATTTAAGAAAAAAATATACCTCGGAGATTTTTAGAAAATTGATCGAGGCAATATATATCGGTAATATAATAGGGTTAAATTTAGGTATTATATATCTAAAAAATAATATACCATATGGATTATTATTGAATGGGTTAAACTTACAATTTTCGATATTTACAACTATTTCATTAACAGTGATTGGGGGTTTAGTTGGAGGTCAGATAGTGAATATTGTTTTAGGAAGAAAAATTCAAACTATTACAAAGGATAATGCTACAATGTATTTAAATGAAAAGACCAGGAGAAAATAACATGGATAACGAAATTAAGATAGATTCATTATATAAAATTTACAGTGGACATGTTGACACTGTTGCAATTGAAAACTTTAGTCAAACTTTCGAAAAGGGTGAGATCATTGCTCTTTCAGGACCTAGTGGTAGTGGAAAATCCACAATATTAAATTGTATAGGTGGTGTATTAAGACCAACAAGTGGCGATATTTTTGTGGGTAATAAAAATATAGCAAAAGTTAGTGATAATGATTTAGTACTGTACCGACGAGATCATGTAGGATTAATTTATCAAGACTTCAATTTGATTAATGAGTTCAATATATTTGAAAATATAGCTTTACCTATGCTTATAGCAAAAAAAAGCAAAAATGAGATCGATGAGAGAGTTCATGAATTATTAACTATTCTCGGGATTGAAAGATATGAAAAATCTTTTCCACCTTATATATCAGGAGGAGAAAGGCAAAGAGTTGCAATTGCTGTTGCCTTGGCTAATAATCCACAAATTATTCTTGCTGATGAACCAACTGGTAATCTTGATAAGAAAAATTCGGATAATGTAATTAATCTTCTTATAAACCAAACACGACAATTACAAAAAACATTGATTATTGCAACTCATGATGAATTTATTTTAGATCAAGTCGATCGAATTGTGAAAATATCTAACTAAGGTGCTGCGAATGAAATATCTTTATTTTTTATTTTGGAGAAGAAATAAGAGGTTATTTTTCAAGAATATATTATTCTCGATGTTAATTATCATACTTGTTAATTTATTTTTACTTGCTAATTCATTTATAACAATGAAAAATATTCAGCATCAATTAGATAATACTGAAACTGAACTATATGTGAATACTGCATTTAATTTGCAAACTGTCAACGAAAATAGTTCATTAGATGTTTTTTCCAGGAAAATTAACACATTAAATAATATATTTATGTCTTGGGAAACTAAATCTCCTGAAAAAATAGAGCATGAAGGCGGATATTTATTAATTGAATTATTGATAAATCAGAGTAGTAATTATAATGTAGGTATTGAGTTTGGTAAATTCAAAAATAGTTTGATAAATGTATCAAGATCAGATATCAACCTTATTACAGATCTAGATAATATTTTATTACCAAGTTCGATAAAATTACCAGATGAAGTTGATTTAATTATCAATTTGAACACATTAATTTCATTAAATCAATCAATGAATATCAAAATACAATTGAATTCATTGAAACTTATTTATTATACATCATTACTCTATTCTGCATTTGCGACCATTGATAACTATAATTCTTATATATCAAATCTAGAAAAAAATATACAGAATTTTCTATTAAGTAACAATATAGGTTCGGATAGCATACAAATTGAGAGTTACAGCATATATGTCAACTCTTACAAGATTATTTTGGACAGAATCATTACAACTTTAACTATTATAACTATTTTAGTTTCCTCATGGTTACTTGAATTGATATCATTGGCATATTTGGATGGGTGCATCATAAAAACTGATAGTTTCGAAAAAAGAGGTGCTAACAATGAACAGAAAAAAATAATTTTACTTATTTTACCAGTTATTCATGATATTGTAGCTTATAGTATAACTGTAATTTCATTTTTATTTTTCAGAAATAAGACAAGCATACCTATCACTGCAAATATACTCATATCTTCAATTATTATTATGATTTTAATTTTATATCGATATCAAAACTATATTCAATCAACAACTAGTATAACGGATAATACCGGTAATAAATCAAAAAGGTTATTTAATTATGTATTATTAATTTTTTTGTCTATTATTTATTTTAGAATAATAGTTAAATCAATAAGTCTATTAATTCCTTCTGAAACAAAATTAATACTAGACTTTATTGTTTCAATTGCTCTTTTCTATATTTCAGGTCTACTTTTCGCAGAAATTATATCATACATTATACAAAATAGAGTAAAAACAAAATCCTATCACATTAAAAGTCTATTAATGAAATATTTTATCAAAGGTAATCATAAATATAAATTTACTATTCAATATTTACTAGTAATTTGTTGGAGTTTATTGATAATTTTTTCAAATTTCTCAGCATTCAATAATTTTATTGCAACAGAAAGTAATATGCAATATCCATCAGATTTAGTTCTTGAATTTGATGATGGTGTTGATTATAATCTATTTGAAGACATTGTGAATATAAATGGTATTAAAGATATATTACCACTGAGTATTTCACAACAGAATTACATAGTCGGTTATACTCTATATCTTACAGATTTCAAAATAATTAATAATATCTTTCCAGAATTGCTAAATATAGCTGAGATAGATGAACTAAATATTAACAATGCTTATGTTGAGGATAAATTTGCAGATAAAATAGACATTAAAAGTGATCTAAATTTCCCAATAAATTACGGAATTAATGATACAGAACAAATATCAACCTATTTATCGACTAAAGTTATCAAATATTTTCCTCTAATTAAGAAAAGTCAAAATGAATTTTTCGTTGTAGGTAGCTTAAATCACAATTATGAAAATTTTACCAGAATTAATAGATTGTATATTAATATACAATCAGTAAATAATAGCAATTCAAATAACCAAAATATTATCAACAGTATAGAAGAGATTACCAATCAATCAGTTAAACTATTATTACCACCTAATAATGAGATTTATGAGAAATACATTGTATTTTTAGTATTAGCAATAGTGATATTATTCATAACGTTACAGGGAATATTCACATATGATACAATGAACAAACTATCTAATTTGAAAAAATTATTGCTAAGGGGTTTA
>JAJRQD010000109.1 GCA_024280435.1 archaeon | reverse complement strand
CAGTCTTGGTGTATTTGGTCTATTCACATTGGAACAAAGAATCGTGATTCAACGCAAAATAACAGTACTTCCAGAGCCACAAAGAGTGGAATTACCATGGAACCTCAAACAGAAGATCATGCTCAGCCTGATCTCTCAACTAGCAATTCCAGTTAGGGGAAGAGGCTATGATTTCTTTGCACTCAGAGATTATCAGTATGGCGATGAGATCAGACATATTCACTGGCGAAAATCTGCCAAGATAAATTCATTAGTTGTCAAGGAATTTGAGGAACATGAGATGCTTAGGTTCTTGATAGTTGTTGATATAACGATGTTGATGGTGGGTGCCAAGCTAGAGTTCATTTTGTCCGCAGTCATGGAGATTGCAACTGCACTTAGAAGATCTCATCATTCATTGGTGATATTACTTCATGGTGATAATTATTCCAAAATAATCAATTTTAGACAGTCCACCAATGCGATGAGTGTACTTGGTATAGAGTTGCATGCAGTGAAAGCAGAGGGAGTGGAATTTAATTTCAATACTTTGAAGAAAACAATTGTTGAGAAAAAACTCAAGAATTCTGTAATGTTATTACTTACCTCAACCGAGATAAATAATGATGCATTAAGAGCGGGTATACCCGTGATTAAACGTGATATGCAGGCACTCTTTATGTTTGTTGCACATACACCTGGATTTGGTACTTTATCTCTGTCAAAGATCAGAGAGACACGTTTTGTCAATCAACATCAGATGAATTACAGACGAGAGATAATAGAGGCATCACTTGAACGTATCTATGAACAGAAGATCATAGAATATCGCAAGATTGTTAATTCACATAATTCTCAATTAAGAGTTGTCAGAACATACAATACTAATATTCTACTTGAGATCCGAGCTTTACTGATACTGTATGGTAAAAAAGCAGGAAGACAGATTTCTGGAGGTATTATGAATGCGTGAGGATCCGATTATTTTTGAAGATTGGATAATAGGAACTCCAAAATATTTTTCCACACGTAAATTTGCTATTGCAGAATACCTGATCAGCATGATACTATCCCTCATAATGATGAGTATGGGATTAAAGCAAGAGGATGCTTTTATTATCTATACTTGGTTATTTACACTGGTAATCCTCACAGGTGTGGAGATACTGGGAGATCATGTTAAGAGAACTTTTGGTGCTAAACTAGTCACTAACTTTATACTGCTATTCATGATAACATCCACAGTAGAGGTTGATAGAATAGATATAATATTTATTATCATAACTTTTCTGTTGACATTTAAATTCCTATTAGCCCCGATTTCAGTTATACTGAATCAAATCAATCAATCTATTCTTGTTCCAAGAGATTCAGATACATTTGAAAAATTAGCATCTCAGATAAATCGATTATCTGGGACTGATTATGAGATCACAGGTAAGGATAATTATAATAAAATAATTTATTCACATATAATTGATATAATAAAAAAATATGTGATATTATTAGCTGTATTTATTATGATATTTATCGTTAGCTCAAATGGATTATATATCTCAATATCAGTACTATTCTCTTCATTCATCATATTAAATCTATTTTTAACCATATTTATCAGATGGGAGATAGTAAAATATCTTGCCCGGAAAAAAACAGTATCTAATATTGAGGTAATGAAGCCTGTGGAAGTATTTCCATCGAAGTAGCATTATACACAAGTTCCTCATGTTGACCTCAGTTATATGAATAAATATGAATAAATAATTGAAATCATCAAAATACACAGATTTGTATTTCTTTACAACAACTTTAGGATTAGTTTATATAGATATCAAATTAGTTTCAATTAGTCTATATGAAACTAAAAAAGATCACAATATTGATTTTTATTGCTATTCTTAGCTTATCATTCGCATATAGAATTGATAATCTGCACAGAGTTCCAGATAGTGATGATTTGGCAGTTTCTATCATCAGATCAGTTGATTTTGGAGCAATATCTAAAACCTCATTAAGTTTAGTTATTGTTAACTCAGATACTCTAAGCAGTAATGGAGGGGATTTCTATGGTGAGATAATCTATCCTGCTGAGAAGAGCGAGGTGACTGGTGAGATAATGATAAAAGCAGTGGCTATTTCTTATCCTCATCCAATAGATCACATTGAATTCTATATCAACAACAATAAAATAGGTACAGTTGAGAATCAATCTCAAGAATATTTTAATATTAACTTTGATACTGATCAGATAGAAGATGTTAAATTTAATATACAGATAGTTATTCACAATACTGCTGGAGAATCAATAATAAGATCAAATAATGTGTTATTAAAAAAATAATAAAATTAATCCCTGTATCTCACAGATAATTTGATTTTTCTAAATTCACCTTCATCTAGAAGATGAAGTTGATCACAAACAGTCTGTCTCAACTCACATGAAAAATCTAGTAATAATTGCATCTCATTCTCACTTGGCTTCACACCCGGATAAATTATACCCATAAGTCCCTCAACTATTTTCTTAACTCCCTTCTCATTCCTGATAAAGTATAGATCCTTCTCATAGCTTTCCCAATTAAGTTCTGGATGTGTATAACTCCTTAATCTGTGCAGAAATTCACTAAGATAATTTCCAGTCAATCCATATCCTGTTGCAAAATGACTGACTGCCTCTGTTATCTTTGGTATGGCCCATCCCGGTATAATTGCATGTACTCTGTCTATAAATGCAGTATCACTGAATGCTTTGGGCATGTCTTTCAGAAAATCGTCAAATTTAGGTTTATTTCCCTTGATATCTATATTTCCAAGATAAATCAGAGAGGTATCCTCCTGTATTTTCACCTTACCTCTTGATACATTACCTCCTTCCATAAAATCCTTGAGCATACCAATCAGTTCGGTATCCTTCTTATCTCCAAATTCTGCTGCTACAATTTCATCAAAAACCACTGTATCAGCAGTCATTATTACTCCAGGCTGATTTTTAGATAGATCATATATTAATTTGGCAGGTGTGATCACCGATCCAGATGCGATATGTGCATAACTAGTTAGATGTCTGAAAGTATATGTTTTTCCAGTACTTTTAGGTCCTAATTCTATAATATTTATATTTTTAACGCTTAATGGGAGTAATCTGGCAATTAAATACAATTTTGTTTTTGTTGTCATCTCCTTTGGATTTATTCCTGTACTCAATATAATCAGATCAATCCATTCTTTAGTTGTAAAATTCATTCTTGCAGAGATAAGTTCATCAATATCAAAACTGCCTAGTTGTACCGGATCAAATTCTATCAATTCAGCTGCATATCTGTCTGTTGGTATATGTCTAATAGTACCTAACCCCCACATTCCCTTCATACTCAGTGCAGGATATAAATTTACAAAAGTACCAACTGTTTTCATCGTCTCTGTAAATGCAGATGCATAGGCAGTGTACTCATTTTTCTTGATATCAACTAATATGTGAAATTCATTTAATAGTTTGATCTCACCCTCTTCTAGCAATTTATGCTTCAAATACTCAGTTGAGTTTCTTTCTGGGAGATGTCTATTGATAAAATTTTTTGCCTTCTTTATTATTTCATACTGGCTTAATCCATTCCTATCAAAATTCGATAATACAAATTCTGATACATATCTTGGTAAAAATTCAAGTCCTGCTTTGTGTACCAGGTCTTTTTTAACAGTATTTCCAAGAAATGAGCTTTTAATCTTTTTCTGGAAGTCATCATCTGTGATATTGTACTCCATAAACTCTATCTCCAATTATATTAGATGGTTGTTCTTTATTAATCTGTTGTTTATCATGAGAAAAAGCTCCTACTTCTTGCTGCTATGCATTCTTTATCTCCACAGACCTTTGTATAAGTTGCAACCATCACATTCTTACCACATATTTCACATGTGATCTCAATTCCTTTGAACTCTGATTTAGCCTTCTTAGCCTTTGTAGGTAATTCATCATCAAAATTTATCAAATCTGCAGCTTCTAATTTTG
Source organism: archaeon (assembly GCA_024280435.1). Classification (GTDB taxonomy): domain Archaea; phylum Asgardarchaeota; class Heimdallarchaeia; order Heimdallarchaeales; family Kariarchaeaceae; genus JAJRQD01. Next base: position 67,225 of record JAJRQD010000109.1, on the reverse strand, counting down.
GTATATCAATTCTTTTATTCAAACTGAATTTACCATCTACTAGATTCACTCTGGGTTTCTCTTCTATACCAATCCTGTAATTTACCAGTTCAGACATACTAAATACTTGAATTCCATTCTCATTCTTTATCAGATCTATAAATTCACTATCCGCTGTTGAAATAATAATTTGTGGTTCATTTAGATCATTATAAAATAATTTCAATGTTTCGATGAAATTTATTTTTCTTTCTGTATCTAGGAACTGTGTTGGTTCATCAAAACCTATCCATTTGAACTTACTATTCAGATTATTTACTTTTGTTGTCGCCATAAACAGTGCAATTACTAGTGATACCTGCTGACCATTACTGTACAAGGCACGTGGTGCACCAGTAGTATTTCTATATCCCACAGATAGTTGTGCATTCATTTTATTTCTACTCACCTTGAAATTGAAATTTAATTCCCCAATCTCATCATGACCTCCTAGGCTATCAAAATATCGATTCAAATCATTTATTATATTATTCTCGAGTTTTTTGAGATACAGTTCATTCTCCTCTGATACTGCCTTATTGATTATTTTTAATGATAATTCCATCTGATTGAGTTTATTTGCCATCTGCTCTATTTCTCTGATTTTTATCTGTGTAGAATTTACAAGAGATTGATGTTTTTTCCAATTAGATTGAATAAGATCCCATTTCTTGAGATGATCATGCAGTTCCTCGATCTCTTTTTCTATCAAAATTATTCTATCCATTTTGTTTTTAGTATTCTCAACCTCTTTTTTACTGTTAACGAATAATTTTTCCATTTCCTCATCGATATTCTCTGGTAGATCAGATAATCCTAGTTCTTTCAGTACTCTGCTAACTGATTTATCCGCAGCCTTTATATTTCCCTCATGATTTCCCTTCTCTGAATTTAAATCAATAAGTTTTTTAGAATTATCTTTTAAATCCTTATCTATTTTCTTTAAATCACCATTTAGTGCTTTAAGCTTGGATTTCAGTGTTTTTTCCAATTGCAAAAGTTCTGTTTTAGTTATTTTATTTTCATTATGAATTAAACTCTCTTCCAGTGTTTTCTCAAACTCTATTCTTGAACTTATTAGATTATCAATCTCCTCTATCCTCAACTTAGTATCTCTTATCTCTATCTTCAGCTTATCCCTTCTTTCATTCAATCTATTCATAAGAGATACCAGACCCTTATAATCACTCACTTTGATTTTATTATCTTTTGAGAATTCAAGATCGTTAATTGATGTGATCAATTCTTTGTTATCATTATCAATCTTTTTCATCTTAGTGATTATGGAATTGTATTTAATCATTCTGTACAGTAACTTATCAAATACTTTCAGCTCAGAACTTATTTTCTCAAATTTACTGTATTCTTTTATCATCAATTCTGGATCAATTTGATTAATCCATGCAGGTGGGCTGTATTTCATTTTATTCAGCTCAGTTAGCTGATCACTGTAAAATCTGAGTTTATCCTCAATATGTATTATCCTCTCATCAACAATCTCTATTTTATTCATTATTTCTGATTGATCCTTCTCAAATTGAGCTAGTCTATATTTTAATGGAATAAATCCGTATAAAGGAGTGGGTGAGATTATATTGTATTGAAGTCCAAGGAATATTATTCCTGGAAATAAAAATAATAATAGGAACTTTATTCCAAAAATACCTGCTAATGATATAGCCAATGATATTGCAATAATGAAATAGTTTAGTTTACTTTTATCAGAAATACTCAACTGTTTATCTATATTTTTATCAACAGTATCTTTTTTATCTAATAATTCATTTCTAATTTCAGTATCTTTGGTAAGTTTATCCTTGATTTCCGCAATATTCTCAGTAATTGAATCAATTTCTTTATTTTTATTATTTTCCTTTGATACTATGAATTTTTCAAGCTCGAAAATTCTAGATCTGTAATCGATCTTATTGACCTCATTTTTAATTCCTTGAATTATATTTTTGATTGTCTCTTCATCTGCCTCATTCATTATTAATTGGTTATATAGTTTAAGATCTGCTGTATCTATCTTCTCTACTATCTCAATTTCTTTCAATTCTTTTTCAATATAATTGCATTTTTCTACCAGTTCAGCTGCAGAATACTCCAATTCTAATCTTTCTATATTCTCTTCCAATATAGTATATTCCTTTTTGTTCCTAGTTATTTTTCTTTCAGTATTATTGATAATTGGAATTATTTTCTCAATATTTACTATCTCATCAGATTTCTCATCAATATTATCTGTGAGCTCTATTTTCAACAATTGTATTTTCTCAATATTACCATATTTTTTGTCAATTCTATTAATATCCCCCTCAATTTTTTTAATCTCTTTATTTTTTCTTGTAACAATATCTAATTCTTCATTCACATCAATTATTTTAGCATTTATATTCTGCTTAATATCGCTTATTTTATTGATATTCACTTCTATTTTATTGATATCATTTTTTATCCTAATTAATAATTTCTCAGATAATGATTTCTGTTTAATATTATCTTTTATCTCAGAAATAACTGTACTCATATTCTCTACACTTTTTTCTTTCACACTAGAGGATACTTTCAAGTCATTTATTGATTTGTATATTTTTTTAACAAATTTTTCTCTTCTTGTTTTACCAAGTGCATTGTCAATGTCATTTGTTGAAAGGTATTCTGTGATCTCATTGATGCTCAGTATCTCTGCAATGGTTTTTATTCTTGAATTGATATCTATTGGATTAACCTTTGAATTTTCTTGAAGAGTGATTCCTTTGTTGATAAGTAATTTCACATTTTCCATAATTTGTTGATACAAACTATCTAGTTGAGTATTTTTCAATATCAGATTGAGGTTCTCCCATTTACTCTCTAATACCTTTTTTCTTTTTCTAATATTGGTGATATTTGAGCTGATATAATCGATTATTGAATTTATCCAATCAGTGGATAATAATTTACTAAAGACCTCACCTCTCACCTTTGCATCAGACACAAGTACATCATTAATTACATTCTGTGATAGAAAGTTAGCAAGAGGAAACATATTATAATCAATTCCAAGATAATTATCACATATTTCTTGAAACTCTTGCAATGATTTATTTTCTTCATTGACCTTGAATTTTATATCAAATTTATTACTCTTAGTCAGGTATGTTCTTTTCCTCTTAGGACGATTAGCCTCTATCAAGACAGATCCTTCTTTATCCTCTAGTAAAATACTCGAGATGATTCTCTTATTTCTAGTCTCTCTTAAATTATAAAGAGCATCAATTGAACCATACTCACTTGATTTATATGCCTCAATCTCTCCCTTTACACCAAAAATAATGCCTTCTAGTAATGTGGTTTTTCCACTGCCGTTACTATCATATATCACAAGTATTGGTATCTGTGGTAATTGAACCTGTATCGAACTGAACGATCTGAAATTCTCAAGTGAAATCTCTCTAATCTTCATTTATAATTCTCCCAATATCAACAGATCTATCTAACTCATCAAATAGTTCCTTTACCCCATTAATTCCTTCTCTAGAATATAATATTTTCATCTTATCAACAAGTTTCTCAGAAAAATTATCATTCTCTCTTTTCACTTTAGAAGTAACATTATTCCAGAAAACAGTTTTTATATTTTCCACATTTGTAAATTTGGGTAAATTATATAAATATTAATGAGAAATTTAGTATTTTTAATTAATAATTGATAGTTATTTAATGAATAAAGAATTTCATTTATTATTTTTCTCAAGTAAACTCTTATCATTGTACAGAAATTAGCTTTTATTTCCTGGAAAACAATGATTTCTTGCTGAATAAGCGTGAATGAAGATTGTGTATCATACTATTTAATTTCACTTTATCAATATTTCACTGTTGCTGACAGAGCCCAAAATACTATATGGTAAATTCAAGGATAATCTGAGGAGTAAATGTGTGCTCTATGGAATTAACATTGAGTTTGTAGATGAGGGCTACACCTCGCAGACATACTGTGGAACTATAAGGCAAACAGAGTACACAGGTGCAATAGCTGTGGAGATAAATTAATGGAGCAATAATGGGAAAAGTAGCCCCAGAGAATGTAATAGAATCAATGGAGTCATCAGCAGAGCGTGTGAAATTCATAACTTAAAATTTGTATGTACAAGATGATAAATAAATATTTTTATATTAAAAATAAATATTTTTTGCATTTTTATCAAAACATAAAACTATCAAATAAATACTAAATCTATTCTCTGACCTTTACTATTCAAAATAAAGCAAATTTATATAATGTATTTGTGTGTAATTATTTTAATTTTTTTTTATCAATTTAATAAAAGAATTGAAACAAATAATAAAATATAGCAAATATAATTTTATTATATTCCAATATATTGTAATTCGTAATTTCATTGAAGATAGAGAGTTTTAACCACTTAACAAAATCTAATTTTTACATTTAATTTAAATAATATAGATGTTGATTGCAATTTAATTTAATGTACTCATAAAATTCGAGTACTAAAAATGCACTAATTAATTTAGTGGAGATTACATTAAAATGAAAAACAAAACAATCTCATTTACGATAATGATTATAATTCTACTCATACTGAGTAGTTTCTACTCTGTACAGGCAGCAGCAAATACTGCAGAAGCTGCTAAGATTACAGATCCAGAGGATTTACTAAAAGTTGTACCCGTATTTGATAAGAAGATTGCCATTGCATACAGTTCTAAAGATACACAGGCTTATGATATGGCAAATGGAATCGAGCAATTCCTATCACCATTCTATCAACCAGTTGATTTATTCGAGATTGATCAGATAACAGATTTACTCAGTATTGATTCATCATACTGGATAGTTATTCATGTATATGATACAAATATTGATGGACCAATTATTGGTGGTAAATCATATGAATGGTCTGAACTGGCCAAATACATTTTAGATTATCCAGATAAGCAGCATATACTTTCAATGGCAAATACAAGACAGGCAACTGCTGGATTGGGTGCTGCAATACAATATGCATCTCTAGTTGATGATCAGACTGAGATGACAGATGCTAAATTGGCAGTAGTCAATGCAATCTGGTTGGTTGGTAATTATATAGCTGAAAATGCACCTAATGATGAATATAGAACATCCGCAGATCATATCAGAGCATTGGTTGTGAAATATTTCTCTGAGAATATCAATGAAATGGTACAGAGAAGTTATGAACCCGTAAATCCTATCGGACAGATAGATAAAGTAGCTCAACAGGATAGATTTGATAATATCATGGATGCAAGTCCAAGAACTGCTAATTACCTAACTCCTGCTGGTGTATCTATTCCTCTCTATGAGGCGGTTACTCAGTCTCTTATCAATAAAAATGAATATGGATTGGTACTAAATAATGCACAGAGTGATTTCACAATTGCAAATATACCAACTAAAACTGGTATCGAGGGACCTGCTGGAAAGGTACTGGATACTCTACTTGGTATCTTACTAAAATATGTTCAATATGTGGAATTATCCCCAGAAGTTGTTAATCAGATAAATGAAATAATGAAATATATACCAAAAGTACTGGGCATAATCAATGATCCCAGTGTAGATAATATTCTAGGATTAGCACTTGATATAATAGTTGAGCGTTTTCCAGGATTCAGTGAGTACAGAAGGTATGTAGAGATAGCTCTTGAGGGATTCAATGCACTAAGAGGTGGACCTGAGGAGATAATAGCCTTCTCACTGAAAATGATAAAAGAATTTTTCCCTGCTAATTCCACTGTTGTGGCAATTGCACAGGCAATACTTAACGATGAACTGGCAGTACTGATAAAGAAAATTAGTGATGGAGAGAATGTATTCCAGGCTATACTATCCTGGATTTCAAATCTAGTTCTTGATAACTTTCTTGATCAGATATTCAAAAGTTGGTTAAAATTTGATATTAAAGAAGTGGTAACGAATCAGAGCCAATTATCCACACTTGCAAATACTGCAACTACAAGTTCCACAGATCAGACATTTCTCGGAAGAGTAAAATCAGTACTTGGATCTGTATTCAAATCCATGCTGGGAGTATTCCAAACACAGGATTCATCTGAATATATTGATCAAGTACTTCCAGATCTGATATTTACAGAGTTAATTCCAAATCTGTATCCACTTATAGGAAGAACAATAGTAGTTGATCCGGGACATGGAGGTATTTACAATGGTGCATATTTTGAATACACAAATGGAACGATACTTTATGAAAAAGATTGGACACTTGATGTATCACTAGAATTGAAGGATGCACTCCTAAATCTGGGTGCAAATGTGGTGATGACAAGAGAGACTGATAAAAATTTCAATGCCAGCATTTCAGATGATCTTAAAACCAGAGCTAGAATTGCTAATGATACAAATTTAGATGGTGTGAATGATTATGCAGATGCATTTATCAGTGTACACTTCAATGCATTCAAATTTGATAATGGTACTGTGAGACCAAATGCAAGAGGACATGAGGTATACTATCATACAGATAATCAATATGGTGGAGACCTTGCAACAGAGATTTACAGCAATATGGTGGCAGATCTTGATATGTATCCAAGAGGTGTGAAAACAGCTAATTTTGCAGTCATCAGAGGTACACCAACAATACCACAGGCACTTGTAGAGGTAGGTTTTATTACCAACCCACAGGACAGGGCAAAATTTGAGTACACAGCAAATAAGACACAGGCTGGACTATCAATTGCCAATGGAGTGGCAGAATATTTTGCACAGGGAAAAGGTCCTGCAATACCCGTACCAAGAGTTGTAATGATACCAGGATGGAGAAGTGATCCCACTGTCTTCAATACTATGATTGCTATTCTAGAGGCTCAGGGAATTGAGGTGATTGATTTTGATGATAATTTACCCGGTACACAGGCATTGACATACGATGCCACACTGGGTACTGGCAATCTTAATACCTCACAGCTTGCAAATCAAGTAGAGGATCTAATCAATGCAAGAGTAGATGTAAATGAAAAGATTAATATTATTGCATATTCCTATGGTGGATTGATCTCCCGATATTTACTGGAAGCAGGTCCTAGTGATCCAAATATTGATGATACCTGGGCTGCAAGAGTGGATAGATTATTTATGCATGGTACACCTAATCATGGAACATGGGAGGCATATATAGGATCTACAAATCTATTCTATGACGATTGGGCTGCATCTGCTGATGATATGATACCAGGAAGCCCATTATTACAAGCACTTGGATATGAGGAACCACCAGGAGAGAATTATATCACCTTTGGTGGAAATCCCTGGTACCTGAACAGATTTGATGGAGTAGTCCCAACAGATTCTCCAGCTCTTGTTGGTGCCACAAATTATGAGATAGAAGGTTCTCATCAGGAACTGGTTACACTACCATCAGTCATTGATATCGTCTTCAAGGAGCTTGGATATCAGGTACGTGGACAGGGTAAGCAACTATTTCTCAAGGGAGATACTGTGACTGTACAATTAGAATTTGTTGATGTGGTAAGTGATAATGGATTATTGGATGAGAATTATTTCTTTGATGTGTATGTGGATAAGGATGGATTAAATAATAATTTTGAACTTGTATCAACATTCAATTACACTGTGGATGGACCATATACATGGGCACCCGGATCTAATGGACCTGTATCTGCATCATTTGCAATTCCAGGTAATTCATCAATTTTTGATGTCAGAGTAGTGATGCGAGTTGATCAGATAACTCTAAATACTTTTGACTTCAGAAATATAATGTTCTCAAAAGATATAGATGGAATGGCATACTATAATGATTCAGCACCAGATCCTTCTAACACAGGATATAATACTATCAGAGTAAGTGTCAGCGGATTCACATCCAATCCTGATAAAATAGATCAGGTAAGCACTAACTTCATCAGTACATCATTTATCAAACCACTTGCTATCGACCCAATTGACACCAATACATTCATACAGAAATATCTTGATGCATTCAAGCCATTGATTGAGATAGGCAAGTTAGCATACTGGATCGCAGGTAAACTGGGTGGAATCAAGGATGCAAAATCATTTCTGGAGAATTTCCCAATATCAGAGGCAATTGATAAATTATTCAGCTCTGTATACACAGCTACTGGATTATCAGCACCTGATTTACAATCAAAAATCAAAGATTATGTGGAACTGGTAAAATCAGTTCTAAATGGTACTATAAATGAGAATACAATAGCCAATACTATTATTGATACTGTAATTGGTGGATTGACCTCCATTGATCTTGATACAAGAGCATTTATTGGTGATATACTAAGATTTTTGGTAAGTAAAATTGCAGACTTCAATTCTCCTCTGAGGACATTGACAACTGCAAATCTAGATTCTCTCATTCGAGATGGACTGAAATTATTCCTGAAAGATGTGAATGATAGTGTAAGAACTTCTATTGAGACTATAATGACGTTTGTCATACCTGGAGTATTGAATATTCTAGCAGTACTGAAGGAATCCCCCTCACTAGCCATGATCATCGCTTCATCCGGATCATTAACACCACAACAGGCACTAGAAGAGGCAAGAATAAAATCATCTGAATTCCTGAGAGACGTAACTGCTGAACTATTCAGCAGAATACCAACCTCACTTCTATCCAAAACACAGAATGACAGACTTAGTCTAATTGTTGGTGAAATACCATTTTTCATTCTATCACTGATAAGCTCATCATTTGATACTGAGACATCAATAAGTGGTATTCTCAGATCACTAGGACTGTTCACAATCAATCTTGTGATGGAAAAAATACAGAAAACTCTTGCAGATAGAGGAATTGATGATTTTGCAGTGATTTACTTCATTCGACTTGCATAGACAATGTTCAAAGGATTAGTTGATGATAAATTCAAAGTGGAATTACCATCACTAGAACAGATAATGCAGGATCTCACACCATACGTGCTCAATACACTACAGGGACTATTATCTCCAGAAGCATTTGATACTGTCAAATTCTTTATTGATCTAATTCCAAGTGCAGTGGAATTCTTCCAGGATGGAATTGGATGGCTAATCAATGAATTGAAAAGATGGATGGCAACAATACTATCTGATATAATTGATAATTTACTTGAGAAACTAAATGTACTGTTTGATAAATTCAAATTCTTCAGTATTGGTGGTGAGATGCCTATTGGCTTCGGACCATTCACATTATTTGAATTCTCATATAGTTTCGAAATAACTGCAAACATTGATTTTGACAGAATTGGACTGAGAGATTTCATTATCTCACTATTATTCGATGGAAGCAATGTACTCAGTGGACTGGATCTCGGTGGAATGCTTAAGAGAATATTATCATTCCTCAAGATCGCACCCGTGATATCTGGTAACTTTGGATTGAAACAACTGGCTACCTCTGAGAGTGGAATATTTGAGATACTACTGGCACTACTAGGTGTAAATATAGAATTTTCCGGATATGCATACTTTGCAATACAATTATTTGAACTAGGTGCCAATGGATTTGATTCTCAATCATTCCTGAAAGTTATCGCATGGGGATTAGAAATCAGTATACGAATATATCGAGATATCACAATACTTGATCTATTCACCGGAGGTCTGGGAGGTGGATTCATGAGCAGATTGGCAGGATATATCGGTCTTGATCTATTAGTACTACGAATTCAGTTTGGAATAGACCTGGTGATACTTATGCGAGCAGATACCCCGACAACATCTGCAAGTGGTATCGCAATACTAAGATTCCTGATTGAAGCAGGTATACGATTATCAATCGGGGTGAACCTATTTATCGCAAGTGCTAAACTTAGTTTCTACGCTGGAATAAGACTAGTATTGACATTCGATCAGGACTTCATCAGAAGAACTCAACCACTCAGAATAATATTCAGAATACTAATCATTCTAGAAGCTGCTATTACAGTAAAATTCCTGTTCAAGAAGAAAACATGGCGTTGGAGAGCTGTACTAGAACCATTCGGACCATTTGATCTATCTCCCAAGAAAAGAGATGATGTACTGAAAAATGGTGGTATGGGCTATGACAACGATTATGATGGTATTCCTGATGAATATGAGAGAAGATTCCCCGGCCTAAACATCGGTAGTCTAGATGGATCTAGTCTGAGCGTACTTAATTATGACAAAAATAGTATCAAAGATATACAATCTCTACACAGAACCTCCAGTGATACAGATGGTGACGGTCTGAGCGACAAAGAAGAGCTGAAATTCTATATGACAGACCCCACAATCCCAGATTCTGATGGAGATGGAATAATTGATTCAGTTGAAATCGCTTTAAATACAAATCCACTGCGTAAAGACAGTGATTATGATAAATTAACTGATTATGAAGAGGTATCAATCTACGGTACAGATCCACTTAACGCAGATACCGACCGAGATGGGCTTACAGATTATTTTGAGATAAATTACGTATATGACATGTCTGGAATCACACCCAGTGTGAATTCAGTGATAATTGGTGGTAAAGTATATTACAACCAAACAGATCCTCTGAATCCAGATACTGATAATGATATGCTTCTGGACGGCCAGGAAGGCAAGAATGGGCCATATTATGGTGGAGATAAACCATATGTACCATATTCAAATGAGACTGATATGATCTGGAACAAAGGATATACTCATCCATTGGATAATGATACAGATGATGATTCATATATGCAGGCATATTCTGGTGAGATACTACCATCAAGAACATATCTAGGTGATATGAGAGATGGTGTTGAGATAAGAGGTATCACTGCAACTATTATCGAAGGTGGTGATTATGTTACACGTACTTTCTACACAGATCCAACAAGGGCTGATTCTGATGCAGATACCGGTCCTGGAGGAGTTGGTGTGGTAATGGTCAGTGATGGATATGAACTCTATTATCAGTATCAAATACCCACTGATCCATTATCTGGAGATTTTGATAATGATGGCCTAATTGATGAATTTGAAAACAGCAATTCCACAGATATATACGATGCAGATACCGACCGAGATGGATTAAATGATCGATTAGAGGTACTACTGGGCTCTAATCCCAATTCTGCTGATACAGATTTGGACAAACTTTCAGATTATGATGAGTATTATGTACTTGGTACCAACCTCAGATCCTCAGATAGTGATTTTGATGGATTGAGTGATTTTGATGAAGTAAATATCTATGGTAGCGATCCATTACTGCAAGATACTGATTCCGATGGATTTTTGGATGGTGAGGAAGTAGAATTGGGCATTAGTCCAACCTCTACTGATCTGGATAATGATGGAATTTCGGATAGAAATGAGATATACATCTATGGTACAGATCCAAATTCAGCAGATACAGATTTGGATAAACTTTCAGATTATGATGAGATATTTGTTTATCAAACCTCACCACTTGAGGCAGATACAGATAGAGATAGTATTCTCAATCCAGATGGTAGTTATCTGTTCAATCTGAATGATTATGAGGAGGTATTCAATACCAATACCAATCCTAATAACCCAGATGGAGATTTTGATGGATTGAGTGATGGTGAGGAGATATATCTTGCCAGTGGTCTAGCATCAGTTACATATGCACTAGATCCAAATTCTGCTGATACAGATGGTGACTCGCTAGAAGACGGGGAAGAGTTAAATATTGATATTTCAGATGATGGTATTAACTTGATTGTTGATATTTCAGAACCATATAATTCATCTGCAGTGCTTAGAGATACAGATTTTGATGGTGTAGATGATCAAACTGAGGTTCTGAATGGATCCAAGGCAAATAATCCAGATAGTGATGGTGATCAGATTCTTGATTTTGATGAATATTACACTTATCTTGATTTATCGCCGATTGATGCAGATACAGATGGTGATTTGATAATTGATTCACTTGAGTTATTGAAAAAGTCGGAGACTGAGTTTGTACATTATCCTAATGTGGATTTCGATGCAATTAGAGATAGTGGTATTATGCAGATTACTATTGATAGGGATATACTTCCGAAGGATTATGTCGTTAGAAATATAACTGTGCAATACTATAATACCTACTCTTGGGAAGCAGATACAGATCAAGATATGCTTCCTGACGGTCCAGAGCTGGTAATATATCAGCCTAACTTTCCTGCTTTCTCTCCTGAAATTGGTTTTGATGATGTCAATAATAATGGAATTATAGATGGTCTGGATCTAGATCTGGATCTAGATGGATTGGAAGATGGATTAGAATATTCTGGAGAGTATCCTACTGTTGAGGTAAATGACTGGGCAGTATTTGATCCAGATGTGGATAAAGATACGATCTCTGATGGAGATGAGGTATATCTCTACAATACAAGGCCAGATTGGGCAGATAGTGATAATGATACATTTTCGGATGGATTCGAGATTATAGTGTTGTCAGATCCCAATGTATATACTAGTGAGAGTGAGATGGATGCAATTCTTGCATCATTTCAGGGTCCATTGATGATACTCTCTCCGTTTGCCAATACAGAGTATCAGAATTCAGATGGAGAGTTGGCAATTGTGGTATTTAATATTACAAATGTGGATAGATCCTGGTACAGGTATAGAAATATAGTTGGTACTTTCTCTGCAAATACAACACTATCATACTATGAGAAGACAAACCCTGGCTTATGGTATGATCTGGATGCAAAATTTGATGAGGGTACGTATATCCTTGAGGCATTTGTGTCCACATCTTCTGGAGATATTTATCGTGATGTGATTATCTTCTCGGTCAATGCTACTATACCGGTTAATTTATTGGATCAGTTTGGTCTGATAAGTGCAATTCTGGTGGGTAGTGGCATACTCGGGGTGGTTGCAGTTCCAGTAATTCGGAAGAAAATATTCACAGGGAGGTCCTAATTATGAGAGAAATAAGAATTAATAAATTTAAGGATCTACTTAAATTGACTCTGACAGTAGTTCTGATGATGATACTTGTATTTTCACAGAGTTCATCTGCAGGGTTAATTAATGCAGATGGAAATTTATCTGAATCTGCTTCTATAAGTGCAGATACTGCATTTAAACTGAGTTCACAGGATGATAAAGGCTCAGATCATAAGGAGATAAAAGATCAGATACAATCAGTTACAATGACAGAGGATGGTCAATACTTTGCAGTGGGTACTAGATTTCATTCAAATGATCAGATCAAAGCTGTTCTTATCTATAAATGGGATACTTTAACTGAGGAATATATTTTATTCACAAGAATTGATGAGACTAAATTCCGGGGAAACGTACTTGATCTTGAATTCTCAGATATTGATAACAATGGTATTCTGGATCTGTCGATAGCAAGTTCATCTGGATTTGTCTATATATTTGAGCAACAGATTGACAAAACAGTATTCAATCTGGTATGGAAATCTATATTCTCCAATGATATGTGGGATATAGAGATAGTTGATATAGAGAATGATGGATTCAGAGAGATCATTGTTGCGTCATCCAAAAACCGAGTACATATATTTGGTATTGATCCCGTACAATTTGATTCCAAGAATAGTATGTGGGAACAGTATAATGAGAGGTTTAGAACTGATAATCTGAAAGATCGTGCATTATCAGTAACCACAGGTGATCTGAATGATAATGGTTTGCTTGATATTATTATTGGATTGAAGCATGGTGGTATTCTGATCTATGAGAAGAGTAATGCTACTGCTGTGATCAATTCTAATCATGATGATGATGATGATGATAAAAAGAAGAATCAATGTGATCAGACTGTCAAATCAAAGTCTCATGATGATGATGATGATGATGATGATAAAGTAAACTTTGATCTATGTTTCAAGCGTATATGGGAGGATACCACAACTCTGTGGAAATCAATCATCCAGTTAGAATCTGCTGATATTGATGAGGATGGTACTGAAGAGGTGGCGATACTTGCCAGAGGACAGGATGTTATGTTACTTGATTATGATACAGTCAGCAATCAATTCTATCTTGATAGAATCACATTAAATCCATATCTGTGGGAAAGAACCGGAGCTTATCCAATAGACAATTATGCTGATATATTATTATCTGCAAGTAATGTTACTTTCAATGGTATTATTACAGAACCTATGAGTTGGTTAGATCCTGGAAATGTGATCTCACCCTTCACGAGTGGACTTGAGAATGCACCTGATAATCATTTCAGTTCATTGGCCAGTAATGGTGCAAACATCACAGTTGATTTTGGAAACATAGAGGAAGTAGTAGCTGGTGGTAATTCAATGTCTGATATAAATATCAATCTTGCAGAAGCATTTAATGGTAGTTTATCAGATATTCGGATAAAACTGATGAAAGATCTTGATGATGAGCATGATGATGAGCATGATGATGAACATGATGATGAACATGATGATGAGCATGATGATGAGCATGATGATGATTATTCAGAATTTGATGATGATAGAGAAGATGATGATTGTGAGGAACATCATTGTGATAGTAAATTAAATATATGGATGTCTGAGGATAATAAGACTATTCATATTGATATTGATCCCATGGTATCCAAGAGACACTGGAATTATGTAAGATATCTCTCTTTATCCTCAAACACAACAGTTGATCTAAGGATAGAATCAATCGAGGCTGTGAGAATAAATCTCCGGATGTCAAGTGTCAGAAGTATCTTCTTTGATGAGGTACCTGATAATAACACACCGGTATTATTCATGAGTACCACAGAGGGTAAAATGATTGGTTTCAGCTCAAATTCCAGGGTTAATAGTTGGGATCCAAGTATGCTTGAGTTTTCAAATTCATATGAGGACCAATTATTTACACAGAGTAATTATGGTAGCTGGGATGTAGTTCCAAATCCTAATTACAAGAGTGTTAACAACTGGATCAACCCTCAATTTAGCTTTGAAAATCTAGAAGATGAGCTTGACAAGTATGATCAAGTTATGCTGGGACCTGATTTTGGTAATTCTGCAAATGATAATGCAGAAAATAATCTGTATTTCTATGATGGTAGTTTCAAGATGCTTCTTGATCCATACAATACCAATAATAAAGGAATACAGGATGTTCCAGAATTATACAATGTGGATAATTACTATCAGGGAAGAGTAATGCTCACCTTCTCATCAATATATGAAAATAGTATTCCAGAGTTGCTTGTGTACAGAGATAATCAGATTGATATATGGAAATTTGTATCAGATGAATATGTGCTGACTGATTATATCAACACCACAGTGATAGATGATGCATTGATGAACCTACTCGGATCTAATGCGGTAATTGAATTTGTCTCTGCTGATTTCAATGGAGATAGTTTTGATGATCTATTATTCATCACACAGAATAACTTTATGTATTTACAGTACACAGGAAATTCAAGCAATGGATATTTTGAATATATTCCAGGATATTTTGGTGATGTAGAGTATGGTCTTAGCCATATCGGTCTGCATGAATTCACAAGAGTTGTGAAACAGCTACAAGCTGTGGATTATGATGATGATGGAGATGCTGATTTATTAATCAATCTAGGTCGTCGTCCAGGCTTCACATTCTTTGAGAATCAAGGTAGTGGATGGCAGGAAAAAAGATCTTATGTGAATTTCAGACAACCAGCATCAACTTTTACGAATAGTGATTTTGAATTTGGTGTGATCTGGAATAATAATTTCTTTGGTATCTCATATAATCCAAGATCTCAGACAAGAGAGATGACAGGTGCATTCTGGACATCAAGTGATCTCGGTCAACATTCATGGTTAACTGTGAATTCTGGTGAGGTGAGTGTAATAGTGAATAATTTCCTTGATAGCTCATCATTTGATAACTGGGGTTTTCAGTATATCGAGAGTTGGAATGATAAATTACATTTTGATAGAAGACCTGATTGTGATGATGATCACGATGAAAAACACTGTGATGATGAACATCATGAAGAAGATCATGAGGATGAATATTACCATAATCATTATGAAGAAGACCATGATGACGATCATAGAGTTGATCTACCTGCAATTGTTGTCAGAGGTGGAGATCAAGATGGTGATGGCATAATTGATGGTCTGGAAGGCTTTTCAAGAATAAATTCATTGAAGACAGACATTAGTAATTTTGATACTGATGGTGATAAAATTTCGGATAAATTTGAATTATCAATTGGTTTGGACCCTAGATCTGGAGATACCAATAAAAATCTTATCCCCGATTCTTTGGAAATAAAATTAGACCATGATGATGACCATGAGGATGAGCATGATTTTGCAGATGATGATGATTTGGATTATGAATATGACGATTACGACGAATTATCTGATGATATAGATCTTTCTGATAGTACAGATATCTCGGATGATATAGATCTTTCTGATAATACAGATATCTCGGATGAGCTAGATCTTTCTGATGAGCTAGATGAGAAAGCATATCAAAATGATACTGTGTATAATTCAACTTCTGAAGAAGATAGAAATTCAGAAGAAGATAGATATTCAGATTCTAATGAGGTAGAAAATCTCAGCACAGATACCGAGATAAACTCAACTGTCACATCTGAAATATCTCCTGATATCAATTCTCAATTGTATCAAATATATTCATTCAACCAAGAGATAACAAATTCAGTTATTGTAATAATTAATGATAAGATTGAATTTGATAGCTCCTATAATCAAATAGAGATGATATTCATACTAATTACATCAAATCTTATTATTCCAGTAAAAATAAATATCTAACTGCAAACAACCCCTAAATTAATATAGCAATTTATAGTATCTTTTAATAAATAATTATGAATATCAGTATCTGATCAGAGATCACCCATGATAATTCGTTATCTGATCAAAGGAGATGATCAAAGTAATCGGGTTGAATGGTGTTTCTTGAAAACATCTTTTGGAATACATATCAATGAAATTCTGATAGAAGAGCGTACAGATAAACAAATAATATATTCAGTAATTTATTCGCTATAAAGAAATTATATTATTCAAGTAAATGAAAATAGTAATAAATCAGTTATAATTTATTAAAATATGAAATGGTATAATTACATGGAGCTAGTTGCTCCATTTTTCTATATCTACATTATCATCAGTTCATCAATAAATGGATCATTCTATGGAATTAATCTGTATAATTGGATAAATCATTTTATCTCCACAGGGCTAATAACAGTGGTTATATTTGCATATATGTACAGAACTATTGGTACTGATGACTTTCGTTTCAAATTAACATTTCATATTACAAATGTCACAATCTCTGCATTAACTTTTGGTAAAATAGATGAGTATACAGGAATAAACAATCCTGTGATCACATCAGATGCTTTAAAACTGTGGATACCTACATTTTTCCCATCTCTGATCGTCTGGCTTGGGGGTTTTTATGCCACATTTCATGTGATGGATGAATTTTTAGATGAGATAAATCATGTTTCTATTAAATTCAAGCATGGAGAATTTGAGAAGATAGAGAATTCCAAGATAATCAATGACCCTGTTTTGGGTAACATTGCAAATTTTTTCAATGAGATGATCATCTCAGTACAGAACCTACTGGGTGAGTTGTATAATATGTCATTGAATGTGAAAAGTACATCAGATGAATTAACTGCAAGATCAGAAGAGGCTACTGCAAGTATTGAGGAGATATCTGCCACCACAACTAGTATGGCAAATGGCTCTTCACAGCAATCTGATATGCTGAATCAAGTATCAGAAAGATTCAATGCAAGTGGACAGACCCTTGATGATATTATAAAAATGATCACTGAGGAGAGCAAGAGAGTTGGAGATATATCTTTCCAGACAAATGTACTTGCACTTAATGCAGGAATAGAGGCTTCACGTGCAGGTGATTATGGAAGAGGCTTTGCAGTTGTTGCAGAGAATGTAAGAAAATTATCAGATGAATCAAACAAGGCTGCAAACAGAATAAAAGATGTTGTCAACGAGATTTCAATCACTATCAAAGGTATGTTCAATGATTTCAGAATTGCTATCGAGGATATTTCAAGCCTATCAGAAGAGACCTCCGCATCAAGTGAAGAGGTGGCTGCCACTTCTAATGAGATCAATAATTCTCTTAGTATGATCAATGATAAGATGATACAGCTACATAATAAAATTAATGAATCTCACAGTATTCTATTGAAATTTGAGAGTTACTCAAATCTGTAATCCGAATAAAATCAATTTCAACAAACATGGATGAATAATTCTGCATTTTCAATATGTCATAGATATAAAAGTAACCCGGATTGCTAATTTATTTTTTCAGAAATTATGTATACTAGATGGAAATATTCAATGATAAAGGTATATTTTATCATAATCAATATCTGAATTTATCTCTGAGATTGTTTCCTTATGATCTGAGATTATTCTGATCTCATAGGATTCAACACCACCATCACATTGCATTTGCTTCAAATCATCAATCTCAGAATGAATATACGTTTTGGACCAGAATAACATGCTATCCTGATTTTCTGTATCATCATCAACTACAATCCTGATTGGAACATTATTTTGTTGTGCCTCCTCTCTTAATACCCGAAGGTATTTTCTAAGCTCACTAATATCATAGCCATCTGTATTCATAATAATATGGTGGAAATTATTTCTTCGTATTGTATCTATCATAATGTAGTAATATACAGGTTTACTTATAAAGAAAAATCTATATCGTTAAATGATAATTCTATTGTAAAATTGATTGAATTCATAGTACAATAAATATAAAGTAGTCCAGAGTATGTATTAAAATAAATTCAATGATATTACTAGTGAAATAATTTCACAACTTAAATATCAGGTAAATATTTATCTGTATAGAATTTATTACCATCTAGATATAATTCCTCAAGATAATTCAAATCATCAATGTAATCTGGTCTTGAGCTCAGTTGATTATTCTCGAGATTTAATTCCCTAAGATTTTCTAACTCTACAAAACTATCTGGTAATGTGGTCAATTGATTTTCCCTTAGATTCAGTTCTGCAAGATTTTGCAGTTGTCCAAAACTATCCGGTAATGATGTTAATTGATTTCTAATAAGGTGCAGTATCTCAAGTTTTTTCAATTGCCCAATACTGTCCAGTATTGTGGTCAGTATATTATAACTGAGATATAGTTTCTTTAGATTTTCTAACTCTACAATACTATCAGGTAATGTGGTGAGTTGATTATACTCGAGATCTAGCAATTCCAGATTTTTCAATTGTGAAATACTGTCCAGGATTGTGGTGAGTTGATTATTACTGAGATATAGTCTCACAAGTTTCTGTAGTTGTGCAATACTTTCGGGTAATGTGGTGAATTGGTTATTCTTTAGATTTAGGTTCTTAAGATTTTGCAGTTGTACAATACTATCCGGTACTGTGGTGAGTTGATTATTACTGAGATATAGTTCTCTAAGTTTTTGCAGTTGTCCAATACTATCCGGTACTGTGGTGAGTTGATTATTACTGAGATCTAGCAATTCCAGATTTTTCAATTGTGTAATATTATCCGGTAATGTGGTGAGTTGATTACCCCAGAGATCTAGTCTCTCAAGTTTCTGCAGTTGTGCAATACTGTCCGGGATTGTGGTGAGTTGATTATCATCGAGATATAGTCTCTCAAGATTCTGCAGTTGTCCAATACTATCTGGTAATGTACTCAGTTTATTATTATTGAGATATAGTTTCTTTAGATTTTCTAACTCTACAATACTATCCGGTAATGTGGTGAATTGGTTACTACCGAGATCTAGTTTCCAGAGTTCTTGCAGTTGTCCAAAACTATCTGGTAAGGTGGTGAGTTGATTATTTTCGAGATCCAGTTTCTCAAGATTTTTAAATTTTCCAAAACTATCCGGTAATATCTCAAAGTTATTATTCCTGAGATTAAGTTCTCTGATATCCATCTCTAATAATGACATGGGAATAATACTCAAATTTCTATCTGATAGATCAACAATTCCCTTATTAAGATTATCAATGAAACTATCCTTATATCTCTCCAAATATCTATTCAGATTATTCTCCTGCAGTAACTTACTCTCAAGCAGTAATTTGTTGTATTGTTCCTCCACAGTACTCATAATGTAATATCCGCAAATACAATATCCACAGTGATACTATAAAAATATAATTGTGAAACTGTAGATTAACAGTACAGATATTCACATAACTATTCTGTTGATTGAGACAATATCATCGATCAGCATATCCCGATCGAATTGCAGCAGACACTCAGTGTAATTTATAATCATCTCCGGATCTCTCCTCAGATCATTCAGCTATTTTATCATCAGTATGAATTTATCCTCATGCATTATCAGATCATGATTTTTGTTTATAAACAAACATGAAATTATACATTGCATGTCCTTAATAAAACCAATTAAAAAAGAAGAAAAAGAAATCTATAATTTTATACTGCAATCACTTGATACCATGAATATGTCTGTGGATGATCTTGAAATGCTAAAATATCTGTCACCATACCTGATACTTGATGGACATCGTACAGGTACCAAACATGATATGGTTACTGGATATATGGAGGGTGCTACTTTCTCACTCAGATTTGCATCAATACTCAAGAAGATGGGTGGCAAACGTGCCACATTTCTGATACACACACTTAGGAATTACAAAACAATGGATCGAATGAAGGCAATATTTGATGGGGTGGAACAGATTGGAGCAGATTTTATCAAAACTGCTTACAAAAAGAATATCAAATTGACATACTATGGTCATGATGTACATGATAAATACTCTCTTTCAAAACTGATCAATGCAGCAGAGAATGCAACGGGTATCTGTAATGGATTTCATTTGAACTATCTCACCAACTATTCAGATACCTGGGGAAGTGAACACAAACAGCAGATGGATGAGCTTCCTGAGATAACTGTCATCGGCAGGTTCACCAAAGGACATTATTCCGGTGCAGGTATTCCAGGAAAGGCTAGCAAGGCAAATTTCATATATATTCAACAGGCATCTATCTCTGAGAACTGGAGTGATGATCAGATGATCATACTCATACTTGGATTACTGAAATCACATATTGCACTGCATGGATTTGTTGGTGGAAAATCATATCAGAAAGGAGAGAAGGAGGAGATATACAGAAAGAGAGAGGAAGACCTCTGGGAAGAGAATTATGAATTTCCTTCTGGAATAAAACCCAAGAGAATGACCACATTCACTCCAATTGGTCCAGTAACCATCAAATTTTGATAAAATCATATTTATCAGTTGATATTCCAATAGTATTTTTAATTTCTCTTTCCAAGATAAAGCATACGATAGTAAATTCTTTTAGTACTCTGATACAACGGATAAATATCCTCTCTTGTCATTTCATACATCTCCTCATATCTTTTCAATACATCTTTTACCTCACTACCCTCAATAATTGTCAATACAAGGAAAACAAGTTGTAATCCAATAGATTGTCCTCTTCTTCTTTGAAATATCTTTGGATGATCTCCAGGTAACAAATCAATCTGTTTTTTTAATATGTCCACCATATCTTTATCTATGAATTTTCCAGTCATCTCATCGATCATATCATGGGCTTCTTTTATCAGCTTTCTTGTCTTCCATCCCTCTACCTCGGTTGATGGTATTTTTTGCAATAATTCAGCTTGTATTTGCCATATTTCTCTTTTGATTAAATTAAAATACATCAAAAATTCTTCTTCTTCATACTCAACCTCGAATTCATACATTCGATTCATTACCAAAGCAACTGTGTATCTCATAATATCAGTTCTGTCTTTGAATAAACAGATATTGGATAGTCTCTCAAGATCCTCCGAGTTTATAAATTCCAATGCTAGTGCAGAAATCTTAGGCATTTGATGTAATATGGATTGAATTAATCCATCAATAATATCACTATCTGTTTCCAATTAATTTCACCATTGCTGACAAACAGTAATTCTGCCCTTTGAATATATACTTTACCAATATATCTCCATAAATTGTATAAATTTTACTAATCAAAATAATTTATTGAATTATCTTTGTTCACAATTGATAACTCATTTCTGTAGTTTACATCTCGTTTCTCTGCTCTGTATAATTTCTGATATATTGGTCTATAATTCTCAGAATAGCTTTTTGCCAGATCAACACTGGATTTACCAGTTACCAACTTGATAGATAGCAATGTCACCACAACTGCTGATAGTTTGCCTTTGATTGCATCAGGGAATTTATCTCTGAATGATTTGCAAACACTTAGTACTTGCATGTATTCATCTCCTAGTTCCTCTTTGTACTGCAACAATATATTCTGAACTTGTATCATCAGAGTATCTTTTTTGATATTAGAGATGATATTTGCATTTAACAGAATTGACTTACTATTTATCACATTGAGACGAGTAATTCTGTATATTTCCTTGAATTCATTTATATCACAATTTACACCAAATTCATTGGCCCTTTCTTTGACGAGAATAATTAGTACTCTGAGGATAGTTGTGGATCTGTAGTTTTCAAGTGCTACAATCAATCTATCCATATCATAATTTCTTATATGCTTCTTCACTGCTGAGTATTTCTCGGGTAAATTATCAAGATAATTCATAATTTTTTTGAATTTAGATATTGTGGCTCGTTCTTTGGGAGTACGGATGAATTTATCAATAGTCCCAAGTGAGTAATTCACATTCTGTCCTTCTGAGAAATCGTACTCTATCTGCTTGAATGCACGTGGATCACCAAATTCAAGAATTGCTAACAATTCTATCCGGTTATATGAATCCAGCTCACCAGTATATCCAGTGGCTCTGATCTCATTTTTTATCTCCTCGTACATAGTAATCACAGTACTTTATATATCTAAACTAGGTATATGCTTATAAAAATATATTTGGATGCTTATAATCATATCTGAATTAATTTGTAAATATTTGCATATAGTTAGATCATGATTCTTCTGTATAATTCTTCTTTGATTGCGATCTCCTTCTCCCATGGAAACTCTACATTGTCAGAGGATCTTTTTCTAGTATTCTCTCTTAACTTGGGATCTGAATATACATTGATAGAAGGTGCTTCCACACCGTAATTCACCAGAGACATAGAATTAATATCATTCAAAGGTGTTCTCAACTCATAATTATTTGAAAAATCAAAATGTATTCGCCTGAATATCTTGAATGTACTCGCAGGTATCTCAAGTAAATTATTAGATTGAATACTGAAAAATTTGAGATCCTGAAGTTCTCCAAAACAATCCGGTAATCTCTCTATTTTATTGAAACCCAAATATAATTTGACTAGATTACTCAGTCTACACAAATCATCTGGCACATGAAAAATTCTATTTCCATGTAAATTGAGTAAAATTAGATTTTTAGTTTTTAATTCTGGAAACTGCTCCAGCTTGTTAAATGATAAATTAATCGCAAGTAAGTTATCAGAATTGATCAGTGGTACTTCATTTATTCTGTTTCCCTCTAAAATAATTCTTTTCAAACCTTTATTTGCAAAATCATAATATTTGATATTATTGTATCTGATTGATAGATAGATCAAATCAGATGGGATCTCATTTATCTCTGATAAATTGTTGTAGGATAAGTCAAGATAACCAAGATTATCCATATCAAATACAAAATCTGGTATCTTATCAAGTTTATACCCTCCAAGATTAAGATAAGTCATTCCATGTATCTCTTTTTTAATTATTGACACAGTCTCTGGATCCAAATTATCTAAATTCATGTAAATCCTCCTAATCTATAAATTTCCTGTGTTGGTTGAATATTAAATGCCTTCATATGCTTATAAGTTATCACAAACATCCTTCTTAGTACTGTTAGTATATCTAAAGTGCTGGAATCAATTGCAGAGATAAAATAATGCTGTACCGGTGCATCCCAATTGTATCTTTTTTTGAAACTATCCAAAAATGCCTCTATATACTGATCTGAAATCATTCTATCATCCTTGAGATCAATTTTATTACCTACAAAGAATATTGGTAATTTACGATTTTTTATTATACCTAGATTTTTAATATCAGCAAGCCAAATTGATAACTGATTAAAAGTATCCAGTGTATTTGTCTCATAGAACATCACAATAAAATCAGTTTTTATACCATCTGAGAAAGATTGATATGCAAAATCCCTCTGTCCAGGAGTATCTGAGATTATTACCGATACTGAAACTACACTTCCATCTCTTTTTGGAATCTGTAATTCAATATTGTAATCTGTTGATTTCATAGTCAAACCATACTCACTCTTTTTAGTTCTAGATAAACGTCTTATGAAAGTGGTCTTTCCGGTTGCTTTTGAGCCAATTAATAACCCCCTTAATTCAGAAATCTCCATATTAATCTTTTATACCTTTCAATTAATAAAGATAATAGCTGTAAATTTTTTATTGCATTATTTTTTAATATTTTTTATTAATAAATGTATTTAATATCTGAATTGGATCTCAGCAAGTATTTTAGAAAACGCAACATCTACATTATGACCTGTTAAGGCAGAGGTAGATAAATAGGATACAGAGCACCCCAATTCTTCTTCGAGCTCTTTGCTCAGTTTATACGCCTCAACCTCGGTTACTGGATCCAATGAATTATCAAAAAGATCTATTTTATTACCAAGAATAAATATGACAAGCTGAGATTTGATATTTTCTCTGATCTCGTCAATCCAAACACGTATATTTTCAAATGAATTCCTAGAATTAACATCAAAAACCATTAATACTCCCTGAGTACCCGGATAATACTGCATTCGGAATATTTTGGATTTTGGATCTCCTGCAAGATCATAGATTGTTATGATATTATCTTTTAATTTCTTGACACTGAATTCTGCCCCCATAGTGGCACTATACGTACCTCTGAACGAATCACCCATATACTGCCGTCTAAGAGATGTTTTTCCCACCCTCGAATCGCCAATTAACACAATTTTTGTTTTATTTGAAACTTTAGACAACCATGTTAACATGTAAACTGTATCTTTAATATATTGGTGGTAATTTTTGTTTAAACGCATACTTTAGATGAAAAAATTACTTTCGATTATCTTTGTTCAGTTTTTAAATCTTACAATTGGAATTAATATTAATCCTAAAATCCATGTAACTGATAATGCTAGTGTTTTATCAATTTTTCTGGTCAGAATAATCCCCAAATACAATGGGGACTATTTTGAGATTGAATTTGTGTATGATCAGGAGATAACAATAACATAACTTTACTATAATTATTATTTATCCCGGGGGCTAGATAATTACTACTGTTTCTAGCATAGAGACTGCCTGTAATTCGATAGTAGAAATATATTACACTAGCTCCATTCATTATTGCTCATTTACAAGTAATTAAAAAAAGAATAAATAAAATGACATTGTGAAAAACAAGGAAATTAAATGGATAGTTAGTTATCTGAATAGGTACCCAATTTTATTTTTCATCACTGTTGTAGGATCTGTAATTGAGATTATACTATTTTCAAGTCCTAATTTGATAATTGGAAAAATAATTGATTTGTTTGTCACAAACGCAGCCATCTCTGAGATAATTGATTGGATAATCTATCTTTTAATTCTGGTCACAGTACAGGCAATTGTATTCTATATAGTTGCAGTAATCAATGAATTACATGCCCATAGAGTGACCACAGATATGACCGCAGACTTATACCAAGCATTACAGTTTAGACCATTACATTATCATGATGGTATAAAAATAGGTGATTTGATGGCACGGGCAACTGGAGATACACGTGCAATTAATATCGGTCTTTCTCCTGCAATAAGAATTTTAATACAGATTGCTACTCTGCTTGTCACCTCACTTGCAGTATTTATTTATATAAATTGGAAATTATCAATTTTACTATTTGTATCATTCCCAATCTATGTGATACTTGTATATTACTATGGAAAAAAACTTGGGCCTGAGAGTATTGCACTTCGTGAGGTATTTGGTGAGTTAAGTGTGAATTCACATGAATTATTCAGAGGTATAAATGAATTAAAAAGTTATAATGCTGAGAAAATAGGTGTGGATAAATTCTCCCAGATTTCAGAGAAACATGCAGGCCATGTGAGAAAATTTGGTATGCTATCGGCTTTCTATCCACCATCTTTATTGATAAATATTGTACTTGCTTTGACAGTGGTCTATGGAGTTTATTTGATCTCAATCAATGACCTCTCACTGGGTGAATTTGTAGTGTTCATAGGTCTAATCACCTTGATACAGTTTATGAGCCGCAGAATCAAAAGAATTGTCAATATGACTGTCAGAATGATTGCAGCTGCACAGAGATTACAGGAAATGATGGAGGATGATATACCTCATCTTAAATTTGGAAATAAAGAATTTACTGGAATAGAGGAAAGTATTGAATTCAAAAATGTTTTTTTCAGATATAGTGATGATAGAGAATGGGCATTGAAAGATATCAATCTTGAGATTAAAAAAGGTGAGACTATTGCAATTGTCGGTGGACCAGGATCTGGTAAATCAACTTTTATCAAACTATTACTGCGATTGTATGATCCACAGCAGGGAGAGATACTGATAAATGGAACAAAAATAGGTGAGTATGACAGTAATACTCTGAGATCACAGATATCTAGTATTGAACAGGAGATATTTCTTTTCTCAGATACAGTAAGTGGTAATATTGCATTTGGTAGACCTGATGCAACTATGGATGAGATTATTGATGCTGCAAAGATGGCCAAGGCTGATAAATTCATACAATCATTCAATGAAGGATATGATACACTGGTTGGAGAGAGAGGAATTACACTGTCTGGTGGTCAGAAGCAGAGAATAGCTATTGCACGTGCTCTGATCATTGATCCATCAGTACTGATAATGGATGATGCAAGTTCTGCTCTTGATGCCGAGACTGAGTATCAGATACAGAGTGCAATCAAAACAGTACTGAAAACCCGAACCTCAGTGATTATAACTCATAGATTATCAATAATTTCAGATTCCGATAAAGTTATTGTTTTTGATAACAATAGTATCGTTGCTAATGGGCCTCATCATGAGATACTACGTACATCTCTTGAATATAGAAAATTATTTGAACATACCTATGAATTACCTGAGTTGGAGGTGAGTAAATGACTGATATAAGCGAGAAAAATCTATGGGGACAGCTATGGATCTGGCTAAGAGATGAGAAACTGATGCTATTCTTTCTATCAATAGTGATAATTGCTAATGTGGTGGTATCTGTTGCAGGACCACTACTTCTGAAAGTTGCACTGGATCTATTAAAAATCAATGGACCAATAGATAATATATTGTTTTACAGCTCGCTCTATGGCTTTATGTTGATCCTCATGTTCTTTGCACAGATGTCACAATCTATGATTATTGCAATTGTAAATTCTAGATTCATCCACAAATTACGAGTAGATGCTTTTGAGAAGGTATTGAATAATAATATCACATTCTTTGATAATGCAATATCTGGAAAACTTGTGTCAAGAATTGTTAATGATTCCAATGAATTAGCCAGCTCTGCAGAGAGACTATCCAATACCTTCGCTCAGTTCTTTGTATTTGTGGGTGTATTCATAACTATGATGGTAATAGATATCAAACTCACATTTGCATCAACAGTGCTTGTTCCAGTATTATTTATTGCAGTTATAATGATGAGAAAATTACAACGAAGAATATCAATGAGATGGAGATCCAAGATTGCAATTGTCAATGCTAATTTTGGAGAGACAATGTCTTCATTGAGTGTTTCAAAGACATTTGGTAGAGAAGCAGAGAATTTCAACAAATTCAAATATCTTAATGAAGAGACATACAATGCTTCAAAGACCCGCGCACTTGCAGTATTTGCAGTTGGGCCAATTCAGGATTTCCTGAAGCACCTCGGGATAATTATACTGATATATGTGGCCACAACTATTGATAATATCAGCATAACATTGTTATATCTGTTTATTCTACTGCAAAGTTATCTGTACAGTCCAATTAGCCAGATAGCACGTGCTTATAATCAGTTTCAAACATCATTTGCAGCACTTGAGAGATTATTATCAATCATGGCTGATGATGATACGCAGGAGGTAATTAAACATGATGGATTGATAGCAGATGATATTTCGGGTAGGATTGAATTCAAAAATCTTAATTTTGAATATATCAGTGGTGAATCAGTCTTATCAGATCTATCATTTGTAATTGAAGCTGGAAATACTGTGGCACTAATTGGAGCTACTGGAGCTGGTAAATCAACAATAGTCTCTTTGTTGATGAAATTCTATGGAGGGTATACAGGTGAAATATTAATTGATAATAATAATATTGATGAATATAATCTAAATTCTCTCAGAAAAAATATCGCATATGTTGCCCAGGATATATTTCTGTTCACAGGTACTATACTAGATAATCTATTGATGGCAAAACCAGATGCAAGTATTGATGATGTACACAAAGCATTGGATGCGGTACAGGCAACTGAGTTTTTGAATACATTACCAGATGGTATCCACACAGTACTGAATGAAGAGGGAGCAAATCTCAGCCAGGGCCAGAGACAGATGATCTCTCTTGCCCGTGCATTACTTGCAGATCCAAAAATACTGATACTAGATGAATTTACTGCTTCTCTTGATCTTTATACAGAGGCAAAAATACAGGAGGGAATATCTAATCTTATTGAAAATAGAACTTCAATTGTTATTGCACATAGACTCACCACAATACTGCACAGTGACAAAATTATTGTACTATCAGATGGTAAACTATCAGAAGAAGGTACACATGATGAATTAATAGTGAAAAATGGTGAATATTCATTATTATTCAACAAGTATTTCTCATTTCAGGTATCTGATCTGAAAATGAAAATAAGAAAGTAAATAAAAAATGATAAATTATTAAACAAAAGTCAAAAACTATTATTATTAATATTGAAATTAATTTGTATGAGATTTATTCTAACTAAAATAGATAAAATTGTGATTTTTAATATTGTTTTACTTGTTGCTCTGATCGGTTTTATCCGTATGTTATTTTTTAGTTATCAAACATTTAATGAAATTGTTAATAACCTATCATTATTTTCATTTACTTTTAGTATTCTATCGATTATCATTCTTGTAAAGGAATACTATACAAAATTAGGATTAATAAATAAAATTGATAGATTAAACTTAGATGCTGTTAAAATAGATAATAGAATTAAAATACAAAATAATGAATTAGAAATGAAAGATCAAGATTTCATTGAATTTGTTTTTTCAGTTACTCATGATTTAAAAGCACCATTAAGATCAATTCAAGGCTATGCAAACGCTATTAATGAAGATTATTCTGATGTTTTAGATATTTATGGAAAACAAATGCTTTACCGTATTAATTACTCAGTTATAAAAATGGATAAATTGATACAAGATCTTCTTTTATACAATAAAATTGGTTATAAAGAATTAAGATTTATAAATTTAGATTTGAAAATATTAATCAGAGATGCAATAAGAGAGAATATAGAAAGTATAATAAAAAATAATGTTTCTATTAAATTAGAATTACCAGTTAGATGTGTTTATGGAAGTAACACATTATTAGATAAAATAATTGCTAATCTCATAGGAAATGCAATCAAATTCAGTGCTAATAAAGACAGACCTAAAATAAATATCTGGAGTGAAGATAAACCCAATTTTGTTAGACTCAATATACAGGATAATGGTATAGGTATAGAGGAAAAAAACTTTGAAAAAATATTTAACGTGTTTGAAAGACTACACAGTGAAGAGCAATATCCGGGCACAGGGATAGGTCTTTCAATAGTTAAAAAAGGAATTGAAAGAATGAATGGAAGGTTTGGTGTGGAATCTGTTCCATCTGAATATTCTATTTTTTGGATTGAATTATCAAAATGCATGGTTCCAAATTGATAAAATTAGTGTCATGAAATAATTATGGTGAAATATTATTTTTTCATCAAAAATATATAAATATCGAGGATTTATCTATTGATTTATACATATTTTATTAAAGTAAATTAGTATAAAGTTAAATATAAAATTATGGTTATAGTTATATACGAACCATAAAATAATAATATGGAGGTTTGATACATTTCAGATGAGATTACACAAATATTGGTTATAGATGATAATCCTGATGATCGCTTCTTAATTAAACGTGAACTTGATAGGAATTTATCTAATCTAAATATTATTGAAATAAATAATATAGAGTTATTTCATAAATATAATAATAATTATAATTTTGATATTGTAATAACTGATTATCAATTACAATGGAGTGATGGTATCTATATTTTAAAAGAAATAAAACAAAAACATCCAAATTGTCCTGTTATTATGTATACTGCAACAGGAAGTGAGGAAATAGCTGTTGAAGCTATGAAATCTGGTTTGGAAGACTATATTTTAAAGTCATCAAAACACATTAAAAAATTACCATTAACAATTAAAAGAATTATTAATAATATAGATAAATCAAAACAATTAACAATTACAAGAAAGCAACTTTTAGAAAGTGAGGAAAAATATAAAACAATTTTGTCATCTCTAATCGATGGTGTAATCACAATAAATAAACAAGGTATTATTAAAGATATTAATAAATCAGCATTGGAATTATTTGGATATACAAAAGATGAGTTGTTAGGAAAAAATATATTAGTTTTAATACCTGATAACTATCATGATCAACATAAACTCTCTCTTTTTAATTATAAACAATCAAACATGGGACCTTTTAAAGGGAAAATAATTGAAGTAAAAGGATTGAAGAAAAATAATCAACTAATTGATATATCAATTTCAGTTTCTGAAATAATTATTGATAAAAAGATTTTATTTACAGCTATAATTCAAGACATTAGAATAAGAAAAAGTATAGAACGAAAAATCTTGTTACAATCTACATCGATTCAAAGAATGAATCGAATTTTAAATTGTATAATAGGTTCTATGGACATTTTATTTTATGAGACAGATGAAAAAATAATTTTACCAAAAATATGTAATATACTTACAAGTACAGGAGGTTATCAAATTGCATGGATTGGTTATTCGAATAATTGTAATGGGGATAACTTTACAATTGAGGCAATTAAAAATGATACTACAGCTCAATCTCTAATGAATTTTAAAAATGTATTATATCGATATAATATTGATATTATTGAAACAGTATTAAAAAAAGGAGAAATGATAATTCAAAGAGATATTTATCTTGATAAGCTAATTGAAAAAAATAAAAATATTGGAAAAATACCAATTAATTACTCATCAATATTGTTACCATTAAAAATAAATGACTTAACAATTGGTGTACTTTCAGTGTATACAACAGCAGAAAATGTATTTGATACACAAGAAATTAATTTTCTAAAAAATTTTGCCTCAACATTATCTTTTGGAATTAAAACCTTAAGAAACCAAACTGAAATTCAAAAAATTCAGAAAAAGTTAGCTAAACAGAAAATAGAGTTATCTAAATTGATAAAAGCTGTTGAACAAAGTCCAAGTATTGTAATTATTACAGATATAAATGGTATTGTTGAGTATGTAAATCCTAAATTTTGTGAGATAACTGGTTACTCTCATGGGGAAATTGTGGGAAAGAATATAAATATTCTAAACACAGAAATTACAAATTCATTAATCTATAAAGATTTATACAGTAAAATAAAAAATAAGAAAGAATGGAGAGGTATATTGAAAAATAAAAAGAAAAATGGTGAGTATTTTTGGATTTCAAATTCAATATCTGCAATAGTAGATTCATCAGGAAAAATAGTAAACTATTTATCCGTTCAAAAAGACATTACTAATGAAAAAATGATAGAAGAACAACTTCGTCAATCTCAAAAAATGGAAGCTATTGGTAGATTAGCTGGAGGTATCTCACATGATTATAAAAATATTTTAACTGGTATATCACTGTGTGCAGATTATATGTTAAATGAGCTACCAAAAAATAGTCCTCTTAAAGCAGAAGTTATTGAAATAAAAAATAATGTAAAGTTAGCTAATTCAATTACAAAACAATTACTGGACTTCAGTAAGAAAAGAGATACAAATTCAAAGGTATTTCATGTGTTTGAAGTTATTAATGAAACTTGTACAATGCTTCGAAGACTTCTAGGTAAAAGGTATGTATTAGAATTAAACCAATCTCAAGAAAATATATTTGTAAATGGAGATCCTGTACAATTTGAACAAGTTATTTTGAATTTAGTATTAAATGCAAAAGATTCTATGCCTCAAGGTGGAATTATAGATCTAAAGGTGCGAAAGGTACTAATTGATGATGATTTCAATGTTTCAAACTTAGGAAGTGAATTAATTAAAAATGAATTTGGTAAATTTGTTTTTCCAGAAATGAAAAACAAAAATCATTATTTACTTTTACAGATAAAAGATCACGGAATAGGAATTCAAGAAAATGAATTACCTCTCCTTTTTGAACCATTTTTTACAACTAAAGAACCAGGAAAGGGTACAGGTTTAGGATTATCAACAGTATATGGAATTATTAGAGATTGGAATGGTAATATTTCTGTTAATAGTATAAAACACGTTGGTACAACTTTTAGCATTTTTATTCCTATCGTTAATAATAAGCCAAGTATAAATGTGTAAGAATTAATTAAAATTTCTACAAATTAAATTATATTGTTAAACGTGACTTAAAACTTTAGCTGATATTTGTCTACTACAATAATTTTGCACCTAAAATACACTTAATTCATCTTTGATATTATTAATACACTAATTTGGAACACATTTAACCTACTTGAAACAAATATATTTTTTGATAATCAACTAGTTTCAAATTTTATTGCGTTTTTAACAAATTCTTGTAGAATGATAAAGTGATTGTTTCAAAACCTTGTTTTATATTTTGACCTGTTAGTGCACTTGTTTCAATATGAATTATCTCAACTTTCTCTTTTAATTTATCAATTAGATCATTTTTAAATTTTTCAACTAAAGTATAAGGAACTTCCCTATCTTCTTCTAGATCAATTTTATTACCTAGTATCAATATGGGCAAATCTTTTGATTTATTCACAGACCAAACTTCTTTTAGCCAATTTGGTAAATTCTGAAAAGATGACATATTTGTTATATCATATACTAATATGATTGCAGATGCTCTAGTTAAAAATCTTAATCTTATTTTTTGAAAGTTGTTTTGACCTGCAACATCCCAAATTTGTAATTTAGCTTTAATTTCATCATTTCCAAATTTAAATTTATTTGATATTTCTGAAAAATCAGCACCTAATGTTGATAAATGACTTTTTGTGAACCCATAACCCATATAATTTTTACGAATCGATGTTTTTCCAACTCTTCCATCTCCTATTAATACTAGCTTTAGAATAATATTTTTCATAATTATTTTATTTATCTTTAAAATATAATAACAATATCTAAAATTTCTATTATTTTGTGTAATAATATGAGTTTATTTAAGATTATGTTAAATCATATACTTAGATTAAATAAAGCATTTCCCAAAATTATCTTAAAGCATTATGAGCGTTTCAGTTCATAAATTTGTAAATTTTAGAAACTCACTGCTTATTGCATATAGTCCCCAAAATATTAATAGATAGAGAGTCTATGACTAATAATTACTAATGTCACTAATAATAGAGCCTCTAGTTCTCAATAAATTCATTAACAAAATTAAAAAAAAATCCTTAAACGCAAGTTTTCAGGACTTAAAACAGGTATGCGGTGGTTAATTGTGGCGATCTGTATATTTGCTAAGATTCACAACATTGTTTGGGAGGAGCTTCCTCCTAAACTAAGATTATGTGTTTTTTCGATTAAAAATGGATATTTATCCAATATTCCACTCAAAAGTACATTTCACTGATATTGGGATGGTATTAATCAAAATAATATCAAAAGTTGGGTATGTAAATCTGGATATCAGTATAGTTCAAGTATGAAAATTAGCATGTGTATCGAAATTCACTCTAAGACAATGGGAGAGGGATGAGTACATTATTTTGGATTATAGAACCAAAGGTAATTATAGATGATCTGATGAGATAGTTTGTAGAGATAAGCAAATAATTAGAAGGTCACAGGAATATACTGTGATATTACATCTGGATTAAATGAAATTCGTGGAGATTGAGATCTATTAAAAATAATATCAGATATTATTTTTAAATTACAAGAAAAATCAATTCTTCATTTCTATGGATATTTTATCTTTATGAATTTAAGATAATATTTTACTCAATATAATACTTTTAGTGATAATTATCTGATTTATGCTTTGGTAAATTTAATTTGTTTATAAAACAATTTTTTTGTCAAAATAATTACAGTTTTCTTTTTTTTTATCAAAATAACCTAAAATAATAAAAAGTTTTAAAGAAAAATTCTGTATAAGTAAAGTGTGAACTTCACTAGTAAAACAATATTCAAATTAATAATAATGGGAGATGCAAATGTTGGCAAATCATCAATACGTAGGAGGTATCTTGGTCAAAACTTTGATAAAGAATATCTAGTTACTTTAGGTGCTGACTTTGCTGTAAAAGCTATTGAAGTTGACAATAAAAATGTAGTTCTTCAAATTTGGGATCTAGCAGGTCAAGAAAGGTTTTCAATTGTTAGGGATAAATATTATATGAATTCTTCTGGTTTAATCCTAGTTTATGATTTAACTAGTAAATCAAGTTTTGAGAATATACCAAATTGGATTGAAGAATATATGAAAAATACAGATAATTTTATGGTTCCCTTATTAATTGTGGGTAATAAAATTGATCTATGTGAAAATAATGGTTCAAGAGAAATTTTGCAAGAAGAAATTGAGAATTATATTAATGTACTTAGGGAGTGGGGTAAAAACTTTCCTCATTTTGATATAGAATATGTTGAAACAAGTGCTAAAACTTGTTCAAATATTGAATCGGCTTTTAAAAGCATTACAGAAATGATGCTAAATAATATGCTTTAATTATTGGGGGAATTTATATTCGTAATGTAAACGTATTGATAATTGATGATGAGAAGATAATAACTAAAATGTTATACAAAATTTATAAAGATAATTGGAATATTTTTGTTGCCAATGATTATGAAACTTGTATGAAAATTCTATTTGATAATGATATTGCGATATTGGTGTCTGATTATTCAATGCCAGAAATAGATGGGGTATCTCTATTAATTGAAATAAAAGAGAAATTTCCTGAAATTAGACGTATACTAATGAGTGCAGATCTGCAACTTGATTTCGTTGTAAATGCAATTAATGATGCTAAAATCGATAAAGTAGTTTACAAACCAATTGATAAAGATTCTTTTGAAAAATTAATTGAAGATCAATTGGATATATTTAATAAAAAGAAAGAAGATTTAATTACTAATAACTTACTTAAGAAAAATTTATCAATTTATGATAATCATCCACATGAAGATGAGATATTAGAACTAATGATTAATATTACTGAAAGTTCAAAAATAAATGATTTTATTAACAAATATGTGAATGTTATAGAGGGTATAAGGTCTCTTTGTTTTTTAAATATGAATTTATTCTTCCAGTCAAGAGAAAAATATATTTACAATAATGTCATGAAATATATCTCTGATCTTGAAGTTTTTGCAAATCAATTTGACCAGAAATTGTTAACCATGTATTTAAATGTAATAAAAGCATATTTTGAGTTGTACAATTTAAACCTAGATAAAGCTATGCAAAATTATAAAGCAAGCTTATTTATGCTACAGTGGTTATCAGTTGATTTTATTGATCAATCACTTGTTAAGTATATAAGTGATTTTCCGTTATTAGAAAATTACGCAATTGAAGAAAATAGGCAAAAAATAATTAATGAAATTCAAATGGATGATAAAAATATAATGAAAAAAATATTAGAATTAGTTGATATTAACATCAATAATTTGGTTAATATATCTCAGACATTGTTTAGTCAGATAAAAACGGATAAAAAAGCAATTGAATTTATTATAATTGTTAAAAATGAATTACCAATTTATGAAAGAGCTTTGAATAAGAGTGAGAAAAAACTCACATTAATATCTGGTTTTGTTGTTGCTTTATCCAACTTTCTTCAAGAGGTGGTTTCTGGTAAAGGAGATATTGATACTATAACTCATGACAATGGTGTGATATTATTTCATAAAATTAAAGATATT
This sequence comes from archaeon, assembly GCA_024280435.1. Taxonomy (GTDB): domain Archaea; phylum Asgardarchaeota; class Heimdallarchaeia; order Heimdallarchaeales; family Kariarchaeaceae; genus JAJRQD01. Next base: position 30,976 of record JAJRQD010000109.1, on the reverse strand, counting down.
AAGTATATACTGTTATCTGCAAATGATGATGCAAGATTCAGGTTAGGATTAAGACAATTTGCCCAGGAAAGTTATCATATCACAAGCAAGATTCCAAAATCAGAATTTGTTAATGAAGAAGAAAATAAAATATTGGAGGAACTAGGAAACAAATTATTTAAAATTTGAATTGTTGAATATTAACAATATTCAATCAAAATCAAGTTTTGATTCCTTAAATTCATTGATTTCATCCTTATTTGCAGTCATAGCAAACATAGAAATAGGATCCTCAATTTTCGGAAGAATGATCAACTCATCATCTTTCAATGTCATTATAAGTTTCTGACCACTTCTGATATTAAATCTGCTTATTATATCATCTGGTAGCTTGATCTGCCCATTATTATCAACTATTAATTCATAAATGTTGAATTTATTATATTCCATAAATAATAAAACAACTCTGAATATTTAGATTTTAATATTGTTGCATCAAAAAGTGTAGTGAATATTATCTTTTGAAATATATGATCAATAAATCATGTTTCAGCTAGTTTATCCTTATTTTCTGCTTTCTCATCTTTTTTTATTTTTTTACTAAGTTTCTTGAATTTCTTCAAGGAGAAAGATTTTTCCATGGCAAAATATTCCTTCTCTTCCTCAGTTTTTTTCTCTTCTGACATCTATAAAACCTTGAATTCTATATTAAATACTATTTACTAGTTAATAAATTCATTATCTAATAAATGTTTAAAGAAACACCTATACCAAAAATATCTCTCATTTTTATGGATTTATGGTCTATTATTCCTCTATGTAATTTGATACTCTCAATATAACAAATGCAATCCAAATATCTATCAATACAATCAATAATAACCATCCTCTATCAAACCATACCTCTGTATTTAAAGTTCTCAATGCCATATTACCTGCTTCTATCAGCATCACTATACTGATCAGATATTTACCAAGCAAAGACTTCTCATAATATATCACGGCAATACCAATTATATGGAAAATAAGTAGTCCTATCCAGAAAGCAGTGGCCAGTGGAAATCCTCTTACATAGGCTAGAATACCTCCAACTATTGGTACTAATAGTAGCCATATACTCAATTGCAGTGCTGATCTTGCCTCTCTGTACTTATATCTTCTTTTGACAACCTCAACAACTTCCTGTATATTTGGAGTAAGTTTTTTGATTGTATAATGATACTTTAGCCATTTTGAATTAACTCCATATAATTTAGCAACTGGTGAGTATACATTTCGTTTGAATTTAAATTCCATCTCCTCAAGAAGTTCATCCTTTTTCTCTGGAGAGAAAATAGTTATATATTTTGCATCATTCTCCATTGCCAGTTTGATAGCCTCTTCAATAATTATTTTTTCATAACCCTTATTTTTAAACTGCTGTTTAATTGCAATATACTCTATGTATGCTTCTCCAACTCTTAATTTATATTCATCCCAGTTTGACATGAGCAATGTAGCTCGTATCCCGTCTTTGAATCCAAGATTTCCTATCAGAGTTGATATGGATACTGTTTTGCCCACTTTGGATCTTGGTAGATGTATCTTGATCATACCTATAATTTCATCCACATTCTTGAGAACGTAGGTTCCTGGATTATTATATTTATATTGAATGGATAATATTTTCTCTACATTATCTTTGTAAGATTCTTTTAAAATTGCAAGATCACTCTGTACAAGTGTATCAACAAGATCGTTTGCATCACATTCAGATGCAGGAACGAAAATAATCTCATTACTACTCATATTTAATTATAGAAAGTATTATCATAAATTTATTGTTATTTGGAGAGGTAATAAAATGTCAAATGATCATTCATTTAAGATGTTTTTCCATTCCCTCTTTGAAATAGAAATTCTCAAAAGAATCAATGATCTCCTTCAAGAACTCTATATCCTCCTCATCTTCATTGATATTTAATCTATCTATTTCTTCATTGTACACAGATTCATCTTTATCAGTGGTATCTATTTGTTTCAATACCTTGAATGGATCTTTGATGTACTCTGATCTTTCCATTTTACTACTATTACATGACATATTATATAATGTTGTCTCTATTGGAATGTAGAGAATATTATACTAATTTTATTTATATGATATATTTAAATATTTCGTGTAAATGCAAATTGTATCCTATATTTTTATTATTCAAATTTATTATTCACAATATAATTCTCAAATTTGGGTAATTGATCAAGATAATCAAGATCCATTCCCGCTTCAGGATGTGGAATAATATACTGTACAGCATCTATTTTGAAAGCTTTCCTCACAAATGCCACCAGATGTTTAAATCCAAGAGATTTCAGAAAGTATCTGATAATCATTAAAGGTGAGAACTTAAGGATCATACCAACAAATGATTTTCTTTTGCTTATTAGATTACATATTATTTCCTCATTAGCAAGTATTGTCCTGATTTTTATAGCATGGATATCACCTGCTGCAATTACACCATCCTTCAGATATCTCCAAGATCTATTACTATGTGGGAATTTTCTGTGGTAATCATCACGGAATACTACACCATAATAACCCTCATGTAAACCTGCATCTATATTCATAGCATCAATACAATCATCAATCATATCTGAATTAATCAGTGGTAGATCACTTGGTAATATTATAAGATAATCCTCCTCGGATTGTGTCTTTCTAGCATGTTTGAATCCTGTAAAAATAGTATCGGTTCTTGATGATCCCTCTGATTCTATGAATGTATATTCTTTTGTTAATTCAATATCAACATCATCTTTTGTAATACCTACAACAATTGCTTTTTCAATCCTTTTTGATTGATCAACAGCTGAAAGAACATAGCTGATCATTGTCTTTCCATTTAATCTGATCAGAGCTTTATTATTCACACCTGCTTTTAACAGTAATGGGTCTTGATCATTCACATCAGAACCTGCTAGCACTATTGCTGTGTATTCTTTCATACCTATGCAGACAAATGATAACGTTTAAACTATTAGTTTAGTACCTTGTAATTATTTAATAATATAATTCATTTTAGTTTATTTTTATAATCAATTCAATCTAGCTTTTCGAGAAGAATGCCCTATCCTTTCTTCTTTTGATTAAATATTTAACTCCAAAGAAAGAACCCACTGTTGTAGCTATCAATGCAGTTGTTCCCAGACCATAATTGAGATAGAGATTACTCGCATTTATAAAACTGATAACCAAAGTCTTTGATTGAGTTTTTATGCCTGTATCATCTACCGCTATTATGGATAAGCTAATATTTCCACTGCTCTTCAGTACTGTGATGTCAAAATAATACTCTCCATCTCCATTGTCAACCATTTCTTTTACTTTTGGCTTGCTACCATCAATAGAATACACAATTGTTGCATTAACCACAGCTGTATTATCAGTGATCATTGCATTAATTCTGATTTTGTTCTCCTTATCCATGTCAACAACGTCTTCAAAAGTATCCATATATACAATCAATGGACCAAGTGCATCTTTGAAACTGAAGGAGTACACTTCAGTGGTATTCTGATAATTGACCATGTCTATAACTCTTATGTAATAACTAAAATTACCATTAACATTTGTAATTGGTAAATTCGCATAATAATTACCAAATTCATTCAATATCATTGAGATCACATTCCAGGTATCATTTGCATTATTCTTGTAATATGCCTCTGCAAATTGTATACCACCCTTGTCATAGAGAGTTGCCTCAACATAGATAAAATTGGCACCCTCAGTTTGTATATCAGTAATTGCCTGATGATTGATATCTGGTGCAATTCCATCTGCATAGTAATTTGATACTGGGGTTGTGGCAATATTACCAAATAGATCCACAGTCTCAATATAGTAAAGAACTGTTGTATCATTCAAAGCTTTTGGAATTACAGCTTCAAATTGATATCCATAAGGAAGATCATAGTCATAGAATATTATCTGGAAAGCATCAATAGTTCCATAATAATCATCTGAATAATCCTGTATCTTAAGTGTGAACCACGAATCTTCAAATACAGATCTAGAAATTCCCAGTGGTAATAGATCTATATTTATTGTAATCTGGCCAGAACTATCTATTCTATCGAATACAAGATATTCTTTTCCATCAACCAACAGCCATATTCTTAGATCAGTGGCAGAATCATGTGTTACTGTTACTTTCAATACCACTCGTTGATATTTTATATTTGCAGTTTCATTGACTCTCATAGACAGGTAGTCAATTCTACTATTGTTAATATCTATTGGTAAATTATAATAATCAGGGTCTGCATCATATAAACCATTAACAACTTCAGATGCACCATAATTAATACTGGCAGCATTACTACTGTCCCATACTGTGCCATTGTCATAGCTGTAATACACACTAGAACTTGCTATATCACTAATATCTGTTGAATTGAAAAGTACAGACACATCTGTAATATTTGAGATATGATCGGGATATAAAGTTGGTAATATTATGCTTGGACCATCTCCATCTACATAGTAGTAATTTGTGGAGGTAGTTATGGTATTACCGAGAAAATCAACCGCTCTGAAATAATATTCTATCACACTAGTCTCATCAATTGCAGGGAGCAACACATAGAAATCAATGGGGGATTGTCCTTCTCCAAGATTTCCACTTGTATTTATTAATGGTAACTGTGCAAATGATGTATCATTCAATTTTTTGTAAAATACACTGGCACTGTTAACACCAGAATCATCTGATATGGTCACATCTAATCTTGTAATCACATCTGCTTTGGTGGAATTTACAACCGGAGATCTTGTATCAAATGTCAATGAGACAAGTGATGGACCGACATTATCAACTAATACTGTATCTGTAACAAAACCTGTTCTACCATTTCTTGAACCAATATTATCAGTTGCATTGATCATAATATCCATAATCGGGTCAGAATCACCCAATACTCCGATATTAATACTTGCAGTGTATACTGCATCAAACTGTGTGGTCCTATTATACAGTGTCATGGTGGTAGATCTCCAAATATTTGAATTCTGTAATTTATAATAGGCTACAACATCAGTTGATCCAACACTGGTGATATTATTATCATCAGAGACAGTGATATTTAGATCTAATGTCTGAGTGCCACCAATAACGGCAGGTAATACCTCATTGAAGGTGATTGTTGGAATATCATCCATTAATATTTCATAAGTTGGAGAAACTGTGAAATTATCAGTATTATCAAAAGTTTTGACATAGTAATTCACAAAAGTGGCATCTGTTGATGCAGGGATCGTTCCAATATACTGATCCTGTGAGAGTACAATACTTGCAAATCTAGGTGCTCTAACATCATTTATTATTGTATCATATGATACCGCAGCTACTTTTATTCCCGCAACATTATTGAATGTGATCAGCGGTGGATTTACATTTATCTCCTGACAACAGAGTACACCTTTCTCATCATACAATTCCCAATTTCCAGTAGTTATATTCTTGTATTCAACTTTATAATATATAATTATATTACCCTTAGCAGTATTGGCCCCAATTTGAAAAGTTATATCACTCATTACGTTCTCAATTGTGGTCTCTCCATACATGAAATTGGTAAAATCATCTGATACCTCTCCAAAGCTGGTATAATTTGACAAATTGCCAAGATTTAGATTAATCTCATTCAATACCTCTACATTTAGACTTTCAGTCATAGCAGTATTAAACTCTGTATTAGAATCAATATCGTTGTAAGTCCAGTAAAGAGAAGCATTCTTAATTCCATCTGTATCAAATACAGGTGCTGCAATATTTACATCAGTAGCAGTATCTGGTTCTAGTACAGAAGGAACTAGATCTCCCAAAACAGGTTTTATAGTGAATTCATCAGTTGATATTGTGCTCAGCTCAATATTACCTGTGTCATTTGCATACACAGTTGGTAACACAAGCAATATTAAAAATATAAATAATAATTTTTTCGCTTTCATTATTTGTGTGTTAGTATGTTGTGAATATAAACTTAATTGAAAATAATATTTTGTTTGAATAGTTTACTAATTTAAATTAACTCGAAATTTGTAAATTCGTTGAAATTACAAGTATTTTGAGATATTATCAGCAAATTATATTTGGAATTTATAATCAATATTAATATTTCCGATTATTTTGCATTTATTCATTCAAATTCTTTTAAATATTATATTTATGCTGCAACAATCTCTTCTTCTGTTTTACCAAGTTTAGAAAATAATGACCTCATTGTAAAGCCAAAAATACCAACATTTATTGCAATAACTGACCAGAAAATTTCTTGTCCAAAATCTTTTGATCCAAGCCCAATCACGAATTTTAACTTCATATCAGGATGGCCTAATCCACAGAAGATATGGCAGAAACCAGAGTAGGTAACATCCTTATCAGGTGCATCAAATTCAACAACGGTGGGTGCCCCAAATTCATCTGGTGGAATTGGTCGATTGGTAGCCACTAGAATACCGAGTTCATTTATTGAGAAACCATGTTGAACATCTCTTGATACAACACTAAGAATAACATGTGCTCCTTTTATGAAAGAACCTATTCTATGTTTGTATTTTGATGCATCCATGGCATCTGCTTCACTCTGTCCTGCATCAATTAATCTCTGTACCTGCACCATGTCAAAGGCAACAAATTCCCATTGAGATGCCTCTACTCTGACCTCATGAGCTCCATCACTGTTGACTTCCAAATCAACAGTGCTATCATTCTCTGATGCAGTGATTGGAATCATGCTGGTTGCAAGGATTATTGTTAGAAAAGAAAATAATAATAATAATCTCAATTTAAGCATTTTATATTCCTATTTAATTTTAATTATTTATTAAATCTTTTTATCAGATAAAGAGGATTAATCAAATTATGTTTGTAATTCCGAAATAATATCATTTCTATCCTCAGCCCTTCAAATTACTATAATAAGTATATTGTCTATTAAAAGTTGATAATTGATATATTATATTTGATGTAATTACATAAATATTGCAATCTTAATACAAAAAATATATTTAAAATTACATATAATTAACATCAGTTTTACTAAATTCATTGTTTTTCATTCTTTTTAGTTAGAATTTAGTAATGCTTTGAATTTTTCTCGAAAACTATTTAAAAAATCTAGTGATTAATTAGAATAATAAATGACTAATATTGATGAATTACTTTCCCTTTCAGAGGGAAATAAGAATGATAAAAAGGAGGCTTGTAAGGGTTTTGCAAATCTTGATGAACAATATGATGTTGTCATGGATAGATTAAGAGAACTATCCACTGATAAGGATAAAGGAGTCAAGAAAGAGGCAAATAAAGCACTCAAAGCCCTTGCAAATAAACCAATAGCAAAATCATCTGCTGATGAGGAAGGGGGTACTTCTGGTACTGCCTTTGATGATGAAGTTGGCGATAGCTCACTTGAAGCGGGTGAATACGATGTGGAATCTAGTATGTCCAAAGCAGAAGAGGACAGAATAGAAGCTGCTGCAGATGGAAAAGGATTGAATGTATTACTACTGGAGAAAAACTTTGCAAGACTTGATTATTATGGTAAAGTACAGGAAAGAGAAGCCGCAGTTGGTGAGGTTATTGTTACAAATACAGGTAATAAATCAAGGATCACAGGTGTGGATCTTGAACTCGCAAATGTTGACAAAGTGAAATCTGATGGATTAGAAGAGAAGATACACATAGGACTGATTGCACCCGGTACTGATAATGCATGGAAAAAAGAATATGCTTATGAGACAGAATTCGAGCCAATTACAGTTGTTCAGACGTATGCAGATCCAGAAACTGGAGTTTCACCAAATTTCCTGGGTGGTGTTGAGAAGAGTTTTGAATTGAAAATTACCATACAGAATACAATGTCAGTCCCAATTTACAATGTTAAGGGTACAAAAACTCTCAATGAGATTGCCAATATAGGTGAGATGCATCTTGATAATGGTGAGATATCAAAAACTGAAGGTGGTCTTGAATTCAATATCGAGGAGATTGATGCAGGTGAAACTGTGGAGGTAGTAATTAATCTATCAGCAACACTTCCAGAGGGTGTAGAGGCTTATGAATCAGGTAATCTAGATGTTGTATACAATGTCAAGGATGAACTGGTATCTGGACTAGAATTCACCAATATTGATGGTGTATCAAATATGAAACAGAAAGTTCGCAGGAAACAGAGAGAGGAAGAACCAACTCTGTTTGATTGTGAGATCAAATTCACCAACAGATCTGAATTTGTTTATGATCTGAACCGGTTCACAGTATTTGCAGATGATATGGAATCAAATCAACTAGTACTTGATTGGGATGGTGAACAGGCAACTGAGGATGAGCGTGAGATTGTACCAACGGAAGATGTGGTATTTGAATTTGTGTATGAATCACCTGATTCCACACCTCAATTTGGTAACTTCATTGATTTCAGTGTACAGCATGAGATGTCTAAACTGACTGAGAACTTGCTTACATTACCACTTCAAAAGCTTAAATTCATGGCTATTGAGATATCCAAACTATATATGAAAGATGGTGAGGAGATCACAGAGCTTGAGCTTGAATCATACCGTGAGACACCAATTGATAATGTTGTAACTGTCAAAGGTGTTGGTACTTTTCCAGTGGAAGCTGTTATCATCAATGAGCAGATACCACCAGGGTTTGATGCACCAGAACAAGAATCAATTGTTATCAAGAGAAATGGAAATGAATTGCCAAAAGATGCATATTCCTATGAATTAATGACAGATAGTGAGGTAGAGGGTGGTCAAAGAATGATATTATCACTTGAGAATCTGCAGGAAACTGAAGATGGTGGATTTAATCAGGATGAATTGTTGACAATAGAGTATACAGCTGTTGCAATTAACCCAGAACCAAGAGAAGATCCTATTAGAGCAGTATCATATGCAGAGGCATTTTTATATGAAGCACCTGAAGCAAAAGTTCGTGCAGAGACTGAGATCGAGGGATTAGCACTGGTAGTTGTACACAGACGTGCAGAACTGGATATATCCAAGGATACAGCTGGTGTTGATTATGAGGGTCAGAACGCCTATGAAATTGAGATCGAAGCAGAGAACAATGGTACCTCAACAGAGAGTATTGTTGTCAGTGATTTGATCCCATCAGGTTTCAGACTTGTCGAAGAAACTCTGACAATGACACCAGAAGGTGTTACACAGGATGTTAAATCTACTGATGATGGTAATGTACATGGTTGGAAATTTGAGAATATCGAACCTGGAAATACATTAATAATCAACTTCACTGTGGTACAGGAAGATGAGAATGCAAATACAAGAAGATTATTCACAGTCTACAAAGGTTAATATTTTGCTATCTTAAACTAAAATCAATAAACAATTTATTTAATACTAATAATAACTAGTACATCAATAATATACTGAATTCACAGATTGTACGTTGATAAGATTTATAAATAAAATAGTTGTTTAATTTATATCAATTATTATTTACCATAAAAATGTCTGAAATTTCGATATTAAGCAATGATTTCATTATTACATCTTCATATCATCTTCATCCATTCCCATATGCATTTTTCCTTCACTATCTGTATGAGAGATCATAAAAAGGCGTTGGCTGATGATAATTAGTATTAAACCTATCAATGATACTATCAGAACAAAAGGATCAATTATATATTTCATATAGATAAATGCTGCTAAAATAGTAATATCCATTACTATGGCAATCAATGGGATTGCAGGATTAAATTTAACTTCCTTCTTCAGATGACGGAAAAGACCCCAATGGATGGCAATATCCATAATTAAGTAGTAAATAGCCCCTATTGATGCAATTTGAGTAAGATCAAACAATATAGTCAGAAGCATTGCTAGACCGACTGTAAAAATAAGTGCGGGGTTACTAAATCCCCCTATCTTTAGATTTGGTACTTGTTTCATTTTACTTAACATTCCAAGCAATCTAGAAGCTGAGAATACACTGGCAATCACCCCCGAAACAGTAGCTATGATCGCAAGTAAAATAACTAATAAAGTTCCTTTTTCCCCAAAGACAGGTCTTGCCGCTTCAGCCAATGCATAATCTTTAGCAATAACAATTTCAGAAACACTCAGTGCTCCTGCTACTGATAAGGCTAATAGGATATAAATTACAGTACAAATAACGATAGAGATGATAATTGATCTACCAACATTTTTATTTGGATTAATGATATCACCTCCCTGATTTGTGATTGTTGTGAACCCTTTATATGCAAGAATAGATAAAGTAATGCAGCAACAAAACTGAGATATCCAGGTAGTACCTGTTCATTTTGAGACACAGTATTTACTGATAAACTTGGAAAACCTGAAATTATGAGGCCTACAATGGCAAGTAAGGCAATTCCTGATACTTTGATTATTGCCGTGATGGCAGCAGTTGCCTCTATAAATTTGTTACCTGATATGTTGATGATAAATGCAACTGCAATAAGTAATACACCTAAAACTGAAGCATAGGATGCATATTCAGGAAAAAGTCTCAATGTATAAGTACCAAATGTACCTGCAACTAAACTCTCAGCCACAACCATGGATACATACATTAATATTGAGAAAGTACCTGTTGCAGTACCTGGACCATATGATTTCGTTAAAAATTTAGCAACACCCCCTGATGATGGATAAGTATTAGAGAATTTGACATAGGAATAAGAACTAAATCCTACAACTATTGCACCTGCTAGAAAAGCAATTGGAAATAAACCACCTACTAGTTCTGCTATTTGACCCATAAGGACAAAAATACCTGCTCCAATCATTACTCCTGTACCAAGTGATACAGATCCTAACAGGGAGAGTTTCTGTTTTTCTTTTTTTTCATCTTTCATGTAAAATCATCTTGTCATTAATTTTATTTATAATGGATATAAAAAAGCATGTAATTTAACTCTGATTGATTAAGAGATTTATATTAGATCTAAATTACAATTTATATATACCGTTTGTGGGACGGAAATGGGAAAAAAGGTGTATAAGTGCTACTTTGCCAAAATTTAAGTCGAATTGATTAGGTAAAAACTGTGAAAATCTAATGAATAAAATACTAAAATACAGTGGGTAGATAGAGTATAGTCTCAAAATTTTAAAGAATATGTTTAAATATGTGCAAGATATACACATATTTATTTTCTGGAATTAAAGCTTATTTACATCAAATTATCCATATTCGTATGATACTTTATACTCAAAAAGTTCACTTTCCACATCAAAGAATGGTAATTCCTCATCTAGTATCTCAATTCATCACTGAAATACTCATCAATATCATTGGCATTACTTTATCCAAATAATTTGAAATCATTCAAAGTAGAGATCTTTGATCTCATACTTAATCTTCTTTTGTAATTGGAGATAGTTATACGCGAAGAAGCCTTATGAAGATATACGGACATATCTTCTAATTCTTTGGTTCGGATATCTGGATAAACTATCTGATTGTGTAAATCATAAAATATGCATGAAAAAAATTATTGAGTAGATAATAATATAATTCTATAACTGATTGTTAGGATTATGCACGAAACAAATGTACTATTAGATAATTTTACATTATATCCGATACCTAAATGAATCGTATTTGAGATAATTTTAGGACAATTTTTCAAAAAAAAAGTGTATTTATACTACTACTTGTAAATATTTATTAAGGTAGATAAATCGATAGATTTCATAGATAAGCAGGGAACTGCTGCCTTTGCAACAGATGCAGTATCAAATGCATTAGCAACAGTCGTTAAAATATTACTTCTAGCTGTCTCATTAGGTCTTATAATTTCCCCATGAACTCTTTTCTTGTGGGATTTTGTTAATAGTGACAAGTACTACTGGTGATTTGAATATGAAATATGAAAGTAGTGATGAAATTAGTGTTGATGTGAAAAAAAGTTATATTGATACTATTAAAATCAAAAGTAGAAAAAGTCTAATATTTCACATATTATTCCCTATATCTCTAATTTTATTGCTTATTTTTTCATCGCAGAACAAAAATGAATTTCTTTATTATTCAATGATAACATTTTTAGAAACTCTATTATCCATTAGTTTAATAAGTTTGTATCTGTTCGAAGATAAGTTGGATAAAAATCCTAAAATGAAGAAAAAAGTGAAAATAATGGGTAATACACTCATCTTCTTTATAGTGATCATATTTTTCTATCTTTATTTCAACAATGTCGAATACTAAATTTATTGGATTTTGAGACTTAAGTTTCAACAATTCATATTCTATAATATTTCACAGTAATCGAGGCAACATTAAGTTACATATATCATAAATTGATTAAGAAATTATTTGGTTCTGGATAAATACGAAGCAATACTTTGATATGCTCTTTATAATGCATAAAAATACAAATACTCGAATCACAGTCTGTTAATCAACAATATTTTGCTATCTTAAACTAAAATCAATAAACTAAAAACAATTTATTTAATACAATGACAAAAAATATGTAAAATCCACATATTGCAAGTAAGCCTTATGAATAAATACATTATTGTTCAAATACTATGGTTCTAGAATTTATTGGATCAATTTATGAGTTCATTTTTATTCTCGGTGGAATTGCCGGGGTAGTTATGGGATTTGACAGATTGATAAAATCAGAAGAGGAAGAATCTCATAAACTTCAATGGTTAGCATTTGCAGGTGCAGTGCTTGTATTCGCCTCTGTGATACTGATTGTATACAACAAACAAACTATTACTAATTATTCAGCATTATTTGGATTCCTTTTCTTTATTGCAACAATTGCAAGACCTCTGAAAAAGATACCTTTTGCATTTCTTGCTGCTATCATTATTGGCCTTGGTATATTCTATCTTGTGATGTCTAATGTTGGTGAGATCAGTATTCTCAGCAATATATCCTTGAAATGGTTAGTTATAGGTATTATTGTAATAGTAGTGATAATATTCATTATCGGTTTCTTCCAAGAAAGTGCAATGGATGGTTTACTTGTAGTTCTTGGATGGTCTCCAATTATTCTTATTTTAAGTATCACTCTGATTGTTCAGGGTATCACATTGCTTCTTGATTGGCCAGATGTGGATGGAATACTCTCCTACCTACCAGGATAAATAGATAACAATTTTCAAGTTTTATAAAAATAATTTGGCAATAAATATCATTATTACCTTCTAAAATTTATTTCTTCTGACAATGTTTAAATAAAACAGAACTATGTTTAAATTATGAGCCATGCTGTTTGTAAACACTGCAAAAAATCCTTTGAATCAAGGATATCATTAACTGCTCATATTAGATCATGTAAAAACAACACAATGATTGATATGGAAAACAAAAAAGATGATAAAATTATTACTGGATAAAGTGATTTACCACAATTTAACAGCCTGAAAATTATTAATAAGATATTTTTTTATCTTTTATACCATGGAATTACATTTTTCCTTCTCTCTTTTTTCAATCTTCTTGCTTCCATTTTTTTGGCTTTTCTATCTTCAAGCACTATTGTTTCATATTTCTTAGCCTGTATTTTATTACCAATTCTTGAATATGTGACAGATAAATATGAGTACAGGTCCATCATCAGATCTGGGTCTATTTTCCTCAGCTCTTCTGCATCAAGGGATTCGAATATTCCCAGAGCTTTGATTATTTTCTCTTCATTTGTGTTCTGATCATAGAAATTGATCATACCTTCAGCTAGTTTGAAAACAATATCTTTCTCGCCTTTATAAAGCGAAATTAATCTATGTGCATTGACAAAATATCCTTCTTTGATTATTTCAATCAGTTTAAGGCCTAGTTCTCGACTGTCATCCCATATCATAGTTTAATTATGCTTGTATAGTATTTAAGTCTATTTTAACTAATTAGGATAATCTAACATTTGTATATTGAAAATATTATATAGTGTATTTGAGGTGATGTGGTATAGTCACATTGACTAGATTCCTATACTCCGGATAGATCCCATCATAATTCCCAATATTATGATTTATACGAATTATTATATTTGTGTCACCTTATTCACAAATACTATTCCGAAAGTTATTTCTAATTTAAAAATACCATAATTGCATTTTCATTGATCTTTATATCACAACCTGAATTTTAATAATATGTAATCCTATATCTCAGCTAGTTTATTCAATTATTTACAGAAAATCACATCTAGAATACTTTCGGTGACCTCTCTTGCTAGCCCTAACTTTATAGATATACACATTATATCCAAATTATAATGAACAATATGTTTCTTGTTGCAAGCGAGATGCAAGTACATAAATTAAAAATCAATGGACCAATATTACAGATACTTGATGGTGAGATCTCTGAATTTCAAAGAGGTGTGAATGTTATCACTACTAAAAATATTAAAGAAATACACAAAGCACTTCACTGGACAATGGTAGATGCATATAAACAGAATGTACCCGTAATACTGGTTGATATCGCAAATATGCTCAATCCTCACATGTTTCCGTCAATAACTAGAAACGCAAATGATGTACTACAAAATATATCAATTGCCAGGCCATTTCAAATGTATCAGTGTATTAGCATAATAAATACACTCATCAATGATCTACTGTATGGAGAAAAGGAAGGGTATCTGGTGATAGTAACTGCACTAGATTCTCAAATAAGAGATAATGAGAATAAAGATGAATTCATGACAAATCTACTGCATATACTTTTTGGTCTACAGAGAATTGCAGTGAGAGGAAACACAGTGCTTATCACCAACAAAATACGCAAATATCAAAAATTATTCACTGCAAATTCAAATCTACATGTGGAGATCAGAGATAAAGTAAAACTGCTAAAACATCCAAATAGATAATTTAAATATCTATCAAGTATTTTTTCATACAATTTTTTTTTTGTAACTTATCATTTTGACTAGTGATAAATTTATAAAAACAATTCTTTTTTTTTTAATTGAGACATTATGGATTACTGTGTGGATTGCGATCAACTATTAAGAGATGCATACTGTGGGTCCTGTAAAATGATATATAACTACCAGTACAATTCAAATGATATTTGCAGGTTCTGTAACAGGCAGAGTATCAAGTCTGTGGATAATATCAGTACAATCAGATATGTATGTGAATACTGTGACTATCACTATTTCTACACCAAAAACTATGTGGATAATAGCTCCGATATGGATGAATTCAAACAATCACTTGAGATTAATTGTGAGGAGTGCAATGATAAGGTGATGATTGCGAAAATGACAGAAGAACTAGTATGTTTTGGATGTGGGCTCATCCATGAACGAATACTTATGAAATCGTAAAAATAGCAATAAACAGCAGATAAAATATCAAGCTACCAAAATTCATCCATTTTCTTTATAATTAATGAAGTTATAACAAGATATGATTATTGATTAATCATCTAGAGGGTAAACATTTGAAATTAGTACATTATCTGTGCAATGAATGCAAAAAACAACAGAATATAACATTTACTGATAAAGATAAGTCTGATTTTTATCCACCTCCGCCATTCAATGGATTGGCTCTATTCTCACATCTGCATACTTGTAAAGGTGGTGTCACAGGTGTTAACAATCTATATATCGATCACAACCTAGATGTACGATCTTATAATTTTGTGAAGCTTCCAGAATTCCAGAGAAAGAGAAAAATGATGATACCTGGAGCACCCAAACCAAAAAATCCAGAGGTGAATATTACTCATATAAGAGCTAAGAATGATTTGAATATCATCATGATAAATGAAGTTGCAGGTGCCAATATTACTATTGGAACTATTCCTGAGACAGACCCTGTGAAAATACTGTCATCAGATATGGAGATGGTGCAGATCAAGTATTTTGAATCAAACACCAAATTGGATAATCTGATGGAGAAATGGATGCAAATGCTAGTCAACTCAATTGAGGTACTTCTACCATCAAATATCGGTTTGATACTTGAATCATTAATATATATTCTTGAGGAAAAACGAATGTTTCCATCTGATTTTGATGCAAAACTGATCAGAACTATTCTTGCAAGTCATGATGTGTATATCTCAAATGTATCAGAGGACTCTGTGGATCATCTGAAAAATATATACGAGGATGGCGAGTATATGGTAGGCATTATTGCACTGTTGAAAGAAAACTCTACTATGAGATTGCATGACTTCACTAATCAGATGAGAGGTGTTTCCATTAAAAAAATAATATATGCAATACTTATGCTTGAGAACCATGGTGCAATACATGTTGATAGACCTGGTATTCTTAGTATGATGTGATTGAATTACTAGTATATTCAACTAATATAATAAATTTAATTTTCAATAATTATCCGGTATATAGCTTTCTCCATACAATTCCTGATCTTCTATCTCTTTCAATCAGGGGTTGATAGTTGAGGAGATGAAGCCACGAGAGAAAAATATACTTAGTGATATGAAGATTAATACTTGTATCCAATTCAGATATGGGGGTGTAATTGTAAATATTGATAACAGTCCCAATAATAAACCATATATAGAAATTGTCACATACATATTAATGGCTATGATATAAAAACCAAATCTATTTTTCAAATTCTGTTCATTTTTATTTGCATGGGTAATTATTTTATTTGCCACAATATATTGAATAGGTATAATTAATAATAATATAAAAAACAGTAAATTCACAAAATCAGTGTCTGTATCAAATATATCACTGGTGCTAGATTTACTACCTAGATCGGGAATAATTGCACCTAGTCCTAATAATAAAATAATAAAGAAAATTGGTGTATATGATAGTATATTGAACACCATTCTTGTACCAGGTACCTTAAGTTGTGTATTTTGCTCTGACATTATTCATTAAAAAATAATCAAGTATTTATTACTATACATTTTTTTAAACAATAATGAAAGCCTGTATTTCATCTATCACAGAAAGAATAATTTAAAAAAATAAAATACACAGAATTACACTCTGATAATGCACTAATAACTATAAGGCAGAATTTCAGCTCTTATTTGAAATTATTGAATAATAGATCATTATTACACTCATGTGAAAATTAAATTCAGAAAACAATTGTTTTACATACTTTTGATGATAATGAATTAATAAAGATAACAAAATTATATGTTTCAATAAATTTTCGCAATAACATTTATAGGATGATTAAACAAAATAATAATTATGAATGATAAAGATATACTGATTGATTTCCTTACAGATGTTAATAAAATGAACCTTGATGCAGATCCAGATCTACATTATACCATGCTGTGGTTACAGGATGATAAATATCTGATCGAGAAAGATATGGAGCTACGTGGTGGCAATGCAGATTGGAGAAAAGATGAACTGTATAATTATGGTCTGAATTACAAATTTGAGAATGATAAACTAGTTGAATTGTATTTGAGTGCAATGAAATTGGCTGTAATTCCAGATACTATTAAAAATCTGAAAAATCTGAAAAAACTTAATTTATCAAATAATCAGATTTCTCATATTCCAGATGAGATAACAATGTTAGAAGAGATAGAGGATATTAACCTAAGCAAAAATTTATTGAAAAGAATTCCGGATAATATATCTGATCTTAATAAATTGAAAAGACTGGTCATATCAAATAATAATCTCAGTGAGTTGCCAGTATCAATAAAATCAATGTATCATCTCAAGGAATTAGATATCAGTGAGAATAAATTTGAAGATATTCCTGAAGAAGCAAAAGAATTGCTTAAAAATGGTACTGAATTGATATCTGATAATTAAGAAATAAAACTATTATTTAGACTTAAATGTATGATTTCACAAATATAATATTTGAAATAGACACGATATTCTTTTAAATTTCATTAAGACTTATAATATAAATGAATGATAGTATCGATTCAACTGAAAGATATGGAATTGATACGATTAAATATTCTAGAAGATATATGATTTTTCTCATCGTGTTACTATCTTTGGCACATATACTTGATGAATATGCAACACTTGCACCTGCATATATCCGCTCGAGTATACTAAATGAATATCTTGTGAATACGGGTATCTATCCAGATCTTGAATCTGCAACTGCATTCTTCAATTCACTGGGTATCATCACATTATTTCTTGCAGTATTTGCAACTGTATTCAAATCATATCAGGATAGATATGGTAGAAAGATAATATTCATCATATCTGCTGCTGGAATGACCATAGGTACTCTTATCACTGTTCTTTCCAATGATTTCAATGAATATTTTATCGGTTTCTCTGTAATGTCATTCTTTCTTATCAATGACATGCACTATGTCTTTATCAATGAGGAGGTAAGAGCAAATAAAAGAGCACAGGTATTCTCATATGTAAAAATTGCAGGTCTGATCTCATTACTCGCAGTTCCATGGCTCAGAAATATATTTATCACTGACCAACACAAGAATTGGAAACCAATTCTTTTTCTCCCAATTATTGTTGGATCAATTGTTATCATTCTATCTATACTATTTCTTAAAGAAACAAGGGCCTATGTGATAATGAAATCAGAGAATAAACATAATGATAGTATTGAGAAAATCAATCTATTGCAGGCATGGAGGGATGCTAGAAGAATACCAACATGGCATCAGATTAAATGGATATTCATAACAACAGGTATGATGATATTCTTTGTTGGATTGAATCAGAATTATAACGAGGTATTTATGGAACAACAAGGTATATCTGAGAGAGATAAGAATATAATAATCACCTATTCTATCATATTCGTTGGAGTTGCATACTTTATCCAGGGTATTATCACTGACAGGATAGGACGAAGACCCTCATATATAATAAACAGCATCATGGTTGCTATATTGTTACCAATCGAGTACTATGTAATACTGAATGAGAGATGGATATTATCAGGTATTATCCAGGGATTGCGAATTGGTGCATTCTGGAATATAACAGATGTGAATAGATTGATGTTGATTGAGAATACTCCAACAAGAATGCGAGGTAATATACAGGCAATACAAAGTTTGATACTATTCTCAATATATATCCCACTGATCTCCTTACAATCTATTCTAATTGAGAGATTGGATAATGTATTTCTTGTACTGATGATATTTGGTATCCCAACATCTATAATCAGTGCATATATTGTATATATCAAGTTGAATGAGACAGTACAGGTGGATATAACTAAAATATCAGATCAATAAATTGATTTTTTCATGGTTCCTGTTTTAATAAAGTATCAAAACACCTCTTTTGATAAAAAATTACAACTAATAAGTCATTGAACATTTACAAAACTAGTTGAATGATTATTGTCTCTCAGCTTTTAATATTTTTCATTAGATAGAAATATCCAGTATAGCTTAATATCGCAAGAATGATAAAAACAAACATATCTGCAATAACAATCTCAGGATCATTATTCAAAAGCATGCTTATACCCATGCAATTCACAGTTGTTATCATGGTTATAAAGAAACCAAAGAATAATTGAATCACTGGATATGTACGTTTTGGACGACTCCAAAGTAAATATATTGAGATAAATCCCAGTGGTATTGTAAATCCAAGATCAAGGTATCTTATAACCCAGAATAAATTTGGTGAGCTTGAATATGAACCATTTGAGGTATCACCATATTTAATCACCTGTATTACCTGATCAATCCACATTTTAGAGAAGATCAATAGAAACAATATCATCAGTAGTGAATATATGTTCAATGAGCTTCTATTGAATTCTGGTGCATCATTCTCTGAGAATAGGGGTAATGTTCCAATTAGTAGGATTAAACTACTGATCATAAGTATCACAAATAGGAAGAAATAGTTATGTGAGTTTCCAGAATATTCCTGCATAGTCCATTCCATACCAATACCATAACTCAAACCCATATAGAACAGATATATTGGAGTGAGAATAAGCAAATACTTGGCCCACTTTTTCTGTCTAAGATGGGCAATTCCCCCCACTAAACACAGAGGTGCCAGTAATATTATATTCGCAATATCTTGTCCAATTATCTGATAAATACTTGAGGGACTTGTCTTGTATATTATCTTATTAAACCCAGTAGGACCAGATGCAGAGATAATTAATAATGTTATACCTGCTGTAATAGCAGTTAATCCAATAATTCTTCGTTCTAGATTAGGAAATGTAATTTCAGTCAATTTATTCACCTGTGTACCAATTCATTGTTATCATCACGTATATTCATCAGATCTTCGAATGAGATCTCAAGTCTAAATTCCAGATTATCGAATTCAAAGATCAGTACATTCTCAATCAAAGTTATCTTGATTAGCTCTCTGGTATTTACAATCAGATTGAACTCTTTTTCAAGATAGAATGAGATGATATCCTGTGGATCTGCTACTGTGAGTATTAATGATTTGTTCACAATAAAATAATACATCCACAGATAGATAAGATCAACTTTCTATTGATACAAATTTTTTTTATGCTTCAAAATATTGCTTGAATATCAGTTTGATTTATCATAATATGAAACTGGTGTTCCTGTATTGAAGTAATAATTCCATAAATCAATTAAATAGGCAACTACTTTTTTATCACTAGAGAAGAAACCAAAATTAAAATCTATTCTACCAGTATTATCTGGAAAATGAATTGAACCTGTTTTCTTATCAATAATCAGTAAAGCAATTGGTAATTTATCATGGAATCTGATATCAATCTCTTTCAATTTCAAACTCTCTGCTGGATTCAAATCATATTTCATGAATTCAGGTGGAAGAATGTAATGTGCCTTTACATTTTCTTTTCCAAAGGGAAATGGCTGATCTGTCATGGTAAACACCTCAATCTCAGCATTTTTAATCATCTCATCAAATTTAATCATTACAAATCCCTGTCCCTCAATAAACTCTGCATTATCAAGTATATCCATTTGAAGTATAAAATCATCTGATAAATTAACTGGATGATTATTGAAATATTTTGAATTATCAAACCAAAACTTCAATGGACCGAATAATCTCATAGAAGTGCTTCCATATTCAGTTATAGTGTACTTTCTATCATCTTTACTAATAAAATGTGATGAACCCAGTTTTGATAGATGTCTAGATATTTCAGATGCTGAGATATTAATAAACTCTGCAATTTGTGTCTGTGTCATAGGACCATTCAATAGCAATTCAAGTATTTTTAATCTGACCTCATGATTAAAAATGAATAATGGTGATGAGTATGAATTCAATAATCATGCTTCTATAACTGTATTTTATAATTTATAGGAACAATTAGTTATAATTGTTGTAATCTATAATTTTTGTGTGCTATAAAATCAATATTAATTAATTTCTTCGATTATTCCTCCGTTTCCACAGACAGTCAATAATATAGTTATAATCATCTTCCCCGATATGATCCTTCTCAAGCTCATCACCGATTCTAGTGATCAGATCATCAAATTCTGGAACACAGATCAGTAATAATTCAAGTTTAGTCTGTATAGAAATTCTATCATGAAGTAATACATTGTGGATAACTTGATGGATTTCACTCTCAGAATTATTATCCAATAAACCGACAAGAGTTCGGTATTCTGATCTACTTATTTGTCTATCGTGATAAACATCATCAATAATCTGTTTTAATTCAGATATTTCAGGTATTGTGGTAAGTAATTGTTCTAGTTTGATCGCAGTGGGGTATTCATTATTAGTTAAGATATTTTGTGCAACTATTCTCAATACATCCTCTTCATTCAATGAGGATGCAATTTTATCACGTCTATCAATCATTTCTCTGAATTCATTATCTGTTTCACTATCTATATCTAAATTATTTGTTTCACTATCTATATCTAAAATATCATCTAGATCATCTAGTGATATGAAATCATCATTATCACTGTTCATAAAATAATATGAACTCCTATTTATTAATATATTACAGGAACAACTCTGTCCAATATATATTGTATATCAATTATTTACTGTTTTATTAATATAATTTTATCAGTGTTTTCTTCTAGATATAACTATCAAGCATATCAGAGACATCAATCAATTGTCTACTTCTTCTCTCTACATTAGATTTACCTTGAAGTTGTGAATAATTCTCTTCAAATGATTTTACTTTCTCAGTGTGGTAAATTATTCCAAATGGTATTCTATCTCCTGTCATATTGGCTAATAATAGAGAATCCTCGAAATTAGAGAGATCATGATCAGTTTCCTGTACATCAAAATATTTATCTGCATAATAATCTGGAGTATTGATCCTATTCCATGTAATACAGAATTGATCAATAACAACTACTGACATACCTTTATGTGCTATTGCAGCAGTCATCACTTTACCCATATGCTTATTATCTGCTGATGATACTTTTGCAACAAAAGTTGCGCCCGCTGAGATAGCTGCAAAAACAGGATTGACTGGTCTATCAAATGATCCCTTGGGACTAGTTTTTGTCTTGTATCCAATATCACTGGTTGGAGAAGTTTGACCAGTGGTTAATCCATAAGTATGGTTGTTAGGAATAATTAAAGTAAGGTCCATATTTCGTCTACAAGCATGAGTGAAATGGTTTCCACCAATACCTAGCATATCTCCGTCCCCACCATACACTATGACATTCAGATTGTGATTAGCCATTTTAATACCTGTTGCGGATGGTATAGCTCTTCCATGGATATTATGTAATCCATACACACCAACTGCATCAGACATTTTGGAACTACAACCAATACCTGCAACAAGAATTGTCTGTTTTGGATCTAACTGTAATTCATATAGAGCTTCTTTCAATGCTTTGAACATAGCGAAATCTCCACATCCAGGACACCATAGTGGTCTAACTTTGGTGGAGTAAATTTTTTTGTCAAATTTCAATTCTAAAATTGTCATAACAAAATATCCTAATATATTTATGATGTGCAAATTAATTTATAACCATTAAGATAATAGTTTCTTACATTTAACTATTATATTGAAAATAATATACATTATTGAAAAACTAATGAAAATTACAATCTCAACATCTACTAATTGTTTATCCCATTAATATGAATTAGACATTAACTCTCAATCTGTACTCTGATTTTCGTCCACAATTATTGCAGAAATCAAATTCCAATGAATATTTATTACCACACATAACACAGAATTGGGATCTATTCAAAGTTTGTTTATTAACAGGTTCTGTATCAATAAATCCTGATTTGTTACTGTGTATTTTCTCAGCTCCACTATGTTCTATATTACTGATTATTGGATTGATTACTCTGTTTCTGTTGTATTCATCCTCAAATTGCTTGCCTATTATCCAGCAAATTATCGCCAGTCCAAAGCCCATCATAAATGGTAGTGGTGTGAAAATACCTGCAAAGAAGAAAATTGTACCTATTGTTGAAATTGGATGTTTGTATTTATATCTCATAATAATTAATAGACACACCTCATATATTAACACTTAGATTTTGTTACTATTGAAATGGTAACATAATTGCATAAATTTATAATAGAATAAAATAGATCATTCATGTATGGATAGATAGAATCGTTTCATCTGTATATCTACATTCAATATATGATGAACCAACCATTTAGAGACCTGGTTTCTTATTGAATAAATTATCTCAATTGATTTATTATTATTATACTTTTTTATTTTTTTGTTGATAGTGTTCAAAAATTCATCATGTATTTTCTTGTGATATTCATATTTCTCATAATTATAATCTATCATTAGCTGCTCTTCTGCCTTGAAATGAGTAACAATATATTCATTTAGAAAGGAAAATAATCCCTGGACTATATTCTCATCATTTAAATCTGCCACATATAGCTTGTTATTCTCCTCAAATAAGTTTTTAAGCTGATTGTCAATTATTTCATTCCCTACCTCAAAATTCTTGTTCCAAACAATAATCCTAAATTAATTTGTTAAATACTTCAGTATTATTAAGTATATGTAATCTGATAAGGTAATTCATTAAATTGATGGAAATTTTGAATAAATCACTATTTTTATTCAAAGTACTACTATTTTTACACAATATTTTCACACCTACCAATAAACTTAAATAGATTGTATATACAACTAATGTATATACAACTATTGTATATACAAAGAGATGAACAATTATGGCAAAAAACGTAGGTTCGACAGATAAATACATTAGATTAATAATTGGAGCAATTCTTATTGTCTCCGGAATATTTTTTTTAGGAAGTAACACAACACTGGGTATCACATTAATTGTGTTATCAATCATACCAATTGGTACTGCATTGTTAAATACATGCTTGATCTATTCTATTTTTGGAATAAACACTTGTAAGGCCAAAACAACCTAAAGTATAAATAAATTGAAAAGAAATGATATAATATGGATTTCCTCTCATTAATTGATATGTGTATGTCGACAAATGTGAGGAAACTATCGAGAATTGTTACCAGAATATATGATTCTTATCTTAAACCATCTGGAATAAATATCAATCAACTTGCGATAATGCTGACAATAAAAGGAATGCAAGATCACAATGATGGAAAGCCATCAATTGGAGATGCTGCAACTAGACTTGCCATGGAAAAATCTACTTTCTCCAGAAATCTCAGAGTTCTAGAGGATTTGGATTTCATTAAATTACAAATATCAAGCACTAGTAGATCACAAAAAGTAATATCAGTTACCGAGAATGGTATGGAGATGATAATGAATGCATATACCTATTGGGATGAGGTACAGCATATAATTAAAACAGGGATTGGAGAGGAGAAGTTCATGCAAACTATCGCTATAACAAACGAGATAGAGAGCTTTCTAATTGATCGATTTGGTATGAATTAATTATATCAATAGAATTTTTCAGTAGAATTTAGACATTCCAATAATTGCCAATTCTTTCACATTTTCGAAACAATTTACTTCATTTTGAATTTCATCAATTGTAAACCATCTGATTATTTTTTTGACATCATCTGATACACCTGATAATTCTTCAAGATCAACCCACGCAAAGAATATCCAATCAAGATGTATATGATCATCCCTGATAATTTCCTCTACAAGGTAATGTGGCATTTCTAGTAGAAAGGATCGTTCATCTAGTCTTCTTGGCATTTCTGGATGAATAAATTCAATGTTTCTCAATTCATACTCCTCAAGTATCTCCCTTTTTGCTGTTTCAAAAGGTGCCTCATTCTCCTCCACATGACCACCAGGTGGTAAATAACTTCTCAATTTCTCATGCCAGTGTAGTAATGTTCTCCTGCTCTTTTTATCAAAGATATAAGTTGTTGCTGCATAATGTCTCTGTAATCTCAATAAATCTATATCTATTGAATTTAATAAAAAAATTATTGTTCAATGGAGAATTAAAACTTCAAAGACTGGATAAATCGGTGAATTATAAATATATGAATATATTTCAACAACCACCTGAAGGAGCTGTGAGTAAATTGAAAATATTCGATGATAGATATTCAAAACAAACTCAATATTATTATATAAACATAAAATAAAATCAGATCATGGCATTAGAAGATGTAATATTATTCACTATCTCTGCATTATTACTTGCATTAGCATTATTTGTCGGTGATAAGGTATTTGGTGATAGAAATGTGAAATTAACAAAGTCATACTATATCAATGCAGTCATTACTGCTGTGGTGATATTAGTATTGATAATCGGAGTTTCTGCTGTTGCTGGAATGTTATCCATTCTGGGTATCGGACAGATTATCCCAATTCTAACATTTGTGGTCTCTGTGTATGTCATCAAAGCTTTGTTGATGAGAGGAGGAACCTACGAGAGGTCCACATGGGTTGGAATAATTGCATGGGTAATGGTTTATATAATGAACTACATCGGTGAGATCATAGGCGTTAGATTAATACAATTCATTTGATCCAGAGAAATGCGGACTGATTTATTAGTATTGAAAAATATAATATTCAATTTAAAGCATTGAACATTAAAGCTAATTGATTTTAGATATATTGTTAAAAATAAAATTATATTAAAGAACCTTTATAAACTTTAATGGGTTCATTTATGCAAGAGGATTCAAATTGAAAGTACTAAAAATAACTTTTGTATTAATAATATTAATATTCTCATCTCTGAATAGTTCTACCTCAGAACTACAGAATGTTAGTAATAATATTACAGTAAATGGATCATTTGCATCAACAGTAACTATCAATCCATTTGAGAACAATTCCAATGGATTATATGATGGTTTGAATGTAGATATAAATGCAAATGTCTTGTCAACAAGCAATTACCAATTTTTTGTGAATATGTATGACAACATCACTAAAACATGGTTGATGAGTGAAAATAATTATTATTATCCATCATTTTCTGGAATAATGAATTTCATGGTTACATTTGATGGTGTAAAAATATATGATTTAAACATGAATGGATATGTGGAATTAAGATTAAATGTCCATGAATATGACAATAATGGTACCTATATTGGTACTTTTACAGAAGAACTTTCATATTACTACATCAGTTCTGTGCTTTATGAGAAACCACCCCTGGTTATAACAGTGGATGCAATTAATTTTCTAGATATTGAAACAGGGGCGTATGTAACAACTGCAACCGGAACTGCAGACTTTATAGAAGTACAATTCACTGCTGAATTAACTAAGCCAGGTGATTTCAGTGTATATGGAAATATTGATGTATATATGAATGGTTCATATTTAGAATCGTTGAATTATATGTCTTATGATATATTTAATACAACTGCTGGTGTTTACTCTGGTAGTCTTAATTATTCTGCATATGGCCTGCAAGAATATAACAGTATACTGACATTCAATATAAATATATATGGAAGTTATCTTTATGATTATAACAGTTACTACACACCTTCAAATACAACTGTAATAACTGCACTCAGTGGTATATTTGAAAAAGAACTATTTGTATTGAATTCAGTTTCAATAAATTTCCTAGATATAGATACAGGATTTTATGTCAGTAGCCCCACTTACTCAGCTGATTTCATCGAGATAACATACGATGTAACTGTGAATAAGCCTGGATTTTTTGAATTATTCAGTACTATCAATGTATATGTCGCCGGATATTATATGGAATTTCTGGATTCATTTGATAATTTTAGTATGAATGTTACCTCAGCTGGAAACTTTACAGGTACTTCTCTAGTTTATGCAGCAGGATTACAATCGTACTATGCATATTTGGATTTGAATGTTGAAAGTCAGGGTTCATTCTTTATACAAGATGGAACTAGTTATTACCTGCAACCTTATCCTACCTGGTTTTATAATGTTTCTAGTGATATTTTTGAGAGTATTTATTACACATTAACATATAATACACTTTACCCTGTGGATTTGGATGGAAATGGTTTAATTGATCACTATAATATTGGTTTAACTTTATATGCTTATAGAGATATTTATTTCAGCTATAGTTTAACATTAAATGTTTATGATATCAATAATATGTCATATTCTGCATCTTCATATGCGTATGACCAATATTATAATTCCGGAATATATTATCTCAATATATCTGTATCAACAAGTTTCTTTGATCAGGGTTATTACCAATCAAATATTGATTTATACATAGATGAATATCTGTATTTCAATAATAATACAAGTAATACTTATTATAATTTTCAGTTCTTCAATTTCTACATTGGTACAAATCAATATGATAATCCAGAAGTATATATCAGACCTTATGATGTCTATATAGCTCCTGTCAATGTACCGGATTCTCAAATGAAAGACTATCTAATATTCAATACCACTATTGAAGTCAAGGAATTTGGTAATTTAGATGTATATTTGGATATTAAAACAGAGACGGATTATTTTGTTGGCAGTTATTTCTATAATATGATGAATATTGCACCTGGAATTTATAATATTGGCTTCATAATTGGTGGAGATGTACTACACAATTCTTTCAGTGATGGTAATTTCACATTTACAATAGGTGCGAGTTTAAATACAGGTACAAATTACTATGATGATCAAATATCTATTGGATATTTCATTAACTATATGGATTGGAATCAGAATTATCCTAATCCACCAAATGCAGATCCCAGCGATCCACCATCAGATGATCCATCAGATCCAAGTGATACTGCTTCAGATGATCCAACAACTGATGATACATCAACAAATAATAATGAATCAGATACTAGTACAGATGATGTACCTACTTTGGACCTACCTGCACCTTCATTTTATATATCCTTGTTATCACTTTTCTCAGTGATCGTTCTGATTAGGAAAAGAAGAGTTTAGTTTCTATAAATATTGATATAAAATAAAAATTATCGTAAGTGTTCACTTTTAAAGTTTTAAGATCTAATTTTGTAAGAATTATCATATTTTTCAATTTAATTTGTATCTGTACAAAAAATTAATGCATCTGTGATGAATTTCGCCTGGGAAACTGGTAATTATAGAAATCATCTCTTACTGTACACATATATTTTAACTTTGGTAAAGATCGTGAGGAAAACCTTGTGTGCCACATTTTCTTGGTTTTTTACCAGTAATTATTCTCATTATTGTGTATTATTACATGAATTCCTGATACATTTTGTAATACTCACTTTATCCCATCTTCGAATTTATTTGACACCTGCTAGTATTCCTGTATTTGATACTGAATAATACCTATATTCTATTGTTATTTGCTGAAAAGACTGAATGTACAGGTTTATAATTAATTATTTACAATTTATAACTCAAAAATACTATAATATACTAAAATTTCGAAAACAAGTAAACTATAATATCTTTATTTTTGAATAATTGCGATATTATAGTAAAATTAAAATATATAAGTTGTTCATCATTAATACGGATATTCAATTGGTCAATAGATCAAATTGGACTGATAAATTAATGCAAAGTATCTAAAAATAATATATTATTGAACAGACAGTAACTCATTATATTTATTAACTGCAATAATTACTATTTGCATATATGAATGTTGATACAGCAGATTTAATCTCCCCTTTAATTCTTGTATTACTGGCTGGAGGTTTAACAATACTATTTCTAGTGAAAAGAAAGAAAACTCAGGTGAATGCACTTGATTGGTTTATTATTTCATTCTTTTTTGTAACTGTTATGGGAATATTACAATTGTTTAAACTATACTTTATTGATGACTGGCTCCTGTTCAAATATGCTTCTAATGATACTTTAAATCATTCATTACCCGTGGATCCTGTACGTTTCTTCCATTTACTTGCAATTTTGGTTTTATTCTTGATGGCTGAACAATTTCTAAGTGATAGTATGAATTCTGTAAGAATGGGATTAATGTCTGGATTATTATCAATATATCTAGCTTTATCTATTTATTTTGTATCTACTGGTAAATTAATATATGCAGATGAGATTTGGCCTTTTTTAGAGCACCATACGATAGATTCATTGGTTTTTGATACTATTCAGATGATAATATCAATGCTATTACTGTATGTATATGTCAAACAATACACGGTAACTGATAGTAAACAAATTAAATTCTATCTTGGTATAATCTCCCTGTCTGTTGTGATATTTGCAATTGCATCTGTACTAGAGCTTCTTGAGGTATTTTTCACAGGATTTGATGTTAGCGGTTTCTTATCAACAATACCTACATTACTAATATTGGCCTATTTCTATACTAGATATCCAAATTTTGTATACTTAACGCCTAGTAAAATCATGTTCCTTCAGATTGTTTCCTCAAAAGGACAATTGCTTTACGCAGCAGAGTTGAAAGATACACTAACCACCTCTGATTTTCTAATTGCTCCATCCCTCACGTCTGTCAATACCATTCTTGGTGAGTTAGTCGGTAAGAAAGATCTTCAAGTATCAAAGATGAACTATAATGGTGGTTTGATAATTTTTGAACGAATTGGTGATAATATAATTATATTACAAACTGATAGACCTGCGGGAATTCTTAAAAGATCAATGAGGTATTTTCTAAGAGTTTTCAATAAGGAATTCAATTCCCAGATAATTGATTTCAAAGGATTTATTGATGTGAATGATAAGAATATCTCACCTGATGATGTATTGAGACAATGTATACCCATAGTGCAGGCAAAAGCTTTGACAAGCTCTTATCATCGTGGAGACCAGAAAAATAAATTACCAAAAGTAAAAACTTTAAATTCAACAGAGACTGAATTATAAAACAGGGAGCAATAGAAATCAATTCAAATAATATTATTTTTATTTGATTATGGTACTCCAAATATCTACTTGCATGATCTTCTCAGAAAATAAAATTCTACTTATTAAAAGAAACAAAGCACCATATAAAGACTGGTATGCATTTCCAGGTGGTAAAGTGGAGAAACATGAGTCTACTATGAATGCAGTTATCAGAGAAATAATGGAGGAGACTGGCTTGAGTGTCAATCCATCCATCTATTGCAGCCTGTATGAGGATCTAGTAGAGAATAGTAAAATACTGATTTCATTTGAATTGTATTATTATTATGAATTTATAGATAAAACAGAGATCATATCCAGTGAGGAAGGAGAATTAGAATGGTATTCAATTGATGAAATGCCCATAAATATCGTACCATCTGATGCAAGAGTACTAGAATTATTCAGGAAAGACAGAGAGCCTATCAAAGCTAGATGTCAGTTGGAACAAATAGAAACATCAGGTTTGAAATACAGATTGATTAATTGGGAGTTTCGCGGAGAATATAATGTGATAAAAGATTAAACTTGTACATTTCCCATGAAAAATTAAACTGAAAAAATAATTGAACAAAAATCTCAAAATAAGAATATATTGCAATATCATAGAAACAACATTTTACTATAAGTTAAAAATAAGTATGAGGATCCAATGGTATAATATTTTTCATAACTGCTGGTGAAAATTTGTAGTTACAAAATTATCATGGCAAGTTTCAGTGGGAGAATGCATGGATCT